>JAAZAT010000035.1 GCA_012514185.1 Spirochaetales bacterium | reverse complement strand
CTCTTTATTATAGTTATTTATTGTATAAACACCAATATGTTTATAGAAGGATCTCAAAAACATGGCAGCAAGCATACAAGCAGGACCTGCTGAAAATAGTAGTGATGCTGGAAGAGCATACATGCTTAAAAACCAAACGGTTACTACCAATAAAACCGTGATGGTGACAGCCGGATGCTTGATCGAAAGATAGAGTGCCAGCTTAAGAAAATCCTTTATTGAACTTTTTTGCATGCTCATGAGCGCAAAGAGATGCAAAGCAGGAAACAGCACCAGTATTCCCAACCCTGCCACAACGAAGAAAAGCATCGGCATAGTATTGAGAAAAAACCAGGCATCGATGAACAGGAACGCTCCTATCAGAAGCAGGAGAATGGTAACAGCAATTCCTTGCTTCAAGGACTTTGCATAGGTCGAGAAGAAGGATTTGAATAGGTATGATTCCCGATCGTCCAATACCGCAAAACAGTACGAGTACAAAGCAATTGTTGCAGGCCCAAGGGTGATGATGGGAAGACTGCAGAGAAACCAGAGCAAACCTGCAAGCAGGAGGGAATACACCTTGAGAAGAAATGACCAAACAACATTGTCGGGGTCGAAGAGAGTCTGAATGCCCACCAAGTATCCTCGCTTTTCATTCATGATGATAGGTAGTATCATACGAGGATTGGAAAAGTGAGGCAACATAGGCATGAAACGGTTTCAAAGACCCACCGCACTCCAGCTCCTGCTCATTTTTGCAGGATTGCTTGCAGCAATCTACCTGACAGACCTGCTCGTGCAAAGGTCCAAGACCATCGTTCTTCAATTGTTTGTTGCCAATGATGATGCCAATATCTTTGAGGCAAAAACAATGGAAGCCGAGCTTGCCTCCGTTTTTTCCCTCGGCAGTGATGAGCGCATCATCATCGACGATTCCTTATATGTCGTGCTTGGAAGCAGCGACCATTATGTAGAATCGAGCCTCTCCAAAATCTATGCCTACATGGCGGCGAAGGAACTTGATGCACTCATAGCTCCCCTGAACGTAGTCGAACACTATGCGAAAGGATTGCCGATGGTCGACTACTCCACCCTGCTGTCCAATCACCCTGAGCTGTTGGAGCATCTTGCTCCGTATTTTCACAAAGGCGGGATGGAAAAAGTATACCTGCTCGATTTGTCTCAAAGCAGGTATAAGCCTTCTGAACCGATGTATATGGTAATTCCAGAAAGCATCCCCCGTCCACAGGCTCTCATTCGCTTTCTGGAGTATCTCTTCGATTTCTATTGATCGCCTCTCACTTCATGCAAAATCTCTCTGACCTCCGGATCGCTGAACTGCTCATCCACTTCCTGGGAGCTCAAGCCTAAAAATTCATGGCAATTGTAATGAATCCAACGTTCATCGTCAGGACTGTTGAGGACATGTTTCCTGCAGTAGTAGTCTGGCTGAATCGGAAGCGGCTCTTCTTTCTTGTACAAGGGAACCTTGTAGTCGAAAACCACAATCTTGATATCCTCACGGGGAATACCTTTCTGCATGATGATTTGTGCGAGGGCATTGACCGTCTTGCCGGTATCGAAAATATCGTCCACCAGCAGGATCTTGTCACCGGTACGCAGATGCTCAGGCGAGTACGTCCAGCCGTCAACCATGACATTTGTCTGGCTTCTCAAGAAGCCATAAGATCGGGCAACCACGGCAGCATAAAAGACAGGCCTGCCCTGTTCCCTGATCCTGACCATTTTGTAGTATTCACTGAACACATTGGCCATATAGGCTCCACCGCGAAGTGAAGCATAGATGATATCAGGCACAAAGCGATCGTGTTTGTACATCTGATGGGCAAGCTTCAATGCACTGTCTCGAATCGTGTCACAGCTGATAAATTCCTTGATCACCATAGCTTCTCCCCAGTCCTCAAACAACTGTCAAAATTTCAAGCCCATTGTGTGTACACGCAACAGTATCCTCAAAATGTGCAGAAGGCAACCCATCGAGGGTGACTACCGTCCAATCATTGGCAAGAACCTTTACCTTATGAGTGCCCAAATTGATCATCGGCTCGATCGCCAGCACCATCCCTTCACGAAGACGTGGATTGGGAAGGTAGGAAGAGGTATAGTTGGGGATTTCAGGCTCCTCATGCACAGCAAGCCCGACCCCATGGCCGCAGTAGTCCCGAACCACTCCATACCCATGCTTGGTGGCGTACTTGTACACCGCAGAGCCGATATCCTGGATCCTGGCGCCTTTGGCAGAAGCCGCCTCGATGGCAAGGACCAGGCATTGCTGGGTTACTTCACAAAGTTTCCTGTATTCATCCTTGGTATTGCCGATGATGAATGTACGGGCCATATCGGAAAAATGTCCGCCCATGTTGATGCCAAGGTCAACATCCACCAAATCTCCTTCCTTGATGATGGTACTCTTGGATGGGATGCCGTGAATCACCTCTTCATTGACCGAGATGCACGCGGTTGCCGGAAATCCTTCATAATTCAGAAACGCAGGTACACCCTTGTGGCGGGTGATGAAATCATAACAGTATTGATCGATATCCCAGGTTGACATACCCGGTTCAATGAAACTTGCAAGCTGCTCCATCAATCGAGCGGTCAGATGGCACGACTGGCGAATCCTTTTGATTTGTTCTTCAGTCTTCAAACGTATCATGCCTGGTTTGCTCCTTCACTCCACATAGTTGTTTCTGCATGGTATCGAGAATCCCGTTGATGAACTTGTAATTCACCTCGGTGGAAAAATCCTGGCTGAGCTTGACAGCCTCATCGATGATGATGTGCGGATGAATATCGCCATACAGCAGGCAGAAAACACTCATGCGTAAAATATTGCGATCGACAAGATCGATGCGCTCAAGAGGCCTGTTCAGCGAGTACTTGCTGATCAATTCATCAATCTCGGCAAGATTTTCCAAGGTACCCCGAACCAGGTACATTCCATACAGCTTCACTTCTTCCTCAAGCTGCTCATACTCTTCCTCGGTATTCCCGCTGAAGACGGAGGGAATATGAAGAAGGTCGAGTTCCTTGTTGAAGTCCATGGCGTACAACGTTTGCAGGGCTAATTCTCGTGCTTTGTGTCTGGTTTTCATATTACTTCTTGTACAGGATGTTTACCGTGGCACTCTTGCGCAAATCATCAACCAGTGCATTGATAGCCTTATAGTACGTCTCCTGCTGCTTCGCAGAAGAAAGCTCGCTCTTGATGTAATCGCGGATGGTGCTGGTGGTATTCGGACTGATCGGATCGTCAAGTCCAAGAATCTTGGTTTCGTTGTAAGCCAGAACCTTGAGGATGTGATATCCAGTCAAGGAGGTGACTAGCGAACTGGTGGTTCCAACCTCGGTGGTGAATGCAACATCGAAGAAGGTATCGCCAAGGCCTGCAAGCGCATCGGTATTGTCCATGGTAAGCCAGCCGATATCACCGGCTTTATTTTTGCTCTGGGCATCCTGGGAGTAATCGACAACCGCTTTCTCGAATGTCAGCTTCCCTGCCTTGATGTTTGCAGCCACTTCTTCAAGTGTAGCCTTGTTCTTGTCATTGGTAGCCTGGTCGGCGTCGAAGGGGATGTAGATATGACTGAGCTTGACGGTTTCCGGGCTGACGAACTGGGTTTTGTTCTTACGATAGAAGCTGCTGATCTCAGCCTCTGTGATGGTGATCGCAGCATTGAGTACATCGGCTTTCTTGAGTCTGACATACGAATCAACCATCAACTGTTCACCCACCATCTTGCGATATGCTTCCACGGAACCAAAGTTGTTTTTGATGACTTCTGCAAACTGTTCGTCGCTGATTTTCTGGTTGTACGAGGCTTCAAGATTAGCCTTTTGAGAAGCGTATGCGGAATCGATCATGGCATCGGTGATCTTCACTCCGTCACGAGCTGCACCTTGTCGGAAGAGTTCGTTGTTGATGAGAAGGTTCAAAACCTGCAGGGGATCGATCGTGGCAGGATCTTGACCGGCCGCCTTGGCACTTTGCTGATACTCAGCCACTTCTGCCTCAAGCTCGGTCATGCTGATCGGTGTAGTCTTGGTAAGCCTGACGGTTGCAGCCGGTGCCCCGATTGCAGCAGCGGTCAGATGAAAACCGATGCACAGCATGAGTGCGATAACAATTGCTCTACGTTTCATATACGATACTCCTAGGTCTCAAGGTACTCTTTTCGAGCAAGAGAATCAATCAAATCTGCAGATGTTTACCAACTGCCTTTGCGAAATCCACCTTGGAAATCACTTCACTCTTCTTGAGAAACATTCCTTCTTTTTCCATGGCTTTCATCAGGACCTGCAAGGTTTTCATTGACCTGAGTCCGCCCTTGGTGATGAAGGCCATGCAACGCTTGCCGGAGATGGAACCGGCTGATTTGAGAAAACCCGATACAGAGGTAGGAATTTTACCACCAAAAAAGGTCGGACTTTCCGTTCCGATGATCAAATAGTCATAAAAGGAAACGATTTTTCCAGCATCAAGGGTCATATCAAATACATCCACAAGATGTCCTTGCGCTGATATGCCTTCGCTCAGCGCCTTGGCTATCGCTTTCATCTTCTCATTGCCTTTCGCTGCTGGTGCATAGAGGACGCAAACCCGCATGATACCTCCCTTGAAACAGCTACCGACCGCAATTACGCGGCCGGTAGTCAATAGTTAGAACGCAGCTACCGTCCTAGATGGTACTGGTTGCTTCACCAGCGGCTGCGGCTTCACTGGTATTCCACCAGTCGGTTGTCTGCTGTACCTGTTCTGTGGTTACGGAGTCGAGCAGTTTGTCTTGAGACGGAGTCTTGTTGACAAAGGCTACTACGAGAGCCAGTACCAAAAAGAGCACGGCAAGTGTTCCCGTGGCCTTCGTTACAACACTGCTTGCATGTGAACCAAAGGCAGTATTGCTTCCACCACCAAAAATGCCACCCAAGCCTTCACTCTGTTCATCCTGTACTGCGACGAGGAAAATCAAAAGCAGGCTGACAATCACGAATAAGACCAACAGAATAATGCTCAAAACACCCATTTCTCTACTCCGGTTACTTACTTATCGAAGTTCACAATCGGAAGGAACTGCTCCACGGAAAGAGAAGCTCCGCCAACCAATGCACCGTCGATATGCTCCTTGGACATCAAGGCTTTCGCATTCGAAGCCTTCACTGAACCACCATACTGTATAATG
>JAAZAT010000089.1 GCA_012514185.1 Spirochaetales bacterium | reverse complement strand
TAACGACGGCGAGCAGTATTCCCGGTGCATATGCCTTGATGGTTGTATTCATTGGTAGGTAATCTTCCTTTGTGCGTGGTATCGATGTTGATACTACGAATTTTTACTGATAAAATCCAATGAAACATTTCTATAGTACAATTCCATAAAGTTATCGAGGAGCCAGCATATGGAAACTAGGTTGAAAACATTCCTTTCTCTTTGCGAGACGATGAATTATCGGAGGACCGCCGAGCTGGTGAACCTTACGCAACCTGCTGTTACCAAGCAAATCCAGTCGCTGGAGGAGGAGTACTCCACCAAATTGTTCGAGTATAAGGGGCGCATTCTGCACATCACCGATGATGGCTTGCTGCTCAAGCAGTTTGCCCAATCACAGTTCTACAATGAAGCAGAATTGTTTCGCCGCCTGCGCCGCATCGAAAAGCGGGTGCTGCGCATCGGCGCAACGAAAAGCATAGGCGACAGTGTTTTGGACGGATTTCTTGAGCGGTATTTGAAGCATGAGGACCATAATCTGTCGCTGCTTGTGGCTAATACGACCGAACTTTTGGCCCTCTTGGAAACGGCCCGGCTTGATTTCATCGTGGTGGAGGGGCTTTTTGAGAAGAAAAAGTATGATGTAAGGCTGATGCAGCGTGAGCGGTTCGTCGGTCTTTGTGCCAAAGGCCATCCTTTTGAGGGAAAGACCATTGCTTTTGAAGATTTGCGTCAGCAGAACCTGTTTGTTCGCGAATCAGGTTCGGGAACAAGAAATATCTTTGAACGTGAGCTGGAATCCCACGGATATGACCTTTCGCTGTTCAACCGGGTGACGGTGCTTTCCAGTTTCCAGCCGCTTAAGAAATTGGTATCCAAAGGGCTCGGAATCAGTTTTGTCTATCAATCCATAGCTCACAGTGATGAGAACCTTGGACGGTTCACCGTCGAGAACATGGTAGATGAGCATGAATTCAGCATAATCTGGTTGAAGAATACGACAGCTTCCCAGTTTGTGGATGCCTTTTTCAAGAAAGAGGGTTCTTGCGAAATACCAGACAAAATTTCTATACTGTCAAAACTTTAGTAAAGTGGTAGGAGAATGCATGGTACAGGTAGGAAAGAAATGGACGGTTTTAGCGGCATCACTGTGTATGCAGACCATCCTCGGCGGAGTATATGCTTGGAGTACTTTGTCCGTCTGGGTCAAGAAGGAGACGGGAATCAATAATGGTCAGGCTGGATTGGTTTTTGGTCTGACCATCTTGGTTTTCACGGCAGTAATGGTCTTCTCAGGTCGGCTTCTTCCCAGATTGGAACCAAGGAAGACAGCTGCCATCGGAGCTTTTGCCTACGGATCCGGGTTTCTTCTGGCATCATACAGCCATGCTTCCTTTATGCTGCTCTTGCTCGGAATCAGCATGCTTTCGGGTATCGGTATCGGCTTTTCCTATGTTGTTCCACTGACTGTATGCCTGAAGTGGTTTCCCTCCCGGAAAGGATTGATCACCGGGCTCTCGGTGGGAGGCTTCGGAGGTGGGGCCATCCTGCTTTCAGCCGTCATCGAGGAGGCGTATCTCTCCAATCTTTCTCTCTCATTGTTTCTCAGGGGATACGGCATCATCGCAGCAATCCTGTTGCTCGCCTGTGCATACCTGCTTTTCGTGCCGGATGAACCTTCCTCCACCCGGAAAAAAATCCCGCATGCTGTCTATCGCGATTCGGTTATGATGTTCTCTTCATTGGGTATGTTTAGTGGCACCTTCGCGGGGCTTTTGGTGGTTGGAAACCTTTCCTCTCTGGTGCAGGAATCAGGACTCTCGGAGGTTCAGGCAGTGTTTGCAGTCATGCTTTTTTCTGTCGGCAATGCCTCGGCAAGGATAATTTGGGGTTTCATCTTCGATCGCATTGGATCGGTGAGCATCCCGCTCTCCCTCCTTTTGTTTTCCTTGACAACCCTCTTCTTCCTGGTCGGCGGGCCAAGCCTTACGCTTGTTCTCGTATTGGTTGGTTTTCTGGGGTTTTCCTTCGGTGCAAATTTTGTACTTTATGCCGCAGTCATCGCCCATGCCTACCCGCTTCACTACTTCTCGTCGTTGTATCCACTCTGCTTTCTCGCCTATGGCATGGCAGGGCTGTTGGGGCCCGCCATCGGTGGGGCGCTTCGTGATTTGTCAGGTTCCTACAGACTGTCATTGATGCTGTGCTTGTTCCTGGTCACGATCTCTGCAATCCTCTTGTTTGCAAAACGCAGAAGTTTGAATGGAAGGTACAAACCATAAAAAAGCAGCCAGATTTCTCTGACTGCTTGAGAAATATCAAGAAGAACGTACAAGTCAGCATGCAAGTCAGCATGCAAGTCAGCATGCAAGTCAGCATGCAAGTCAGCATGCAAGTCAGCATGCAAGTCGCAGTTATCCCAGCCTTGCACAATATGTTTGGAGTCGACTGTTCGGTTTGTCCGGAATGGTCATCTGCACAAGGCCTAGTTCAAGAGCGGGATGCAGATACACTCGCATGAAGGATTGGCGGTTGGTCAGGCGCAGCTCCCGCATGATTTCTTGAGCTGAGAGCGTTCGAGTTCCCATAACTGAGAGAAGCTTTTCCACATAGGGAGAAATGAGTTCCTTGGTGGGTGTCAGCTCATCCAATGCCTGGTTGATTGCTTCCAGCATGAAGGTGACAAATGGAGCTGAGTCGTTTTGCAACGTGGATTTATTGATGACATCATAGTATTGATGTTGCCGGTCTTTTACTATTTCCTCGACCGCCAGGTAGGAGAAGAGCGGATTCCAGCTTGTGAGCAAGAGAGTCTGCCACATGCGTCCCATGCGACCGTTTCCGTCAGTAAATGGATGGATATACTCGAGTTCGTAATGAAAGATTGCGCTTTTTATAAGCATTGGATATGCAGACTCTTTCACCCATTCCAGAAGATCAGAAACAAGATGGGCAACCATTGAGGCTGGAGGAGCGATATGAATAACTTGCTCTTCTTTCATAACACCTACAGCAGTTGATCGGAAACTACCGCATTCTAATACCAATCCATTGGTCAATAGTCCGTGAATCGCGAGCAAGTCCTTCACACTATATGGGTTTTTTGAATAGAGCACTTGGTAGGCGGCAATCGCATTCTGAACTTCCAATACATCTTTTTTTGGTCCGGCAATGTGCTTTCCATTCACTAGGGCGGTTACTTGTTCCAATGAGAGGGTATTTGCCTCAATTGCCAGCGAACCCTGTATTGTCTTGGCTAGATTATTTCGCCTGAGCAATGGAGAAGCTGGATTGAAAGCCAGTGTATGGGAAAATGCATGAAGTTTCTCAAGAATCATTGCTGTCAACATAAGAATGGTATTGTCTGATGTAAAGTTTGGTTGGTACTGCATCATCCTCACTCTCCTACGTCAGACTACTACATGTTGGAGCGCCCGGCAATGACAGAGAAAAAAAAGCAGCCAGATTTCTCTGACTGCTTAAGAGCGAAAGACGGGACTTGAACCCGCGACATCCACCTTGGCAAGGTGGAGCTCTACCACTGAGCTACTTTCGCAAAAACCTATCTATGTCAGACAGCCCTTTCGGATTGTCCTTTGCGAGAGAGGGGACTTGAACCCCTACACCGTAAGGTACCAGATCCTAAGTCTGGCGTGTCTGCCAATTTCACCACTCTCGCGGTGCATGTCTTGCCCCTTACGAGGTTCGCCATGTTTTGAGCCGCAAAGGGATCGAACCTTTGACCCGCAGATTAAGAGTCTGCTGCTCTACCAGCTGAGCTAGCGGCCCATGACAAAATACAATTTCAAAAACCAAACCCCATGCGCCCGGAAGGATTCGAACCTTCGACCTACGGATTCGAAGTCCGGCGCTCTATCCAGCTGAGCTACGAGCGCGTTCGCGACCCGATCAAGGGTGAGAGACGGGGCTCGAACCCGCAACAGCCAGATCCACAATCTGGTGCTCTACCATTGAACTACTCCCACCATGGTAGCTGATGCAGTGGTTACTTACCAGTGCGTTTCAACGTTGCATACTATGCCCTAAAGACTTTTGTTTGTCAACAACCCTTGGGTAAATTTTGCAAAATTTTGGGGTGCCCTTGACAACTGTTTTTCCTGCAATCAAATGCCTTCATGCTCCTTTGCAACGACAGAGTCGGATGAAGGACTCATCGGTTGGAATGAAGCGTGGACGAAAGCCAGGTGGTGGCGCCAGTGCAAGGACCGGTTTGCCAACAATTCATTCAGTCTCATCTCCAAGGCCCGGCCATCAACGGTCAACCCGAGTTTTTCGAATGACGGCAGATAGGAGAGCGTCATATAACGCCTGATGTCATTCTGTCCCATCATCCGCTCTTCCGCCAAATCGAGCGAAACAACCTGAACTGCAAGACCCTCGTCCTCAAACATGCTTTGCAGGTATTGCTCGTCCCAGTTGGTCAACGCATTGGAACTTTGGCCATACAGCAGCGTTTCGGCCTGGATGAACATCGGCTGCAAGTCGGCCGGCAAAAAATCGGAGAGCCGCGACCCCTTGCCGGGGACACTCTCGCACACGTGCAAGGAGCCCTGCTTCGCCAAGCGGGCGACCATGGCCTTGCACAAGGGTTTCTCCTCCCTTGCACGGGAGAACACATTGCGACCGATGATGAGTTCAAAGAGCAGATCTTCATCCAGTGAGGCAAGCAGCTGTTTCAAGTCGGCAAGATGCACCTGCGGCTTCTCGAGCTCCGGCAGCGAAGCCGCATAGTGGTTGATATGGTCAAGCTGGTCCTTGCTTCTCACCTGGGCGACCACCAGCCCCTCGGCGGTCTTGCGGTATGCCTCCCAGAGCAGCAGCCCATGGCCGGCGTTACAGACAAGCACTCGGTCGCTTCGGCGAAATTTCACCGGCTCCAGCAGTTTCGTGCGGACGGTTGCCAAGAGCTTTCCTCGTTCGCTTACGGTGCGGTTGATCCACATCTGGCGCTGCTTGTCTCCGGGTGAGAATGAGAGGTTTTCCACAAAAGCATCAACTTCGACGCTCTCAAGCTGCTGTTCCCGGTGGCGTTGGACCTTCTCCTGGATGCTTTTCTCGTACCCCTGGTTGCTCGGTTGGTAAAAAACCTTGCCCTGGAGTCCTGAAGGTAGATACTGCTGGGCGACCCAATGGTCCTGATAGGAGTGCGGATACAGATACCCCTGTCCGTGTCCGAAGCCTTTGGCATCCCGGCTGGCATCACGCAAATGATTGGGCACCTCGTCCTGGGCCTGTTGTTCGACCCCCTTGAGGGCGTCGAAGAATGCAAGTGTCGAATTGCTTTTCTCTGCGGTGGCAAGATAGAGAGCGGCGTGGGTGAGGTGGAACCTGCCCTCCGGCAGACCGATGCGTTCGAAAGCCTCGGCATCGGCCTGTACTACGACAATGGCGTTGGGATCGGCAAGACCCACATCCTCGCATGCGCTGATGAGCATCCGACGGAAGATGAACTTCGGATCTTCGCCGGCGCTGATCATCCGGGCCAACCAGTAGAGGGCGGCGTCGGGATCGCTTCCCCTCACGCTCTTGATGAATGCACTGATGACATCGAAGTGATAATCTCCCTCCTTGTCATACAAAACCGCTTTCTTCTGGATGGATTGCTCAGCCGCATCTTTTGAAATGAAGATTTCCGTTCCTTTGGTTGGAGGGAAGCTGTCGACGGAGGTTTCCACTGCAAGCTGCAGTGCGTTGAGCAGGCTGCGGGCATCGCCGTTGGCAACCTCCACCAGATGCTCCAGCGCACCATCCTCAAAATTCACCCGAAAGTTTCCATACCCCCGCTCCTTGTCGAGAAGCGCTTGGCGTGCAATCAAGAGCAAGTCATCGCTGTCCAGACTCTTGAGCTGGAAGATTCTTGATCTGCTGACCAAGGCTGCATTCACCTCGAAATAGGGGTTCTCGGTCGTTGCCCCGATAAGAATGACCGTTCCGTTCTCAACCCAGGGCAACAGGGCATCCTGCTGGCTCTTGTTCCATCGATGCACTTCGTCGACAAAGAGAATGGTTCCGCGATTGTACAGTTCCAACCGCTGACGGGCTTCCTCAATTTCATAGCGCAACTCCTTTACACCTGATAAAACGGCATTGAGGGTGGAGAAGTGTCGCTTGGTCGTGTTGGCGATAACCCGGGCGAGGGTTGTCTTTCCCGTTCCCGGCGGTCCGTAGAAAATGACCGAGGAGAGTTGGTCGGCCTGGATCGCCCGCCTGAGCAGGCGACCCTTGCCGATGATGGCATCCTGGCCGATATACTCGTCCAAGGTACGGGGACGCATCCGGTAGGCGAGAGGTTGGTTCGCACTCTTGTCTTTCTCGCTGGCTTCACTGAACAGATTCATTGCCGGCCATCCTGCTGGAAAAGTTCAAGGAATGATCCGCTGCCCTTGGGAACAGGGGTTGTTCTCAGTCGTTCCTCCTGAGCTCCGAGCTCAGCGAGGTACGTGGTGGTAAAGAACGAGTAGAGATGTTCGAATGGTTCGGCGGCAACAACAGGAAGTTCCTCCCGTCCCCAGAGAGCGGTACCCTTTTGCCAGATGCCATACCGATCGAGGATGAGCGCCCAGGTGATGCCGCTAGGCTGGAGAGCCTCCTGGAGCAGGCTCCTGACTTGCTCTGCAAGTAAGGTCCCTTGTTCGGTAACCAGGCGGGTGGTTGCACTGCGGTTTCCTTCTTTCAGGGTCGCTTCAGCATCCTGCCAGACGATCGATGATACCGATGCCTCAACAAGGGAAGGCAGCTGTACGACCACCTGTCGAAAGGCACTGAGGGCCTGCATCCGCCATACTTCGAGGTGATCGTGGAACAACGGGATCTCCTGCATCTGTAAAAAATGTTTGGTTTGCGGAGGGAGCAACGACTCAAGCGTCACAGCCGAATACAGGTTTACATCAATTGATTGGCTGGCAAGCTTCACCACCTCGGCAAGGGCATACGCCGCATCGGGAGCCTGCAACGCTTGGTCTTGCTTGATGGAGGAACACCCGCTGAGCAGGAGGGCAAGCCCGAGCAAGAGGTATGCATATGACGTCCATTTCATGGTTGATACTATACCATCCGTCACCTCTCTTGCATAGCAGAATGGACATCTGTACAATCGCAGAATGCTTGGCCAATACAAAACCATGAACAGACAGATTCGTGCCATGAGCCTTCCAACCATGTATGGAATGCTCTTCACCGCGTTGTACGACATGGTTGACATGTTCTGGATAGGCATGTTGGACAAAGAAGCGGTGGCCGCAGTCACCATCTACCTGACACTCTTTCTGGCGTTGGAAATACTCAATGAAGTCGTAGGTACGAGCAGCGTCTCCCTGCTCAGCAGGAGTTGGGGTTCGGGTGACCTGGAAATGACCAGAAGGATAGGGGAGCAGACCTTCGTATTCAAAGCACTGCTCGGCACCCTGGGTGCCTTGATCCTCATCCTGATCCTTCCCTTTTTCTACCGGCTGTATACCGATGATGCGAAGGTTCTCCACCATGGCCTGCAGTATGGCTACCTGCGTTCGATCTTTGTTCCGGTTTTCTTCTCTTCCTACACCGTCAATACCATACTGAGGAGTACCGGCGATGCCAAGACACCCATGCTGCTCCTGCTGGCCTCCGCTGTATTGAACATGATCCTCGATCCGATTTTCATGTTTGACACCATACCGCTCACCTCCCTGAAAGGGTTGGGATGGGGTATGTTCGGGGCTGCTGCAGCCACCTGCATCTCCTACGCCTTTGCCTTTCTTGCCGGGTTCTGGTACCTGCAAAGCGGCAGGGCTCCCCTTACCATCAGGGTCAAGGGCCTTTTTCACCTGGATTGGGCTATCGACAAGAAATTGCTCGTCATCGGCCTGCCCAGCGGGATCAACATGCTGCTCAGGTCCCTGATCACCATCATCTTTCTCAAGCTTGTCGCCCTGTACGGGACGGTAGCCATAGCCGCACTGGGAATCGCCAACCGGATTTATCAGTTCTGCGGCATGCCTTCCAACGGCCTTTCCATGGGGTCCGGCATTTTGGTGGGCCAACGCCTGGGTGCAAAGCAGTTCAAGGAGGCGAAGGCCGTCACACTGTTGTCCTGTCTCAACGGGCTGCTCTTTTCCCTCCCTTTCATCCTGCTGCTTCTGTTTGCCCCCGAGCCCCTGCTCAGCCTCTTTCTCGGGGGGGCATCGGTTTCCACGGAGGCGGCTGCACTGCTGCGCATCTACGGCCTGTGCCTGGTTTTCATGGCGCTATCGGGAGGGTTGGGATCGGCCTTCTTCGGCAGCGGACATACCCGCCCGATACTCTACACTTCACTAATCAGCGGATGGCTCGTGCAGATTCCCTATGCGTTGCTTGTCGTGCTTGTATTTCAACGTGGACTTCCCTGGCTGTGGGCTGCCTACCTGCTTGGTGATTCCCTGGAATGCCTGCTTAGGTATCGATACTTCCGCTTGGGTGGTTGGATGCAGGAGCGTTGACGTTTGTTCAATTTATTGCGACATTATAAGGGATAGCACAGGAGGCTAGCACTATGTCAGAACGAAACACATCAATATTCCAGAACGTCGCAGCACGCGAGCGAACCATATTGAAGAATGTATACCTGTGGATGACCGCAGGCTTGGGCCTTACCGCCTTGATCGCCTTTTTTGTGGCCAGCAATCCCTCGCTGCTTCGTGCTCTGGTCGGCAATACCATGGGCTTTCTCTTGATTGTCGTCGGTCAGTTCGCCCTTGTCTTCTACCTTTCAGCCCGACTGGACAGGATGAGCCAGGCAAGTGCAATCGGAGCGTTCCTGGCATACTCCGCCCTGAACGGCATCATGCTCAGCACCATATTCGCCGTCTATGCCGGAGTCGTGATTTACAAGACTTTCTTTACCACCGCCCTCATGTTCGGCGGCATGAGCATCTATGCCATGACCACAAAGCGCGACCTGAACAGGTTCGGCTCCTATTTGGTCATGGGACTCTGGGGCCTGATCATCGCCTCACTGATCAACATGTTTTTCCGTTCATCCGGCTTGGAGTACCTGATCAGCTTCATCGGCGTCGGAATCTTCCTTGGGCTCACCGCATGGGATACCCAGAAGATCATCAGGATGAACGAGCAGTATGGATCGAACATCGACGAAGAGACGTTCACCAAGCTGAGCATCATCGGCGCTCTCTCGCTGTATCTCGACTTTTTGAACCTCTTCCTCTTTCTCTTGAGGATTTTCGGTCGTTCGAACAACCGCTGATCGCTTGAAAATTACGAGAATCGGCTGCCGCAAGGCAGCCTGTTTTGTCATTGGCGGTAGCTGACGGCCGAAGGGTTTGCCAGGCTCTTCTTCAACGCCTCATAGCTGATCTGTTCCATATCGAGATAACAGCTTCTTCTTCCCACCTGCTCAAGGGAATGGGCGTCCGAACCAGTAAGAATAGCCAGGTTGTGCGTGTCGGCTTGAACCGGAAGGTGAATGGCCTCCAAGGCTGAATAAGGCAGGTCGGGAAGAAACCCCAGGTTGGCAAGCACGCTGTTGGCAAAGCGGTCGATATGGGCCGGGATTACCAGGGCGTCCCTGCTGAGCGCCTCCTCCACCACGTCGCTGAACGCGAGGGAGGTGGAACCGACCAAAAGCTTGTCCACCGTCTCAATCACTTCGCCCTCGATATCGACCACCAGTTGGTTGCCGAACAGGTCGGTACGGTTCTTCGTATCAGGGAGCAGGAACTCAATGAAGGTACCGAACTCTAGGGCGTCCTTGAGATGGGAGAAGAGCGTAAGCACATGTACTTCCTCGACGGTGGAGACTTCCAGACCGAATAAAGGAAGGATGCCGCACAGCCGGCAGGCCTCGTCGAAAGCAACCAGGTTGCGGCTGCTGTTGTGGTCGGTCAGGGCAAGAATCTGAATGCCCTGTTCCATAGCTTCGACGGCCAGCAGGGCAGGGGTGAAGTCATCGTTTGCGCACGGTGAGAGGCAGCTGTGATTATGGAGGTCAAGCTTTACCTGCATTGATCCTTCCCAAGGCTGCTGCAATGCGACAGCTTGCCTCGAACTGCGTTTCAGCAGTGGTGAAAATCGCAATTTCCTCATCTTCGGCGGCTTGCAGCATATCGGAAGGAATGCTGCGGTTGTTACAGATCACCAAGGCTCGGATACCTGCAAGAGAGGCAACGGCGACGGTGTTCTTGTGAGCCTGGATTGTAATCAGGACACTCTCTGCGGGGGCGTTTCCCATCACATCGCTGAGCAGGTCGCCGGTGTAGGCATCCTGTATCTGCTGTGAACCGTTTCCCATGCATTGGGTGGTGAACCCTTCCAATTGCGCCAAATCCTGAACAACCATCCTATCTCTCCTCTTGTTTCGGATGCAACTCGATCGTGCATACCACGGTAGTTCCGTTTCTATTGCTCTCAATGGTAAAGTCATCAGCCACCGACCTGACGTTGGGCAGTCCCATGCCGGCTCCGAATCCAAGGGAACGGATCCATTCACTGGCAGTCGACCAACCAGGAGTCAATGCCGCCTCCACATCGCTGATGCCCGGACCGCTGTCTCTTGCCGTAATCTGCATCGTCTGCGGCGAGTACTCGGCGATCAACTCCCCTCCATCAGAATGAACCACCAGGTTCATCTCCAACTCGTAACTGGCAATGGCAGCCCTGCGGATGATATGGGGTGCAATCCCTGCACTCTTGAGTCGTTTCTTGATTTCCGTGCTGGCATATCCTGCATTCTCGAAATCATTCTTCATAATGGTGTAGGTGTGGATCTCCCCGCTCATCTCCTCGCTGAGGCTTGTGGTGCGGGTACGTTTCTCCAGCTCCTCGATCTCCCGGTTGATCTCCACCAGCAGGGTACTGGTGATATCACGGCTGGTTATCATCCCAACCAATTCCTTGTGCTTGTTGAGCACCGGGAACCGGTGATAGCTGAAGCGGTCGAAGTAGCTTATTGCAAACGAAATCGGCATGTCATCCTCGAGGACGATGAGGTTTCGCGTCATGTGGTCCTGCGCTTTCTCCTCGATGTAGCCCTTATCGAGAGCTTGGATGATGTCATCCATGCTTACAATCCCTATCAAGCGCTTGCCGACCACTATGGGAAGACCGGTCACCTGTTTTTCACGCATGATGTATTGGATCTGCCTGAGCGTGGTTTCCTTGCCGGCGGTAACCAGATCGGTGGTCATGACATCCTTCACCTTCAGTCGATAAATCAATTCAAGAATCACATTCGGCGAGGTAATGGTATTGATGGGTATCTCTTGCATAGGTTGAGTATACAACAGCTTTGCATGTGTGCAAAGAAAGGTTGGCTGTCAGTTTCATGTTTTCCTACTGCCAAAACAGGATTTCTTTGGTATATTGAATATGTATGAATACTGTTCCAGCGCTTGCACTCGTGTATGAAGACCCGTTTCTTCTGGTCGTGGATAAACCCGGGCTGTTGCCTACCGTTCCCCTCAAGGATGATCCATCTGATAAACCAACCCTGCTGGGCTTGGTTGCCCACTCCTTTCCCGAGGTGCTCTCGGTGGAGGGCAAGAATGCCTGGGAGGGCGGGGTGCTTCACCGCCTCGACACCCCCACAAGCGGCTTGGTGGTAATCGCCAGAACCAAGGAAGCGTATAATGCACTGCAGGCGATCAGCAAGGCCGAACTCTTCGTTAAAGAGTACCGGTGCCGCAGTTCACAGCGAACGGACGAATTGCCTGTTGGTTTTCCGCCGTTTCCCTATGAGGATCCGGTTGCGTGCGGTGGACGGGAGGTGACGGTGGGAAGCCTGTTCCGCCATTACGGCGATAACCGCAGGCAGGTCAGGCCGGTGCTCCCGGACAGTCCCAAGCATCTGCTTGAGAAATCTACAGGGACTTTTTACCTGACCAAGATCTGGTATACGGGACAAGAGGGTGATGTTTCAACCTTCACCTGCCGGCTGACCTCCGGGTTTCGCCATCAGGTCAGGGTGCATATGGCGTGGAGCGGCCATCCGATCGACGGGGACGGGGTGTACAACGGAATGGAGCAAAAGAGCCTTGCCCTGCGCTCTGTAGCAGTTGAGTTTCCCCATCCGATAACTTCGCAACCCATGGAAATACGAATAGATACATAAGAGGAGCAAACATGGCAGATCCAAGAGAACAGAAGTTGGCAGAACTTCTCGTCACATATTCGGTACAGCTTCAGAAAGGTGAATCGTGCCTCATCAATGCAGTGGATATTCCCACCACCATGACGGAAGCCTTGATCAAGGCAGTGTATGAAGCCGGTGGGTATCCGGTGGTAAACCTCTGGAACCAACGTCTTGAGCGGGCGATGTGTGAGCATGCCACCCAAGAGTCGCTTGCAAAGTGGGCCGACGTCGACACCTACCGCATGAAGCAGATGGATGCCTTCATCGGCATTCGGGGCATCGCGAACGTGCGCGAGCTTGCAACCATCGGCGAGAAAGCAAACTTGGCAAGCGCCTACTACAACACCCCGGTGCACATGAAGACCCGCCTGCCGCATACCAAGTGGGTGGTGCTTCGCTATCCCACCGAAGTCATGGCGATGCAGGCGGGAATGGGTACAGTTGAGTTCGAGGAGTTTTTCTATACGGTCTGCACCCAAGTTGATTACTCTGCCATGGCTCAAGCGATGGCAGAAGCAAAGACCTTTCTGGATACCGTCGACCAGGTTCATATCAAGGCAAGGAACACCGACATCACCTTTTCGGTCAAGAACATGCCCTGGATTCCCTGTGCAGGGAGAATGAATATTCCCGATGGGGAGATTTACTCATGCCCGGTCAGGGACTCGGTCAACGGAACCATCACCTACAACACCGAAAGCACCTACCACGGCCATTGTTTCAAGGACGTTAGCTTTACCTTCAAGGACGGCAGGATCATTGAGGCACATGCCGATGACGATGCACTGCTGAATGCCGTTCTCGACATTGATGAGGGCGCCCGCTACATCGGTGAATTTGCCTTGGGATGCAATCCCGGCATCCTCAAGCCGATGGACAATACGTTGTTCGACGAAAAGATTTTCGGATCGATCCATTTTACTCCCGGCAATGCCTATGAGGATTGCGACAACACCAACCGCAGTGCAGTCCACTGGGATCTGGTGCAGATCCAGCGGCCGGAGTATGGCGGGGGAGAGATGTATTTTGACGGGACCTTGGTCCGCAAGGACGGGGTGTTCGTCCATCCCAGGCTTACCTGTTTGAATCTTTCTCTGTAAAGGCGATTGACACGGAGTGCATCGCTCTGGTACAACAAGGCAAACGTCAAGGGCGATGTGGAGCAATCCGCATCGCCCTCAGTCTTTTCAAGCCCGTTGGGCTTCGTACAAAGGTGTGCGGTGATTATCACTGCACACCTCTTTTCTTGTAGGGGGAACGTATGTACGTATCAGTGGACACGCTTTGGGTCTTGTTGGGGACGGTGCTGGTGTTTTTCATGCAGGCAGGGTTTGCAATGGTGGAGACCGGTTTCACCCGGGCAAAGAATGCCGGCAACATCATTATGAAAAACTTGATGGATTTCTGCCTCGGCAGTGCTGCATTCTGGATACTGGGTTTCGGCCTCATGTTCGGGCTTTCCGGCGGAAAACCAGCACTCCCGTTCATAGGAGTGCCCGATTTTTTCATTCTGCGTGACTACGGCTCCGCTATTCCCTCCTATGCTTTCATCATGTTTCAGACGGTATTCTGTGCAACTTCGGCAACCATAGTCAGCGGTGCGATGGCCGAGCGAACCAAGTTCATCTCCTACTGTCTTTACTCTGTAGTCATCAGCGCCCTGGTTTATCCGGTCAGCGGCCACTGGATCTGGGGAGGTGGTTGGCTTGCAAACTTGGGCTTTCATGATTTTGCCGGCTCGACTGCAGTTCACATGGTCGGAGGAGTTGCAGCATTTTGGGGGGCGACGATCATCGGACCGAGAATCGGCAAGTACGACAGCCAGAAGAGAGCGCAGGCGATTCCCGGCCACAGCCTCACCCTTGGAGCATTGGGAGTCTTCATCCTTTGGTTCTGCTGGTTTGGTTTCAATGGCGGCTCAACGCTCAGCCTTGCCAGTGATGAGAGCCAGATTGCAGCTTCCTCGATTTTCTTCAACACCAACCTGGCTGCGGCTTTGGCAGCAACGGCAACCATGATAGTGACATGGATACGATACAAGAAACCTGATGTCTCCATGACCCTCAACGGGGCATTGGCCGGTCTGGTCGGGATTACCGCGGGCTGCGACGCAGTCTCCCCCTTCGGAGCGGCAGCCATCGGCATAATAAGCGGCATTGTCATCGTCTTTGCAGTCGAATTTTTTGAGAAGGTTGCCCATATCGACGACCCGGTCGGCGCCATTTCCGTGCACGGAGTCTGCGGGGCCTTGGGAACCCTCCTGGTGGGAGTGTTTGCAGTCGACGGGGGAGTGGTATACGGCAATGGATTTGGATTGCTGGGCATCCAGACGCTGGGAGTAGGGGCGGTGATGCTGTGGGTCTCGCTTGCCATGGTCTTTTTATTCAAGCTTCTTGAAAAGACAGTCGGCTTGCGAGTCTCCCGCGCCGAAGAGATAGCCGGCTTGGATCTGAAGGAACACGGGCTCTGTTCAAGTTATGCAGACTTCATGCCGGCCGTCCCATCGGTGCTTGGGACCCTTGTTACAGAGGAAAGTGCAATTCCTGTAACAGAGGTTCCTCCTGTACAGAAACCCAGCCGCGAGGCTGTGATGACCAAGGTGGTCATCGTCAGCAGGCAGAGTAAATTCAATGAGCTGAAGGAAGCCTTGAACGCAATCGGAGTGATGGGCATGACGGTTACCCAGGTGATGGGTTGCGGCATGCAAAAAGGGCAGAAGGAGTACTATCGCGGCGTGCCCGTTTCTCCGACACTGCTGCCAAAGATGCAGCTTGAGACGGTCGTCAGCAAGGTGCCGGTAAGGGCGGTCATCGAGGCTGCCAAGAAGGCCCTCTATACCGGCCATATCGGCGATGGGAAAATCTTTGTGTATACGGTGGATAATGTGGTAAAGGTCCGTACCGGCGAGGAAGGCTACGACGCCCTGCAGGATGAGATTGTTCCAGAATAATTGAATAAAAAAATGATGAACAGCACATGAAGAGGGGGCCGATCGGCCCCCTTTGGTGTGTTATCTCTCTACATCGAATACGATGGTGCGGTTCTTGAACAGGATGATCCTGCTCTCAAGATGAGCCTGCACCGCCTTGGCCAGGACCCTGCGCTCGACGTCTTTTCCCACATCCCTCAGGCCGTTGGGGCTGAGTTCGTGGTTCACCCGCACGACATCTTGGTCGATGATCGGCCCCTGGTCGAGTTCCTCGCTTGCATAGTGGGCTGTCGCCCCGATCATCTTCACCCCGCGCTCATATGCCTGCCGATACGGGTTTGCGCCTTGGAAGGCGGGAAGGAATCCATGGTGTATGTTGATGATTTTTGCGTGCCACTGGCTGGTGAAATTCGGGCTGAGGATTTGCATATACCGGGCAAGGACTACCAAGTCGATGTCAAAACGCTTCAGAAGGGTCATTACTTTCGCTTCCTGTTCGGCCTTGGTCTCTGCTGTGACCGGCAGATAGTAGAAAGGAATCCTGAATTGGTTGGCGATTATTTCCAAGTCGGGATGATTGCTGATGATCAGAGAAATATCGCACTTCAGGTCGCCCTCGTTCTTGCGGGCGATCAGGTCGTACAGGCAGTGGCTGGTCTTGCTGACCATGATGGCGACCCGGGCCTTGTAGTCGCTGTAGTGGCATTCCCACGTCAGGTTGTACTCCTTGGCAAACCGTCCGAAGTCCTCTTCAAGCTCCTTTCGGGTGGTCTTGAGATCGCGCATGTCGAGTTCGATGCGCATGAAGTAGCGGCCTTCAATATTGTCGGTGTGCTGTTGGCAGTGCACGATATTGTAGCTGCGCTGGAAAAACCACGTCGAGGTGGCGCTGAGTATGCCCTTGCGATCCTCACATTGGATGAGGAAGATGATCTTCTTCTGGTTGTCTGTCATTGCTGGTGCCTCTATTGCAGGACGGTTATTTCAGCTTCCCGGGGGTCGTCGCCCAATACAATCTCTACGCTGCGCTTCGCCTCGGCCAGTGCTTTTTCCAAAGCCTTTGCCAGGCGCATTCCCTCCTCGAACAGAGCGATGCTCTCTTCAAGGGATGTATCGGAGGCGTTGAGTTTCTGGGCGATCTCCTCGATTCTGGAAATATCTGTTTCAAAACTCATCGTTACTCCTTTACCAGTGCCTTTCGGCTCCCATCGGTGAATGTCAGCGTAAGCAAAGAGCCAGGTTCTGCTTGCTTTCTGGATGCGACAAGCTTTCCTTCCTGGTTTTGTACGACCGCATAGCCTCGCGCAAGTATAGCAAGGGGACTGAGGGCTTGCAACTCTCTGATGGCAAGTTCCACCCGTCCTGCATAGCTTTTCAGCAGTTGTTTTTGGGCGATGACCAAAGTATTGCCTGCATTTGCGAGCAAATACTCCTTGGCGCTGATGATGCTTCCGATTCTTGCCTCCATCGCCTTGGTGTCGAATCGTCTGATTTTGCTCTCCGCAAGCAAGAGCCGGTTCTCGATGCTCCTTTGCAGCTGTACATGCAAATGTGCCACCTGATTGCGGTAATCCAGATATCCTTGACTGACCAATTCAGCTGCAGCGGACGGGGTGGGAGCGCGCAAGTCTGCGACAAAGTCCGAGAGCGCCCAGTCGATCTCATGGCCGACTGCACTGACTACCGGAATTTCTGAAGCATGAATCGCCTCGATCACGCTCTCCTCGCTGAAGGGCAGCAAATCTTCGATCGAACCGCCTCCACGACCGACGATCAGAACATCGCAGAGCAGAAGGTTGTTGGCTTGTTGGATGCGCTTCGCAATCGAGGATGCCGCACCCTCTCCTTGGACGGTTGCCGGAAGGACCAATACATCAAGCGAGGGGGCTCTTCTTTCCAGGATATTGAGGATGTCCTGTAAGGCGGCCCCGGTGGGGCTTGTCACCACACCGACCCGAAGCGGACGCTTGGGAATTGCTTTCTTGGATTTCTCATCGAAATAGCCCAAGGACGCATAGTGGCGCTTGCGCATCTCCAGCATGGCCAGAATCTGACCGAATCCAGATTTCTCCATGGTATCGCACTTCAGCTGATAGGTTCCCCGAGCTCCGTAGACATCCAATCCTCCGGTCACGGTAACCTTGTCTCCCTCCTGGGGGGTGAAATCCACCTTCCAGGTTGAGCCTTTGAACATGACGGCACTGATGGAACATGACGCATCCTTGAGGGTGAAGAACCAATGTCCACTCGAGGAGGGACGGAAGTTTGAGATTTCTCCGGTGACTTTCAGGCCGTAGAACCCCTGTTCAAGGGTTTGCTTGATCAAGCTGGTAAGCTCGGAGACGGAAAGCTCGGTTGCAAGCAGGTTATCCATTCTTTTGTTCCTTCTCCGGTTTTGGTCGTCCAAGCCTGTGCAATTGGTTGAGGATTCCCAAGAATGCGAGAATCGCCCACATGCTGAAGAAGAGCCAGAAATCCAGATACCAGAAGCTGGAGAGCAGGTAAGAAACAAGCAAGGAGCCTGCAACGGCGCTTTCTAGGGAAATATAGGAGTCGAACCGGATGAGGCTGTAGGCGAGGATGATGACCTGCAACACCAGAAACATGATGAAGCTGGTCTGCAAGGGCAGGAAGCTTCGGACGAGCAGAAAGATTGCCATACCCATGCTCAAGCCGGTGAAGGAGGCTACGATAAGGCGGGCGGCAAACGACTTTCTTCTGGATAGGTAAAAAAGGAGCAAACCCCCGATACAGAAGGAGAGCAGGTTGATCAATACTCCCTGATAATCCAATTCGATGAACATGACGTTCCACAGCTCAAAGAGGACCGCCCGTGATGCAAGGCTTGTCAGCAGGGACGGTCTTTGGAATACCAGGAGGGCAAGGGCGAGGAAAACAAGGCTGCCTGCAAAAACACTTCGGATGCTTACCAAAAGCCGTTTTGCAACATAGCCGTAGAAACAGAGAAAAAACCCGAGCAACAGTCCGATGAACATCACCGAAGCACCGATTGTGTTTCCATCACTTTGCATGAACTCTCCTGTTTTTCAAAAAAAAAGAGACAGCAGAATCCGCTGTCTCTCAACCAAACTGGTTGGCTTAGCCCTGGATGATGGCAGCCGTGGGGCAGACATCGGCACAGGTGCCGCAATCGATGCATGCATCAGCGTCGATTACATAGATATCGCCTTCAGAGATAGCACCGGTAGGGCATTCGGGCTGGCAGGTTCCGCAAGCCACGCAAGCATCAGTGATTTTGTAAGCCATGATATTGACTCCTTACTTCGTTTTCGTTGCTTTTGACTATATACCGCCTTTGCAAGCAAGTCAAGGAATTTGAATTATCTGTACTGAAAGTACAAATATTTGAATGAATAAAAACTTTGAGCAAAAGTCAATTGCATGCGAAAGATGAATTTTCCCCATAACTCCTAATTTATTAGTATCTCACGAATTCCTTTACTGCAATAGGATTGTACACTACTTGAATCCATCTTTGCCGTTTGTCATAATGGGATTACTATATCCTTAGCGGCGAAGTCCGGAGGCTGGTACGCCTTCCGAGTAGCCTAGGGTCCTCTCTGGTGGAGAACCTTATTATTTGCTCAAAAGCCTGTAGTTCATACCAGCTTGGCCGACATATTGACATCCTTGCATGACTGGCTGATACTTTTTCTGATTGGTGAAGTGGCAGGTCTGTGAACCTGAAAGTAACCGATTCCTTATGTTCACCGGCGAAGTGGTTAGGTTTGCGGACCTTTCAAGTACCCGGTCCAATGAGGGGCGCACTCTGAAAGGGGTGCGTTTTTACTTTGTTGACGGGACGAAGCCACGAGTCGTTGACATCTTTAGAGCCATCTGCACATTTTGCACTCCAAGGCAGAGTATTTCAAACGTTCTTGGATGCACCCTCTTTCCTGGAACTGGATTCAACAGAATTGAAATGTATGATGATGCACTGATGCTTCCATACATTGCATCCAACACAATAGGTTTCTCTTCCTTCGGGGGAACTAAAAAACTCATTGTTCTTTACTTCACAGCATGAGAATCCTATACTTGGGCTACTTCTGCCGATAAAGAGGGTATCCGCCTATGTCGTTTCCTTACGACCAATCCATCATTGCCTTCTTCAGCCTGTTCTTTTATGCACTGTTTGCCTTATTCTATTTCTCGCTCTGGTTGGGAAACCACAAACGAATCGCAGGCTTGGGCTATTGGACGATCAACCTTGTTCTGCAGGTTGTGGGAAAGGCCATTGCCATCTCTCCCCTCCTACCCAATACGCAATTTGCAACCGTTCTTGGATATGTGCTGACCAGCGGTGGTGCGGTTTGTTTTTACTTCGGATTGGCGGCTTTTACGAATACGTCGATCAACAAGAAGTTTTATTACTGCTTTTTCGTTGCCTTTGCTTTGCTCATAGCTTGGAGTGTCCATAGCATCCCCAATTCGTACGGCCGTTCACTGATTTATGGATTGGCTGTGCTGTTCATATCCACCAGATACCTGTCGCTGATTTGGAAGAACCTGAGAAGCAATCCATGGTTTTTCAAGCCGTTCCTTCTCTTGTTTGTTCTCTACAGCATCATGACAGGGTTCAACATCCTCAGGATTTCTCTGGATGTAGTCGCTTTGCTGCGTGGAGAGTTGTTGGAAACCTTCGACTCCCCGTTGCTGCGGATCAACCAGTTTCTCACCCTTGCCCTGCTTATCGGCGTCAACTTCTGCACCCTGATGCTGACCAATAACAAATTGCTCTCCGATTTAGCCAAGGAAAGTCAGGAAAAGGATGCAGCCATGGAGAAGCTGAAGGTTACAGCCGAACATGACAGACTTACCGGATTACTCAACCGGGGTGCCTTGGATGCCTATCTGGAAAGCCTTGTGGGACAGTCGAAAGAGAGTGGCCGATGGCTGGTGAGCATGGTCGATATCGACAATTTCAAAGCCATCAATGACACGTATGGACATGAGGCCGGTGATTTGGTGCTCTACAGGCTTGCATCCATATTTTCCAGCTCCATTCGCAAGCAGGATACAGTCGGCCGATGGGGCGGAGATGAATTTCTCTTCATCCTCAAGGATGTCTCCTCCGATGAGGCTGCCGATTTGGTCAGGCGCCTGCATGAACACGTGGCGCTCTTCGACTGGTCCGGTGCTTTGCACCTGCCGGGCCTGAAGGTCTGCATTTCAAGCGGGTATTATCTTTATAACGGCAACGAAACAAAAACCGAAATCCTTCGGATAACTGACTCGAATCTCTATGCTGCAAAGCAACAAGGTCGGAATCAATGGGTTGGTTCCTGAAATGAAATCCTATTCTACTATACTCTCCGTGCTTTCAGAAGAGCATCGCTGAGTGTCCCGATCGGACAGGCGGCACACCAGATTCTTGGCCGGTAGAGCCGTGAAAGGACGAGGGCAAGGATGGTTGTCGATGCCATCATGCCATAGAAGCGATAGGAGAGATGGATAAGGAAAAGAGGGGTTTGAACGGTGAGAAGCTGAGGTAGGCTGAAGAGCTCGATGGCGATGAAAAGCCTGATGTACGGCATCGCTTCCATTCTTCCCAGTGCCACCTGAACAGTTGAGCCGGTGATGAAGAGCAGGTTGAGCCCGAAGTACCAGAGCATGATGCGCCTGAGTTTTCCGCTTGTGATCAAAGCCGGATTTTTCCTCCAGTTCTTCTTCTTTCCTGCAACAGTGAGCAAGCTCGCCCGGGGGCAGTAGTTTTGACACCACACCTTCTTTTTTGCCTTGGCTAGCAGGATGAAAGGAAGAGCCATGCATAAGAGTGCCAAATTGGCAAACAGTATGGAGACAAAGCCAAGAACAAAGTACGTCAGGGTGATGATGAAAAGCTTGGGCAGCAATCCTTTTCTGTTCATGCCTTCTTCATCACCAATGCCTTGGGGAAGCAGTAGCGGCTGCATTTTCCGCAGTTGATGCATATGCTTCGGTCGACAGTCGGCGCTTTCTGTCCTTTCTGGCTCAAGGCTCCTACCGGACAGGCCGCTACTGCAGGGCAGCGGTGGTTCTGCGGGCAGCGATGCTTGAGAATGGCCAGTGTTTTGGGTGTGGTGTCGGGTGCTTTCAGTCCAAACAGCGATGCAAGAGAAAAAGCCATACATATCCACCCTTGGGTGTACGGAGTACCATAGCGAAAATGAGAAGTTCTGTCAAACACTTGTCAATAACAACAATTGTTTCTGGCAATAAAATCTGGACTTTTCTCCCTTGCCACTTCCTCAATCTTGGTTATATAGTCAAGCAGTGTGGAGGAGTGAGCATTGAAAAAGCTTGTACTTGCTGAGAAGCCGAGTGTTGGGAGAGAGTTGGCGCGTGTTCTGAACTGCTACAGGCGGGAAACCGGGTATATTGAGGGAGAACACTACATTGTCACCTGGGCATTGGGGCATCTGGTGGAATTGGCCCAGCCTGCTGCTTACAGCGAGCGTTACAAGCGATGGTCCTTGCGTGATCTTCCCATGTTGCCGCCTGTGTTGCAGCAGGAGGTCATCGAGCAGAGCAAGGACCAGTTTGCAGTTGTCAAGAACTTGATCGAAAGAACTGATATTGAGAGCATAGTCATCGCCACTGATGCCGGCCGTGAAGGGGAGCTGGTCGCCCGCTGGATTCTGAAGCTCACCGATTACCAAGGTCCCGCCCATAGGCTCTGGATCAGCAGCCAGACTGAAAAAGCCATCAAGGAAGGGTTTGCGAACCTCAAGGATGCAAGCTTGTACGACAATCTGTACAAAGCAGCGGAAAGCAGGGCTGCCGCCGATTGGTATGTCGGCATGAATGTAACCAGGGCTCTCACCTGTCATTACGACGCCAAACTATCGGCAGGTCGGGTGCAGACACCTACATTGGCCCTCATGACCCGGCGCGAAGATGAGATTGAATCCTTCAGTGGGCGATTCTACTGGACCTTGAAAGCCGATTTCACTCAGTTCAGCGCTTCCTATTATCCGACCGAGGACTCGATTCGAATCACCGATGAGGCAACGGCAAAACAGCTGGAAACCTCGCTCGTCGGCAAGTCGGGCAGGGTGGTGAGTCTGGAGACTGTGGAAAAGAGCGAACAACCTCCGCTTGCCTATGACCTCACCGAGTTGCAGCGGGATGCAAACAACCTGCTTGATTTCAGCGCCAAACAGACCTTGGATGTACTGCAGGCCCTCTATGAGCAGCACAAGATCGTCACCTACCCAAGAACCGACAGCCGCTACATCACCACCGATATCGTCGCAACGCTGCCGGACAGGCTGCGCAGTCTGCAGGATACACCCTTCAAGGCCCTGAGTGACCGTTTTGTCAAGGAAGGGTTCCGGATCGACGAGGAGCGTTTTGTCCAGGATCTGCAGGTTACCGATCACCATGCCATCATTCCAACCGAGCAGCGGGTGGATCTTGGCCGGCTCAACGCCCAGGAAAAAGCCTTGTGGGAGCTTATCGTCCTGCGCTTTTTGGAAGTGCTCAGTCCCGATTATGTCTATCGGACCACCACCTTGGTCGCCGAGGTTGAGGGGTGCCGGTTCAAGACCCGGCTGACCATCGGTGTCGAGCAGGGGTGGAGAAACGCCGCAACCTTGATCGGCAAGCGAAGCGCCCAGGTCTCGGCGGGAGACGAGGATGAGGCAAGCCCTGCTTTGTTGAGCTGGAAGGAGGGCGATGGGCTGACCATCAACTCCGTCAAACTCAGGAAGCTTGCCACTACCGCCCCATCCCGGTATACCGAGGCCACACTCCTTTCTGCCATGGAGCATGCCGGACGATTCGTGGATGACGCCTCCTTGAAAAAACGGCTGTCCAACGGCCTTGGGACCCCGGCCACCCGTGCCGACATCATTGAGAAACTCATTCAGAATCACTATATCGAACGGGCTGGCAAGGAACTGGTGCCCACCCCCAAGGGAAGAGAGTTGGTTCGGCTGGCCCCTGAAGAGCTTCGTTCGCCCGAGCTGACCGGCCGCTGGGAGGAACGACTGGGCAATATTGCAGAAGGAAAAGAGGACGGGGATCGTTTCATCGAGGATATCAAGCGCAATGCATCTACGTTGGTCAGCCAAGTGATTTCCAGCAGCGAAGTATTCGCTCCCCATTTCCCCGATGCAAAGACATGTCCGTACTGCAAGACGCCGATGATGAAAGTCGTCGATGAGATTGGTCAAAACCACTTCCTTTGCCAGAAACTCTCCTGCAGTTATGAAGAGATGGAAGTCAAGAAGCGAGTGCCCAAGCCCCAGGAGCCAAAACCTGTCGAACCAAAGAAGAAAGTGGTGGTAAAGGTGGCGCCTGTTGAAGCTGATGCTGCAAAAAAACGAGTCGTACTGAAAAAGAAACCACAGGTCCAAGCGTTTTTCCTGCCGGACGATGCAGCTGCTTCCTACACTTGGGAGACAGTGATCGAGGTGGTCAGACCCAGCAATCTCGCCTACCGTTCGGAGCGCAATGAGCGGACTAGCGAGAACAAAGGAGGATGGAAACCTGTGGCCCAATCCCAGCATCTGGTTGACCAAACTCCTTCCGGAGGCGGCAGTTTTGCTGATTTCCTGAAAGCAAATGAGGAGCGAAAGAAACGAGATCGCGAGAAAAGACGCAAGTAGTTCGACAATTTTCTTCGTGAAATATGCATCTTGCATGTGCAATCGCTGCATGCAGTGTTGTATCTGGACTTTGTGAATTCTTATCTGTAAGCCTTCAAACCAGGAAGGCTCGCTTTGTGTGTCGTGCATCAATCGTGTCAAGCCAAAAGTCCACCATTGGCATGTTTCGCCATGCCTAACGCGTTGTGCATCTTCAAAACATCTTTTTCACAGCTCTCCCATCGTGATGTGTTCGAGCCTCGTGGGTGCATGAATATCCTTCCTGGTGTATGCAGTCCGTTATCAGTTTTAGAATTATTGCGTTGACAACTGGCTCAGCCATGGTAAGATATAGTCGCTACTCATACTATAAGAAGTAGCAAGAATGCACTCATTCGTCACTACAATAGGAGGAAGACATGAAAAGGAACCGAATAGGGTTACTGGTGCTTGCGTTGATACTGGTATCGGGTCTGCTTTTTGCAGCTGCGCAGGCGGAGACTGCTGCACCGACGGCAGGAGGAATGGAACCTCTCAAGGCAGCCACGTATTCGTGGACGGCCGGCGGAATGGGAGGCGGTTGGTATACCCAGGCGGGAGCCATGTCGGCAATCGTCAAGAATACATTCCCCGAAATCACTATCAAGGTCATTCCTGGTGGTGGCACAGCAAACCCGCTGGCGGTTGATCAGGGAAAAGATGATTTTGGTTGGGGCGTGGGATATGTCGACAAAGCAGCTTACAATGGCGTAGCTCCTTTGTATGACAGGGAAGTCAAGAACATCAGAGGAC
The DNA here is from genome assembly GCA_012514185.1 of Spirochaetales bacterium. Taxonomy (GTDB): domain Bacteria; phylum Spirochaetota; class Spirochaetia; order Sphaerochaetales; family Sphaerochaetaceae; genus Sphaerochaeta. Next base: position 45,379 of record JAAZAT010000089.1, on the reverse strand, counting down.
TGCTGGGAGGCTTCTCGGTTGACTTCTATCACTTCTTGGCTGCGAAATCGACTGGAGTAACCACCATTGACGAATTTGCTGCAAAGATCAAGGCCGGAGAGAAGCTTAACGTCGCAGCTCCGATGCCGGGAACCAGTGAACGCGCCCTCACAACATTCATTCTGGAGAACTATTATGGAGTCTCCTACGAACAAATCGAGAAAAATGGCGGCAAGCTGTTCCAGGCTGTCTACGGTGACATGGTCAACTATTACAAGGACCGACACGTTGATTACGTTATCGCATGCCTCGGGCTTCCCGGCGCCGCAATTACCGAGATGACGATTTCCAGGGATTCAACCATTCTTGAAGCCAGCGATGATTTGATCAAGTGGAGTGCAAACACCTATGGTACCGTTGCTCTCGAAAGTGGTTTGAACGTGATTCCTGCTGGAACCTACAAGGGTATTGATACCAACAAGAAGGCTATCGGACACTCTACTGAAATCATTGCTTCAGCCAAACTGTCCGACACGGTTGCCTACCATTTCGTCAAAGCGCTCATCGAGAACATTGGCGAAGTAAAGAACATCAATCCTTCGTTTGGGAAGTATTTCACGGCCGAGACTGCTCCCAATACAATGGTTCCCCTGCATCCGGGTGCTGAAAAGTATTACAAAGAGGTTGGTCTGTTGAAATAAGAGGATCTCAACTATCAGAAACGGACCTTCCGTAAGGTCCGTTTTTTAAAAAACTAAAAAAAAGTGGAGTGAATGCTATGCGTGAATTGAAAGGTTGGTTGAAATGGGTAGTCAGTTTTTGCCTAGTTGCGGTGGCTGTTTTTCACTTATATACCGCAATATTTGGAGTATTCCAGCCCAGAATTCAGCGTGGCATTCACCTGATGGTTCTCTTGCCGATGGCATTTCTTCTGTTTCCTGCGTCAAAAACCAAGTCGCCTCTTGATCGGCCTTCGGTCTTGGACTTCATATTGGCAATTCTGGCAATTCTTCCCCCTCTGTATCTGATGCTGTCGGATGCAAGGCTGAATATGCGCTACGAGATGATTGATCCCGTCTATCCCATCGAGACAGTTCTAGGCCTCATCAATATCATCTTGCTGATCGAGGCGGTTCGCCGGGTTGTCGTACCTGCGATGGCCATCCTGATCAGTCTCTTTCTTGTGTATTTGGTTACCTCTCCGTTGCTCGGCGGTATTTTCTACTCGAAACCGATGCCCCTCAGCCGCATGGTGGAAATCCTCTATCTTTTTACCAGTGAAGGTATCTACGGTTCCATCATCGGGGTTACCGCTACACTGGTTGCGGTCTTCGTCATCTTCGGTGCATTCATGCAGAATACAAAGACCGGCGAATACTTCACCAATCTTGCTGTCTCCCTGGCAGGAAGATCCATTGGTGGTCCTGCAAAGATTGCCGTCATCTCAAGCGGCTTGTTTGGTTCGATCAGCGGAGTGGCGGCTGCAAACGTATATGCAACCGGAGTTTTTACCATTCCTCTTATGAAGAGGTTGGGCTATCGCAAACAATTTGCAGGAGCTGTCGAGGCAGCTGCATCAACCGGTGGGTTGATCATGCCGCCGATCATGGGCGCCGGAGCGTTCGTCATGTCGGAAATAACCGGGATAGCGTATGTCCATATCATCAAGGCCGCTGTCATCGGTGCCATTTTCTATTATCTGAGCATCCTCATCAAAGTCCACTTCGAGGCCAAAAAAGAGAATCTTCGAGGCATGGATGAAGACGAAATCATTTCAACGAAACAAGTCTTGAAAGACTCGTATCAGTTGATTCCCCTTATTGTGCTTGTCATTTTTTTGGTCATCGGGTATTCGCCGTTCATGGCGGCTGTCTATGGAATTCTGGCTACCTTCTTGATGACCTTCATCAAGCGTGATACATGGATGACTCCAAAAAAGCTCTATGAAACGTTTGAATTGTCTGGAAAGAACCTCATCATGCTGGCAGTCACCTGCGCCGGAGCCGGAATGGTGATCAGCATCGTGACCTATACCGGTCTGGCGCTGGGAATAGCCTCCGTCATCCAATCGTGGTCGGGTGGATTTTTGCTGCCTGCCTTGATGCTCATCATGGTTACCTCGATTCTCATGGGCATGGGCATGCCGTGTACTCCCGCCTATATCGTTGCCGTGACCATCGGCGGCCCGGCCCTTCAGGCCCTGGGTATCGATGTTCTTACCGCCCACCTGTTTGTTTTCTATTTTGCCATCTTGGCTGAAGTAACACCCCCGGTGAGCATTGCCAGTTATTGTGGAGCTGCCATTGCCGGTTCAGACCCTCTGAAGACCGGATGGGAAGCGTTGCGTCTGGCACTCGTGGGATTCATCATCCCCTACATCTTCGTATACAATCCTGCCTTCTTGATGAGAGGATCCTTTCTTGAGATCATAGCCCTTTGCATCCTCGTATTCTATGCTGTTGTTACGATGGCCTCCTCGATGCGTGGGTATTTCAATAGGACTTTAAAACTCTGGGAACGGGCGATATTGGGAGCTCTGACGGTAGCCATGGTCATCATCGCATGCAATCCGAAGATCATGCATTCGTACACCGTAGATATTGCCTTGATCATATCGGCTGTCGTCATCCTGGTTTTCTTTATCTTGGCAAACATGAAAAAGAAGGTAATTAAACCCACCGTACCGGCTTGAGGGAGAATATTGGCAATAACTAAGTGACACCATCATGAAAGATGGTTGGGCTGGTTGTGCACCGCAGCAGGATGCACAACCGGCTAAGAAGGTGGTACATATGAAATCATATCGAGTTGCAATTGTGGGTGCCCTGGGAGCAGTAGGGCAGCAGATGACCAAGATTCTGGAACGGTCCTCGTTGGCTGTTTCCTCACTCAAACCGCTTGACATCGAAGAGAATGCAGGCAAGCAAGTAGCGTTCAGGAACAAGATGTGGACTGTTGAGACATCCGGGAAGGGAAAGTTCACCGATGTCGATATTGCCCTGTTCTCTGCCGGGGCGGAGGCGAGCGAGATCCTGGCTCCGATAGCCGTTTCGGAAGGAGCTGTGGTGATTGATAACTCAAGTCAGTGGCGTATGACCGAGGGTGTACCTTTGGTGATCCCCGAAGTCAACCCTGAAGCATTGCGCTCTCATAAGGGCCTGATCGCCAATCCCAACTGCTCCACGATCCAAATGTTGGTGGCGCTCAAGCCATTGCATGATGCATTCAAGATCAAGCGCGTTGTGGTTTCGACCTATCAGGCTGTCTCAGGCAGCGGAGCCGCTGCTATTCGCGAGTTGCGTGAGCAGTCACAGTCGGTATTGGACGGCAAGCAAGCAATAGCGAACGTGTATCCGCATCAGATTGCGTTCAATGCACTGCCACACATCGATGTTTTCTTGGAAAACGGGTATACCAAGGAAGAGATGAAGATGGTCAATGAAACCCATAAAATGCTCGATCCGAATATTCTTGTCAGCCCGACGGCTGTCCGAATTCCCGTATTCAGAGGTCATAGCGAGTCCATCAACCTTGAGTTTGAAAAGCCGTTCGAGATGGAACAGGTATTCGAGCTATACAAAAAAGCCCCGGGCATACAGCTGACTGACGATCCAGCCCGTCAGGTCTACCCGTTGGCCCTTGATGCAGAGGATCGTTACGAAGTCTTTATAGGAAGACTCAGAAGAGATCCATCGGTTGAAAACGGCCTGAACATGTGGGTGGTTTCTGACAACCTGCTCAAGGGAGCGGCGCTCAATACGGTACAGATTGCCGAAAAACTGGTCGAAATGGATTTGGTTGGTCCGTCGGCACCCGAGAGGAGATGAAGTACATGACACATGCTGCCGACGTATTGGTTATCGGTGGAGGCATCATCGGCCTATCTTGTGGCTTTTACCTCACAAAACGAGGGAAGCGGGTATGTGTCCTTGATAGCGGAGGTTTTGCCGACGGGGCATCCGGCGCATGCGATGACATGATACTCTTCCAGTCAAAAAAACCCGGCATCAACCTTGAGCTGACGTTTGAGAGCTTGGAGCTCTATAAGTCGCTCCGCGCTGAAGTGGATGACAACCTTGGATTTGCAAACCTGGGTGGAATGGTGTTGATTGAAAACCAACAAGAATTGGAGATCATGGAGGAGTTTGTCTCACAGCAACGCTCCTATGGTCTTGATGTCGAGGTGATCGACAAACGAGAGATCCACAAGAAGCAGCCGTTTCTCAGCGACCACATCATAGCTTCGACCTACAGTAAAATGGACTCCCAGATCGATCCATTTGCCGTGATGCGGGCATTCGAACGAAAAGGCTCCTCATACGGCATGAAAGTATTCAGGCGAAATGGGGTGGTCGGAATCGAACGCATCGGCAACGGTGATTATTTGGTATCCACCCAGGACGGTACAGTGTTTCAGGCCCCAATTGTGGTAAATGCCGCAGGAACCTGGGCTGGGCAGATCGGGGAGATGGTCGGTGCCAACGTACCTATTACCCCCAAACGAGGCCAGATTATCATCACCGAACGGGTCCCTCCGATAGGGGAGACCAATCTTTGGAGTGCGAAATATCTGGTGACTAAGTTGCGAAACGATGTTGTAGTAGATTTGAATGAAGATGAGCGGTCGATGGGATTGTCCTTTGCCTTTACCCGTTCGGGAGGTGATACGTATTTGGTCGGCAGCACCCGAGAATACGTCGGGTTCGATAAGGGCACCACGATCGGGGGGATCAGGGCCATCATCAACCAAACGCTCAAGTACCTGCCGAGGTTGCGCGATGTCAACTTCATCCGTGCGATTGCAGGCCTGCGACCTTCGACGCCCGATGGGAGGATGCTGTTGGGGGAACATGCTGGAATTGATGGATTCTTTACTGCAGCGGGACATGAAGGCGATGGCATCGCCCTTGCTCCGATTACCGGTACACTTTTGGCAGCGATGGTGTGCCGGGACCCGGGCGACCATCGATTGGACGAATTGTCGCCCAACAGATTCGCAAACCTGTAAGGAGGTGTGATTATGGCTGACGATGATAAGGATATGTTCATCTGTCGTTGCGAGGAAGTGACGCTTCGTGAGATTGAACAGGCAATAGATGAGGGTTTTGTCACCGTAACGGATATCAAACGCGTTACTCGGGCAGGTATGGGCCTGTGTCAAGGAAGAACCTGCACCAAGACGATTGCGAGAATCATTGCCCAGCGTACCGGCAAACCGCTTGAAGAGGTCTTGCCGAAATCTTATCGATATCCCGTACGACCTGAAAAGCTGCAGGTAGTTGAGAACGAGGAGTTCAATGATGCAAAGGATTCTTGATCATCCGATACTTGGTCCGCTTCCAGAGGAGGAGAAAGTCACCATCTATGTTGACGGCGAACCTGTTGAAGCGAGGAAAGGGGAAATGATTGCTGCAGCACTGATGGCAACCGGCAAACCCTATTTTCGAAAGACGGTGAAACGACATGAACCGCGCAGTATCTTCTGCGGCATCGGTCGCTGTACCGATTGTGTGATGACGGTCAACGGAACGCCCAATGTCCGCACCTGTGTTACAGCGGTCGAAGAGGGAATGGTGATAGAGACGCAGATGGGATTCGGCGATTGGGGAGGGAAACGATAGCATATGATGGAACGAGATATAGTTGTTATCGGATCCGGCCCGGCTGGATTGTGTGCGGCAATCGAAGCTGCCGAGGCTGGAGCGAAGGTGTTGTTGGTTGATGAAAACGCAAAGCCCGGCGGCCAGCTGTTCAAGCAGATCCACAAATTTTTCGGTTCTCGGGAACATAGCGCAGGTGTACGTGGGATTGATATCGGAACCTTGTTGCTGCAGAAGGCGGAAGAACTGGATATCGAAGTCTGGCTCAATACCGAAGCCTGCGGAATATTCGATCAGGATAAAGTCTGGGTGGTGCGTGATAAAAGCACATCCCTGACCATCCATGCCAAACGCATCATACTGGCAACCGGGGCCAACGAGAATGTCGTCAATTTTCCAGGCTGGACACTCCCCGGAGTCATGGGAGCCGGAGCTGCACAGACCATGATCAACATCCACCGGGTTCTCCCTGGTAGGAAAATCCTGATGATCGGGTCGGGGAATGTCGGAGTCATCGTCTCCTATCAGTTGCTGCAAGCAGGAGCGCAAGTCAAGGCTGTGGTCGAAGCAGCCCCGCAACTTGGCGGCTACGGTGTACATACGGCAAAGGTCAGGCGGGCCGGCGTTCCTTTCTACACCGGCCATACCGTACTTGAGGCTCATGGAACCGATCATGTCGAGTCGGCGGTGATTGTAAAACTCGATGCGGCTTGGAAACCGATTGCAGGTACCGAATTTTCTGTGGATGTGGACACCATCTGCATCGCCGCCGGCCTTACCCCTGCGGTGGAGCTGGCCTTCGGCGCTGGTTGCCGTTCGGTCAACAGTCCCGTACTGGGTGGTTTGGTGCCATGGCATGATGAGTCGATGCGTACCAGCATACCTTCGATCTACATCGCAGGCGATGTTTCAGGTGTTGAGGAAGCCAGTACCGCGATGGAAGAAGGGCGCATGGCCGGTTTGTCGGCTGCCCATTCGCTCGGGTATCTTGAGGCATCGCGGTATAGGTCGCGGTTTGAGGCAATCAACCATAATTTGTTGGCGTTGAGATCAGGAATGTTCGGACAAAAAAGACGTGATGCGAAAGAAGCCATCATGGCTGCCAGGAAAGGATGAACGAGATGGACAACCATAATGAGACAGAAGGAAGACTCAAGACTACAGGTGCGGCAAGCCTGGCCGAATTGCATGCAACAAAGGAATACATCCTTCCCGACGAACGCATGCACCACCCGGTCGCAGTAATAGAATGCATTGAGGCAATCCCTTGCAACCCCTGCGAAACTGCATGTCCTGTTCATGCCATCACGGTAGGTTCCGAGATTACCAACCTGCCGGTCATCGACATAGAAACATGTACCGGCTGCGGTTTGTGCGTAGCTGCTTGCCCGGGCTTGGCCATCTATCTCAAGCAAAAAAACTATACCAAGGATTTGTCCTTCATTGCTTTTCCGTTTGAATATCTGCCGCTTCCTGAAGCAGGGCAAACAATCAACATGGTCAATCGGTACGGCCAGGTGGTATGCGAAGGGACCGTGATCAAGGTGGTGACCATCAAGCGGTTCAACCGAACCGCAATCATTCATGCATCCTACCCGGTCGAACAGTATGAACACGTTGTGAATATGCAACGTTTGGCGATCGACTAAATTGCGAATTCTTCCTTGATGATGCGAATTGCCTTATCGACGTCGGTGGAGTAGATTGCATATTCAATTTTACTCTCCGATGTTGTAACTGCAAAAATCGAAATATCAGCTTTTGCCATGCAAGAAAACACTTTATACGCGACGCCGGACTGAAATTCCATACCGGGGCCTTCTACGGTCAACTTGGTGATATTCTCAGAAATCGTCGCCTTGGTTTGCAGCTGTGTCTCAGTAAGCTTGGCGATTACACCCCTTGTCTTCTCAAGATCTTTCCGATGAATGGTAAAAGCGATTGCGATATGGCCGTTGGTTGCACCCGTATGGCTGATCATATCGATGAATACGTCATTGGATGCCAGCGCTCCATAGAGGTCAGTAACCAGCGTCATGTTCCTCGGTATATTCTCAAGCGATACCAAAACCTGATCTGGTTGCGCCAACAGCGTCGTTATCGCGCTTTTTGCAGTAATCATATCCTGCATCGAATACATGCCGGGTTTCTGCTCGACGATATAAGAAGCGGCCAAGATGGCTCCGGTGGCGAACACCTGCCGTGAGTAGGCCTGATGGCCGATGGTTATCACCTCGTCCTTGCCTGCAAACGAGACTTCATGCTCACCGACGATTGTCCCTCCGCGCATTGAGTGGATGCCCAGCTCATCACTCTGTCGCTGTGCATCGCCTCCGTGACGGCCGTACACGTATCTCAGCTTGTGCGTCCGACCATCATTTACCGAATCGGCGAGCATCAACGCAGTTCCACTGGGAGCATCCTTTTTCAGGTTGTGATGCTTTTCGACGATCTCTACATCAAACGGTTCACCCAAGACCTTTGCAGCATGTTTTACCAGTTGTTGGACGAGATTGACACCAAGCGACATGCTGCCCGAACGAAAAACGGGAATCTTTTCAGTTGCCCTTGCCAATAAATCCAATTCAGCAGTCTCAAGCCCGGTTGTAGCCACAACAACAGCAAGCCTGCGCTCAACGGCAACCGCTAGATAGTCATGCAACGATTTGGGTGAGGAGAAGTCAAGAAGAACGTCTGCTTGAACAGGGCAGGCGAGCAGGCTCGGATATACCTGGTATGCACGTTCGCTTGGATATACGTCGATTCCAGCAACAATGGAAAGGTTGTCGATTCGCTCTGCCAGCGAGGTAATGACTTGCCCCATTCTGCCACTGCAACCGTAAAGAATTACTCTCACCATATAAAACATCCTGTTATTAAATATGTTCATATGTTATTCAAAAAACAAGAATGAATCAATAATAACAACAAAATATTTTTGCATTTATCCAGCTCTCTGCATAGTGGACGAACAAAGAACGATTGTGCAAGTCTATTCTTGCACTGCCAAGAGATTAGTATGCAACATTCACGCTCGCCGCTGCAAAGAGAATTCTGTTTTACTGGCTGCTATCCTGCAGCATGAAGAATTTCATTCCGTACGTTCCGCTTTGTTTTGCAGGGATTCACTGCTTGAATGTAGCCAGAAGCGTTTCCTTATGAAGTGTTGTAAGCGGTACCAGCGGAAGCCTGAACACCTCTTCAAGCAAACCTTTCGAAGCCATATACGTCTTTACAGGTACAGGATTGGTCTCGATGAATTGGTTGACAAAGAAGGGATAGAGATGGTTGTAGACATCCAATGCAGTCTTGAAATCACCACTGGCGGCAGCGTGAGTCATCTTCACCATCTCTGCCGGAAACATGTTGCTGGCCACAGAAATGATGCCTTGGGCACCGCAAGCCATCATCGGCAGGGTGAGTGCATCGTCTCCGGACAAGACTGAGAAACCGGCAGGTTTCCGATGAAGAAGGTCCTGTATCTGGGCCATATTGCCGCAAGCTTCCTTATCAGCGACGATGAGCGGATGCTCTGCAAGCCTGAGTATCAGGTCGACCGACATGTTGATTGCACTGCGGCCAGGGATATTATAGAGGACCACAGGCAATCCACCCTTCTCAGCAATCTCGATAAAATGACGATACAGGCCTTCTTCCGACGGCTTGTTGTAATAAGGAGCTACCTGCAAGGTGTAGTCGGCTCCGGCATCCTTTGCTTTTTTTGTTGCTTCAATCGCCGATTTTGTGCAGTTTGATCCACTGCCGGCAATGACCGGGACTTTCCCGTGTGCAAGGTGTGCGACTGTCTTGATGATCAGCTCCTTCTCTTTGTCATCAAGAGTCGGGCTTTCCCCGGTTGTCCCGATTGGTACCAAACCATCAATCCCTGATTCCAACTGTCTTTGCACGATTGCATTCAGTGCTCCGATGTCGATGTGCCCATTGTGTGAAAATGGTGTGACAAGCGCAGTAAAAACTCCCTGCAACATGGTGATTCTCCTTGTTTTTATATAAGTACTACTCATACTATGAGTGGTAGTAGTGTAAACCGCCGAATTCCTGCAGTCAAGTAAAACCGCTGGAAGAAATTAGGGTAGGAACATTGTCCGCTTTGAATTGTGAAGATATCTTGCGGGAATGGTTCAGATTGGTTAGACTGATACGGAGGTAACGTTGTGGAAATTGCAAAGGATAAATGGAAGAAGCCAATTCTGGAACTGATTGGAAATTCCAAGGAACCGGTTGGATCATGGTATATTGTCAACAGTCTTAAAAAAAACGGTATTGAAGTCAGCAGCGCGACCGTTGGACGAGAATTGAACGAGTTGGAAACACTCGGATATTTGGAGAAGATTGGATTCAAAGGGCGCCTGATCACTCCACTTGGAAGAAAGATCATCGAGGATACGAAAACTACACTCGAATTTGATTATTACAAGACAAGCTTGGAATCATTGTTAAGCAGCGATGTGTTGGAGAATTTCATCATGGTTCTCGAAGCGAGGTCCGCCATCGAGCGCCAGACGGCGCGTCTTGCCGCCGAACGCATAACAGATGAGGAACTGCAAGAGCTCAAGCGTTGTTATGCAAATCAACAGATGCACTCATCCGACCGGCAGAGTATAGCAAAAGATGATATAGCGTTTCACAGCTGTATCGCAAAAGCATCAAAAAATGAGGCCTTGGTTTCACTGTATATGATGCTATCCACCATGGGCCAACAGTCGGAATTGTTTGAACAACTCAGGCATCGTGTAGGCGACAACTATCGTACATATCATCTCAGCATTCTTGAGGCAATCGAAAATCATGATCCTGATAAGGCTGAAGCCGGCATGATGGACCACCTGCAGAAATTGACGCACGATGTGAATCAATATTGGAACGAGTACATGCGCAAGCGTAAGAATGGTGATGGATTGTAGAATCCAAACGAAAATGCCTGATAGCCGGCTGGAGAATTCTCCGAACTGTCTGGAATGCGTGCTCCATCTGGTATTCGGTGTAGTTGAATACCTTCTTATCCCGGCCGACAACCCGGCATTCGTTGCAAGTCGGCTGCGATTATGACAACCAGGCTGGAATACCCGTAACTGAATCGGATTTTCCAGTCTGGTTTCTTATCAGAATCATGCTTCTTGGTCGTACCTCCCCGAAAAACATGGGTCTCGCCGGGGATGAAGGCAGGTCTATTGTAGGGATAGTACTGGTTAAAATAGTTGCATAAAAAACATTTTGTTGTGATTATAGACAAAATGTTATGAGAATGATACACTCCAAAACAATTACAACAGAGGAGAACTGAATGCACATTGCAATCGTAGGATTTGGAAAGATGGGTAGGCAATTGCATGAGGCTGCGATCAGCAGCGGACATGAGGTCGTCTCCATCATCGATCCACATGTTGAGGATCCGAGGGTGACGCATCGCACGCTGACTGCACAGGCTTTGGCTGGTGCTGACGCAGCCATTGAGTTTTCTGCAGCAGAGGGCATTGAAGAGCGGATGAATCTGTACTGCGAAACCTCGACACCTGCAGTCATTGCTACCACCGGATGGTACGACAAGCTCGATTCCCTGAAGAAACTTGAGTCCCACCCTGGATGTGCTATCATCTGGTCGGGCAACTTTTCCATCGGCGTTCAACTCTTTTTTTCCATCGTACGCAAGGCTGCGAGTCTGATGAACAACTTCCCTGAATACGATTCGCTGGTCCAGGAGTGGTTTCATGCTGCAAAGGCTGACAGTCCCTCTGGTACTGCTGTGATGCTTGGAAATATCCTGACTCAGCAGCTTAATGCAAAAGACAAGCTTGAAACTGCACGCCTTGACCGCAGGCGGGAGAAGCAGGAAATACATATCTCCTCGGTCCGCGGAGGATACAGCCCAGGTGTGCATACGGTGCTGTTCGACAGCCCCGTCGATACAATCGAGCTGACCCATACAGCCCGCAACAGGGATGGGTTTGTATCGGGAGCCCTGAAGGCTGCAACGTGGATTACTGCCGAAAAGCACGGCTTCTTTTCTATCGATGACATGCTTTTTTAAATGGAGAAAACCGTATGAGAGAACTGAGTTTCAAGGGTGTCCATACTGCGTTGATCACCCCGTTCACCAAGAAGGACAATCTGGATGAAGAGCGCCTTGAGCAGATCATCGAGGCTCAGATCCAAAGCGGCATAGACGGCCTGGTGCCCTGCGGTACAACCGGGGAGAGCCCGACGCTCAGCCATGATGAACACGACCGTACCATCGCCCTGACCGTCAAATTCGCCAACGGCCGGGTTCCTGTCATTGCAGGCACCGGTTCCAATGCAACAAGCGAGGCGATCAGGCTCTCGCGGCACGCCCAGCAGGTGGGGGTCGATGCAGTGCTTTTGGTGAATCCGTACTATAACAAGCCTACCCAGAAGGGTTTGTATCTGCACTTCAAAGCGATTGCCGAGAGTGTCGATATTCCCTGCATCCTCTACAACATCAAGGGAAGAACAGGAGTGAATATTGAGACCGAAACGGTAAAGGCTCTCAGCGACGCCTGTTCGAACATCGTGGGGGTCAAGGAAGCCAGCGGCAGTCTCGAACAGATGCGGGCGGTCATCGATGCCACCCATGGCAAGTTCCATGTACTCAGCGGTGATGACAACCTTTCCCTGTCCTTGATCGAGAACGGCGGTGATGGCGTGATCAGCGTCGGATCGAACATCTGCCCCTCTTATATTTCCAAAATGATTCACCTTGCCCTGGAAGGCAAGTTTGATGAAGCCCGAAAGATGGAGGCGAAGCTTGCGGGTTTCTTCAAGGCTTGTTTCTTGGAAACCAATCCCATCCCGATCAAGACCGCCATGGCACGGTACGGTTGGTGCGAAGAGTCGTTCAGGCTTCCGTTGTGCAGCTTTGAGAGTGAAGAGAACAGGGCCCGCCTCTATGCAGAACTTGATGCATTGGATGAGCTTGGGGCGATAACAAGGAGATAGAGTTCATGGCTACGATCAATACGAATTATCAAAAACTTGCAAGCGGGTATCTCTTTCCTGAAATCGCCCGCAGGACGAGTGCCTGGCAGAAGACCCATCCCGGTGTGCCTGTCCTCCGTTTGGGCATCGGCAATACCACCGAAGCTCTTCCCGAGGCGGTCTGCAACGCGATGAGGGAGAAGATTGAGGCTCTTTCAGATCGCACTACCTATACTGGATACGGCGATGAGCAGGGGGATGCCTACCTGCGCGAGGCCTTGGTCCTCTACTACCGGCGCTACGGTGTAGAGCTGGAAAGCACCGAATTCTTTGTCAGTGACGGCGCCAAGAGTGATGCTGCCAACATTCAGGACCTGTTTGGCGAAAACAACATCGTTGCCATTCAAGACCCTGCATATCCTGTGTATGTGGACAGCAATGTGGTCGGTGGGCGCACCGGGCTTTTCAATAAGGAGAAGGGTTGCTACGACGGCTTTGTGTACCTTGCCAGCACTGAGGAGAATGGGTTCATTCCCGAGCCTCCGAAGCAGAAGGTGGACTTGATCTACCTGTGCAGTCCGAATAACCCTACCGGCGCTGTGGCGACCTACGACCAGTTGAAAGCCTTTGTCGATTACGCTCGAGCGCACAAGAGTGTCATCATCTTCGACAGCGCATACAGCGAGTACATCACCGAGGCTGGATACCCTCGCTCCATCTATGAAGTGGAAGGGGCCAAGGAGTGCGCCATCGAGATCAACAGCTTCTCCAAGTTCTCCGGTTTTACCGGTGTACGGCTTGGCTGGACCATTGTGCCGAAAGCCCTTTGCTGTGAGGATGCTCCTCCGACCGTGCTCAATTCGATGTGGAACCGCAGGCAGTGCACGTTTTTCAACGGGGCGAGCAACATTGCCCAGAAGGGTGGATATGCTGCGTTGTCTGGAGAGGGATACGAGCAGAGCAGGGCCTTGGTGGCATACTACTTGGAGAATGCCCGGATCATCCGTGAAGGGCTTGCCAAGGTTGGCTTGACCGTGTATGGCGGGGTCAACAGCCCGTACATCTGGGCGAAGACTCCCCATGGTATGGATAGTTGGGATTTCTTCGACCTGTTGCTCGACACCTGCCATGTGGTGGTGACCCCGGGAAGCGGATTCGGTCCGGCCGGCAGGACTTTTGTAAGGGTTTCGTCGTACGGCCATCGCGAACAGGTTGTTCAAGCCATGCAGATGATTGAGGAGAATTTGAAGATATGAGTGAGAAAAAGCTACCTATCGGCCATGGTGATATGCTGGAGTTGGCCAGCCAACTTCCAACTCCGTTCTATGTGTACGATGAGAAAGCGATGATCGAGCATGCAAGGTATTTCAAGAAACTCTTTGCCTGGGCACCCGGTTTTTGCAATTACTATGCGGTAAAAGCTTGTCCCAACCCGACCCTCCTGAAGCTCCTGGCCCAAGAGGGGTTTGGTGCAGACTGCTCTTCCCTGCCTGAGCTTCAGCTTGCAAAGGCTTGCGGCATTACCGGCAGGAAGATCATGTTTACCAGCAATGACACCCCGCCCGAGGAGTTCAAGGCGGCCTATGAACTCGGGGCGATCATCAACCTGGATGACATCACGCACATAGAAGCACTCCAGCAGGCAGTCGGGACGTTTCCCGACACCATCTGCTTCAGGTACAATCCCGGACCGGACCGCACTGGCAATGCCATCATCGGCAACCCGGTGGAGGCAAAGTACGGGGTGACCACCTCCCAGATCATCGATTGCTATAAGATCATGAAAGAGAAGGGAGTCAAGCACTTCGGCCTTCATACCATGGTTGCATCCAACGAATTGGACGGATCGTACATCGTTGAGACCGCCCGCATGCTCTTCGACCTTGCCATCCGCATCCACAAAGAAGCTGGCGTACGCATTGAGTTCATCGACATGGGAGGCGGCATCGGCATACCCTACCGTCCCGACCAGGAGAAGATGGACTTGGCGAAGGTCAGCTCCCACATGCAGGAACTCTACCAGAGCATGATTGTTCCCGCCGGTCTCGATCCGCTGCAAATTGTATTTGAGTGCGGGCGGGTGATCACCGGCCCGTATGGATACCTTGTCAGCAGGGTCCTGCATGTAACGAAGAAGTATAAGGATTATGTCGGCCTTGATGCATCAATGGCCAACCTCATGCGTCCGGCCCTGTACGGCTCCTACCACCATATCACCGTGGTGGGAAAGGACAATCTGCCTTGCGACCATACCTACGATGTAACCGGGTCGCTGTGCGAGAACAACGACAAGTTTGCCATCGATCGCACGCTGCCCGAAGTACAGAAGGGGGATGTGGTGGTGATTCATGATGCAGGGGCCCACGGTCACAGCATGGGCTTCAACTATAATGGAAAGCTCCGCTGTGCCGAGTATCTGCTCAAGCGCGATGGTTCGGTGGTTATGATTCGCAGGGCGCAAACCTACGACGATTACGTACAGACCCTTCGTTTTGCAGGAGCGGAGGTGGAAGTTTGATGCACTCGTTTCCACTTCGCGTGTATTACAGCGATACCGACTGTGGCGGCATTGTCTACCACGGCCGGTATCTTGATTTCGCCGAGCATGCAAGGACGGAACTGTTGCGCGACATAGCCCGCCGGCACGGCCTTGATGGTTCGCAAACGAGCCTCATGAAGTCTGAAGGCCTCGCCTTTGTCGTCAAATCGATTACGGTGGACTACCAAAGCCCGGCTCATCTGGATGACCTGTTGGAAGTGCAGACCGAGCTTGAAAGTGCAAAACGGTTTTCCATCGTCTTTCGGCAGACAGTCCTTCGTGATGGGCAGAGCCTGTGCGTCCTTCTGGTCAAGGTGGCCTCGATCAATGTACAAACACACCGACCGATGCCGCTTCCTGCCTGGTTCGCCCCTGCCTTTGAGTCAGCGACCTAGGCATGTCAAGCAGAATGGTTGAGGAGCCGAGGCTTCCCAACCGGTCGTGGTTGACGATGACATCGTAGCGGTGAACTCCCGCAAGTGGAATACTGGTATAGGCAGCTTGTGATGCTTGTACGAGGATCCCTTCGCAATACCAGTCGATCTGCAGGTCGTTGATGCCGATTCCCTCAGGTAGATTGCTCGGAGTATAGGTAAGCGTCACCTCATCCCCGGCCTTTGCTTGCAGAGGAGTGGAGACAATACTGCCTTCAATGGGAAGCATGGTGTTGTTTACGACCATGATGGTGTAGGCGGTGGAAAGGTCTCCGATGATGAGCTCAATGCTGCCATCGCTGGTGACCCCGTCGAGGATTCTCAAGGATTGGCTTGCTCCGCTGACCAGAACCTCCTGGCTGAACAGCTGCAGTTTGAGATAATAGGAGCCTGCAGGCAGGGTTTTTGTCAGGCTAACCGTACCATCGGCTTTATTCAGGGCCCCAACCTCGAGGGCGACCGGGGAGCCGCTTTGATGGAAAAGCTGGGCTTCAAGGCGCACATCCGATGCCACCTGATCGGGATCCCAGGAAAGCTGCACACTCATCACTCCTTCTCCGACAAGCTGCGTCAGCTCCAAGGTCGCCTCATTGGTCACCGATGAGAGCAGGGTTGTCACATCGCCGCTGACAAGGGCGGTTCCCTTGCTGTTGAACCCGACTGCATGCAATATCCATGTTCCGATGGCAAGGTTTCCGATTTCCACCACTTGGTCCTCAGATTGTACATCCACTGTTTGTCCTTTCGGCCCGGTTCCGGTGATCCTTACCGTGGTGATGGTCATATCCTGCGGTGTGGGCAGCAGGCTTCTCGATGTCCGAAACCGCTCGGAGGCGAGGTTCAGCCTCAAGGTCGCTCTCTCAGGCTCAACGGTGTTTTCACAACCAATGAGCAACGCGAGCAAAAGCATGAGTCCAGCAAAGGACAGTGTTCGATGATTCATGTGATATCTCCTCAATTTGTGATGCCTATCAAGGAGAAAAGCCCGCCTGTTTGCTTCAACAACCCCTATGCTTGAACGCTGGCTCTCGTCTATACTGGCAGGAAGGGAGTATGAAATCATGATTACCATCTATAGCCGGCCGCTCGAGCAAACCCTTCCGATCAGCCTGATTCCGCTTTGGGGTGAGTATGAGGGTGTTGAGGCTTCAGTGCGCATGGCATGGGAGAATCAGCTGTTGCATCTCAGGTACCAGGTGCGGGAACCCCAGCTCAGGCGCATGGTGACAGAGCACAATGGAAGGGTGTGGGAAGACAGCTGTGTGGAAGCTTTTTTACAGCGGGAAGGCCAAGCAGCCTATGTAAATGTTGAATGCAGCGCTTCTTTGAGCATGCTCGTGGGCAGGGGGGAGGGAAGGGCGAATCGAATGTTGTTCCCGCCTGACTTCATGCAAACCATCGATCATACAGTCGAAATACTGGAGAACTCCAACAAGCAAAGCCGCTGGACTCTCCAAGTGAGCCTTCCGCTTGATCTGTTGGGTCTGGTAAAACCGGGTGAGGATCTGAGAAGTGTGCAGTTGAAGGGGAATTTTTACTGCTGCGGCGATAAGCATGCAGTTCCCCACTTCCTTGCCGTTTCAGAAATTGGTACATTGAAACCGGATTTCCATGCACCTTCCTATTTCACTCCGATACGCTTTGCCTAGGATTGAAAGCCTCCTCTGCTGAAAGCAGCGAGGAATCCAGCAATTTGCTGATGGCAAGGTGTGCCAGGTGCTGACCGAAGATGGCAGTGACGGTGGGAAGGCTGCCCAGTACGTTCCGCCTTCTTCCCCTGTCGACAATCTGCTCATTGAAGTCGGCATGTTCCTCTTCTTCGGGCTTTTTATAGGTGAATTGCACCAATTCCGGACTGTAGATGACATCGATTCCTCTACCGACTCCCCGTTTTCTGAGGTTTGTCCGCACCGCCCGTGCCAACGGACATCCATAAGTGTCCATCAGGTCTGCTTTTCTTACCAAAAACGGGTCGCGCCTGAGAGCCGCCCCCATGCTGCTGATTACCGGTATTTTGCGGTTGTATGCCTCCTGCAACAAGGAGCATTTGGGATTCAGCGAGTCAATGGCATCGATGACCAGATCGATTTCCCCTGCAAGGATTTGCCCCAGCGTCTCCTGTTGTACGAAGAGAGGAAGCACTTCCAAGGTGCAGTCGGGGTTGATTGCCTTCACCCGCTCTGATGCCACCTCGGTTTTCAGTCGGCCCAGGCTTTCATAGGTGGCCAGTATTTGTCGATTGAGGTTTGTGATTCCAACGGTGTCGAAATCGACGATCCGCAGCGTGCCGACTCCGCTGCGTACCAAAGATTCCAGACACATGCCCCCAACGGCACCCAGCCCAACCAACACAACCCGCTTTTCGTGCAGCGATTGGACGGCATCTTCACCGAGAAGTCTTGTTATGCGTAAGAATTGTTCTGATTTCATCGTTGTGGTTCTCCAGTTGCTCTTCGCTGCAGCCGCTGAGGCGGCTAAAGGTTTCGATATGCTTGGAAAAAAACTGTTCATAGTCACTTTCGGTACCTGTGAAGTCGGTTTCCAAGGCGAAGGGAAGCTCTCGTATGTCTTGGATGCGTGATCGAAGCCTGCTTGCATAAAGATTCGGTCCATAGGATGGAATGACTTGATAGCGCACCGCTTCTGCAATCGTTTCAAAACTTGCAGTACAACCGTGCCACAACAAAGGGGGCAGATAGTTGTGCTCATTTTTCAACACCGTCAACAAGAGGCCGTCCTCCCGTACGCAGTGCAGGCTGACGCTGCGGCCAAGTTCGAAACCCATGTGCAGCATCTGGGCAAGAAAGGTACGCTGCTCCTCCCTGTTTGGATAGCGGCGGTCCAGACCTACCTCGGCTATCTGCAGGTCGGGATGTGCGACAAGCAGGGTATACATAGCCTCTGAGTCCCCGGGAAATTCGGATGGAAGGATCCCAAGGCCCCCCGCTGCCATTGAACCAAGATTTAACACTCGCGTCCATTCAGCAGGAGTGCTGGTTGCATAGAGGGCGTTTTCAGTTGCTTCGCAGTCGCTGAGGTGTCGATGAGCGTCAAACATGCCTAATGGTACGTCAAGCTAGAGCAGAAGGGCAAGGTATGTAACGCCGATGGAGAGCAGGATGGGGATGATCATACTCTGCCGCTTGTAAGCGAAGAGCGCAGCCGCTGCGATGCCCAGCAGTCCTGCGTACCAGCTCTTCTCGTAGTTGAGGATGACACCGGGGAAAATCAGGGGGCCGAGGGCTGCAATGGGCAATAGCCTCAGGCTTTTTGAGAGGAATGGGGGAAGACGGTCGAGAAAGGTTGCATAATAAGGCAGCGCACGTACCAGGAAGGTTGCAACAGCACTGATCAGGATGGGGATCATGAAGGGTGGGTGGTCGGTCATACATACTCCTGGATATCGTCTGTGATTGCAGCGCCTATGAAGCTTGCTGCGAGCATCGAGATGACAAATGCCCAACCGACGCCCAGATGCAAAAGCATGATGAGAACGCTGTTGAGGATGGCCGAAATGGCTGCAATGAGGAGAACCTTGAAACCTTTCTGCCGGAACTCCTGCGCCAGCAGGGAGCTGAACATCGCATACAAGGTCACCCCAACTGCCAATTGCAGGGCGGAAGGCAGAATCATGCCGACCAAAAAGCCTGCTGCGGTTCCGCTCACCCAGCCTGCATACGCTGTGCATTCCAAGCCTGCCAGGTAGTATTTGGTGATAGGTTGATTGTGCCATACCGCAACGCTGAAGACCTCATCGGTGGTCCCGTGGGCGAGCAGCACCCGTTGCCAACCTCCTATTCCCTTGGTGAGCTTGCGTGACATTTCAGCTCCCATAAAAGAGTAGCGAAGATTGACCAACAGGACGCTGATGAAGATTTCAGCCAGGATGGCACCCTTGCCTATGAGGTTTGCTGCAAGAAACTGCCCGCTTCCGGCAAAATTGGTCAGGGAGAAGAGCACCGCTTCCCAAATTCTTAGTCCCAGGTCCCTGCACACCAAGCCGAAAGCCATCGCAGTTGGAAAGTACCCTACAAAGATGGGAAAGCCTTCTTTGTAGCCTTGTTTGAAGGTAAGTTCTGATTGCATGTGGGTCAGGGTATTCTTTTACACTCTTTCTTGCAAGCCTCGGGTGTGCTATCATAGCTTACTTTCGGAGGTGCTTATGGCTGTGTATCTCGCTAATACCGGGTTGGAAATCCTGCTCAAAGACGGTTCGCTCGACCAGAAGCAAATGCTCGAATGGTTCAAGGAGGCAGTGCGCATTCCCACCAAGTATGGGTTTTATGCCACCAAGGTGCTGCAAAGCGGGCTTACGTTGGTATACCGCGTGGTCGCAAAAGGTTCCGATACTGAGATTGCCGGTCTGGATATGCATATGAGCGGACGTTGTCTCTGGTCGGCCAAACCCTTGGTTCGCATCGGGAAGGGCGAGGCTCTCTCCCTTACGCTGCTGATGACCAATCCAAGCGAGAGGAGCGCCTTCATTGCTACGCTGGTGCATGCAGCGACCTTGGAGGAGATTGACGAGGATACCATCCTCAATCTGCAGGTCTGCGCGTTTCCCCAGGCCCTCGATGTTTTTGACAGCCGGCAGGCGTATGAATCGGCGACCGATGAGAAGGGAAGGTTGGAAGACAAGAAGCTGCTCCCTTTCAACTACATCATGGCGCGTGACGAGAGCCTGAGTGAGGAAACCCGACAGAAATTCGCCCGGGATGAACAGATGATGCTGCTTTGCGGTCCGGTCCTGGCTGTTGAGGAGCGCAGGCACGGATTTCGTGATACGCTGTGCATGGTTGCAACCATCGCAACCGAGATGGGGCATCTGGATCTGGTGCTCTCAGCAAAACAGCTGGCAAAACCACTGCAGAAGGGCTCTTACGTGGTAGCCAGCTGTGTTGTCAGTGCCGATGTGCTGACTGACTAGAATCGTTTGGTCCATGCGTGGCAGTACGGCTGTGAACCCTTGCGGACGTAGTAATCCTGATGATACTCCTCGGCGGGGTAGAAGATTGCCGCGGGCTTGAGTGTGGTGGCAATCTTCAGTCCTTTTTCCTCGAGGATCTCAATCAGGCGGACCGCGGTGTCGAACTCGCTTCTGCTGCGATAGAAAACCGCTGAGAGATACTGGTTGCCGATATCCGGCCCTTGCCCGTTGGTTTGCGTCGGATCGTGGATTTCGAAAAAGAACTTTGCCAACTCCTCATAGCTGGCCTCAAGTGGATTGTAATACACCTTTACCGCTTCCAAGTGTCCGGTGGTGTGCGTTAAAACATCCTGGTAGCTGGGATTCGCCAGGCTTCCTCCTGTGTATCCGCTTACCGCAGAGTATACTCCCTTTTTTTGTTCGAAGAGGTGTTCAACACCCCAGAAACATCCACCGGCGAAAACCGCCTCGGTGACCGGTTTCTCCTGTCGGAAAACCAGGGAGATGGAATTGACGCAGTGACGCGTATTCTTTTCGGTGAATCGTTCACCCAAGAATACATGGCCCAGATGGCCCTGGCAGGTCGCGCAGACAATTTCCGTCCTGCTTCCATCGGCATCGGGATGACGCTCTACGGCGTTGGGGATTTCATCGTCGAACGAAGGCCACCCGCAGCCGGAGTGGAACTTGCTCTGTGAGCTGTACAATGGTGAGTTGCACCACCTGCAGTAGTAGGTTCCCTCATCCTCGGTATCGGTATAGATACCGGTGAAGGCTCGTTCGGTTCCCTTGTCGATGATTACCCGTGACTCCTGGGAGTTGAGGGTATTCTTAAGGCTTTGGTCCAGTGGTTGAAACGTAAAACGCTGATGTGTTGTTGCCATGGTTTCCTCGCGTTGCGGTTGTGCTTGGGCTTTAGGTCTGATGAGAACGATGATCACGATTAGGATGAGAATGATGAACAGCAGGACTAGGGAGCGATTCATGGACATCCTCCTTCTGGATTCACCAGAATTTGAGAAGAATCGGGGGAACCGATTGCTGATATGCTTGGTATGCCGGGTATTTGCGCTTGGTGATGCTCTCGGTGAACAGGGTCGATCCGATGAACAGCAAGGTCAATAGGATCGGCCCTGCAAGGGTGTAATGCACAATCGAAGCGGAGAACGAAGCACAAAACAGATAGATCGAGTACCACACCCCAAGCTCGCCGAAGTAGTTGGGATGACGGCTGAATCTGAACAAGCCGGAGGTTCTGAAACCACGCTCATAATCATCTTCATGCTCTTCAAGTCGTGGGAGCAGGTGATACTTTGCCTGCTGGAAGGTGTATTGTTGTTGATCTGCAAGGGTTTCGATGCCAAGACAAAGGGCAAACAAGAGTATGGATGCAAATGAAAGCGGGGTGAATGCAAGTCGTGCAGGTTCAACAAGCAACAACAAAGGACTGGTGAAAGCGATGAAGAGCAGCTGCTGGTAGAAGGCGATGAAAAGCAGGTTGAAGATCATCCAAAGCACAGGATTGTCGATTCTCTCTCGCAGGATCGCCCAGCGGTAGTCCTCCTCACCGGTATAGCCGCCGCGGCGTGCGAAGTTGAAGGTAAGTCTTGCACCCCAGAGCATGATGAGAAGTGATGCAGTGACCGAGGGAGCATTCAGACCGGCGGACCATGCATACACCCAGGCAAGGGCTACCGGGAGGGTGCTCCAAAGCCGGTCGGTCCACGAGTAATCGCCGGTGAGCACAGAGAAGAAAAAGCTGACAACGATGGAACAGGCGGTGATGACGCCAACCTTGAGCAGGGGAGCAGCATCGTCGTCTGTCAACAGAAGTGTTCCTGCGATGCAAGCCGCGATGATGATGAAAAAGAGCAGGATGCTTGTCTTTGTTGCTTTCATGCTCCCACTATAGCAAAGCGGGAGCTTCATCGGCAAGCTAATTGATCAGCTCTCTCAAGAGATAGGCTAAATCGCCGCTTTGGATCAACTGCCATAAGGAGAGGCCGGTTTGCACCAATCCGACTACCAAGAATATGATGTGAAGTGCCACTATGTCTTGCAGGATGATGCATTGGATGACAATCCATGCGCTGAGTGCAATTCCGAGGGCCAGGCTGCCCATCATGCCGACGATTGGGTACCGCAATACCAGGATGCTGCATACGATGTTGCCCAAGCCGATGATGAACAAGAGGAACAGGCCAGGGAAGAAATAGGATGTGAAAGGGGAATTCTCCAAAAGGGAGAGCGGGGCACCCAGAGGGTTGTAGATGTCTGATAGGCATCCATAGCCGCCGGCCAAGCCTCCAATTCCGACAATCACATGAAGCGTGAAGAGTGTTTTTCGAATCCAGTTCATACTCATCGCGCCTTGCTCAAAGCATCCTCGATGGCTTTGAGGATGATGATGCTGCTGTATGTTGCACCGCTGATGGTGTCTACATCCAGTTTCTGCTCGGTCAAGACGGTGGCAAGAATCGCTTCTGCCGGTTGCCCCTGGCCGCTTCTGTGTTCCAACAGTTGAAGGTTGGAAATGGTTCCTTCCTTGATGGTTGCTGCGATCTTTACTTTGACCGGAAACGTTGCAAAGCTTCCCTCATAGGTTCCATCCTGTATTGAGGAAAGAAGGGGTGTAGCTATTGAAAGGTCTTTGAGTCCTTCCAAATTGTGTTCAACACGCTTGAATAACATTTTCCCTATGACGATTAGAATGACCAGGCCGGCGACAACGACCAATACTATGATTGCTCCCTTTGGCATACATCATCCTCCCATTGCCACCTTATAGCAAATCTGCGTTGAAATATAGGGATGCATGTCTCCAATTACAGCAATTTGTACAACAATGCTCGTGTAGGAGGCTGTTGGAATACTACTGTGAAATTGACTAACTGAAATCCAATGTTCTTGTAGCAAAAGGCTTTTGTTCATCCAGGTCGATGATCCGATACCCAAACGGCTTGTCGTCCCTCTCCAGCGTTTCTGAATATTTCTTGATCTGGTAGAAAATCGAAGGCGTTATGTACTGGTGGATGCCGAGGTCGCTGCGCTCATCGGTTGTGTGGTAGTGACCGCAAAACAGATGGACTTCCTTGCCTGTTGACTGCAATGCCGTCCTGACAGTTTCCCGATTCTTGAGCGCATACTTGCGGTCCATGAACGAGTTGTCACAATCCAGGACAGGGTGGTGAAGGAAAACAAGGATGGGAAGCGTACTCGCTTTCATCTCCTTTACCAACCAACAGAGCTGCTCCTCGTCCAAATAGGCCTCCCTGGTGTCACAGAAGAGCAGGGTAGCTTGTTCAGCATCGACTTTGTAAAAGTAGCAACTGCCATGCATATGCTCTGGATGTAGCCCCATGACCTGTGGATTGTCATGATTGCCAAGTACGAAATGCATCTCAAATCCATACTCTTCGATGGTGTCGAAGAACCACGCACTCTCGTCGTCCTCCGCAATATCGCCGGTTACTGCGATTTGCGAGATGTTTCTCAGACAGACATCCTCCAAGACGGTGATGAGATTCTTCTTGATGTCCACCCCGAACTTCTGCTCAAAACGATGTCCAAGATGTATGTCCGTAATATGTGCCAGTTTCATGGCTATCGATTATTGGATGAGATTCCCCAAATGTAAAGAGAAGAGTGCTTGCACGGTCAAGGTCGGTCAGCGCAGGAGCTGCAGGCTCAAAGCGATCAAGAGCTGACCGACATAGTAGAGCGATAGGTTCACAACCCTCAGGTTTTGTTGTTGCCTGGGACCGAAGGTGTTGAGAATCAAAACGATATCGCTTACGAGGAACGAGAGGGCACCGATGAAAAACAAGACGCTGAAGCTTGATGGAAAGGCAAGCAGAACCCCCGCTGCGATGCTGTTCATGAGCATGATGGCACCGATATAGAAGATGCCGAAGATCTTGAAGGTCAAGCCCACGGTGATTTTGCTGAACAGCCATGCAAGAACCAGGGCGGTGAGCAGCGTGCCTGCAAGTATGCAAGGAAGCAGGGAGTCGCAACGGCTTATCAATGCAGTCACATAGAGGATGTGGCCGCCCAAAAAGAAGAGAATGCCTGTCAGGAACAACTTTTTGCCATGCTTTTCAAAAACAAAGCGCAGGTTCAGCAGTACGTCTGCAATGCCGCCAAGAATCAGGCCGATGATGATGGGGTTCGCAAAGAGCGAGTCAGAGGCAAGAGAGCCGGACAGTATGCCGAAGACGATAAAACAAAAGGAGGCCGACGCTTTCAATGCAACAGCAGCAACGAACTTCTTTTTGTATTCAACATACATGAAACAAGAAGCTAAAGCCAATGACAAAAAAGCAAGAGGCATGTAGTTCATCGGATGATCTCCCTTGCTTGCAGTATAAGGACAGAGTGCCTGAAAAGCCAAGAAAAACCCATGGTGAGAAAATCCTGCACAGTGGTGGGGAATTGGCATGAAAAAAGGAACCGCTTTTCAGCAGTTCCTTGCAGAGTCGGGCTGGACGGATTTGAACCGTCGACCCCTAGTCCCCCAGACTAGTACGCTAAACCCCTGCGCTACAGCCCGAACATGTATCGGTCACCCGACAGGAACGAACCTTAGCATAGATGCATACTTGTGTCAATAAATGGATAATAGGTAGCCAAAGAAAGATTTTTGGAGTAGTATTAGTACTAATTTTTAATAACACATCTATGGATGAGCTATATATATTCGTACGTAGAGTTATGAGAGGGATACCCATGGCACAGATGACCAAATTAGCACTTGCCCAATCACTGAAGCAATTGATGGCTGAACGAACCTTGGACAAAATCACCGTCAAGGAAATTGTAAACCGTTGCGGAGTCAACCGGCAGACATTCTATTATCATTTCAAGGATATATACGATTTGCTCGATTGGATGTTCATCAATGAGGGTCAGGAGTTTTCCCGCAAGTACCCCGACAGCCGGACAAACGATGATGGTGAGGCTGCAATCCGTAACATGTGCACCTATCTCAAGGATAACAGGCAGATAGTGATCAACATCTACCACAGCCTGGGTCGCGAGCTTCTGGACAGGTATCTCTGTCGGGAGATGGCAAAGCTCTTGCATGGAACCCTGAGTTACCGGGCACAGGCCTTTGGTGCCACAGAGGAGGACCTCGATTACCTGATTGCTTTCTACAAGCATGCCTTTGTCGGTTCCTTGCTCGATTGGGTACATGGAGGACTCTCCGGCAATATTGACGATATCGTGCAGAAAATGGTTCCCATTTTGCAGGGAACCTTCGATGCAGCCTTGAAAAGGATGGCTGCAAGCCGTTAATTCATGGTATTGTTCCAGATTCCAGTCTTGATGAATCCAAATCGATGGCGTACACTGTCACAAAAGTCGTCTTGTAATGAAAGAGAGAAGAATATGAATCAATGTGCGAATAAAACAATGAAGAGAGTGGTGCTTGCCTTAGGTTTGCTTTTGTTCCTGCTTTCTTCCCTTCATGCGTATCAGTTTTCTCCGTTGGAACAGTCTTTCCAGCCAACTGGAGCAGAAAGTACCAAGACGTATACCATCGTCAATGACAGCAATGATTCCATAGCCATCAGTATTTCCGCACTCATTCGTGATCAGGACGCGCAAGGGAATGAGGTAAACACCCCTGCCGATGCTTACTTCTCCATCGTTCCCAATAAGTTGGTTGTTCCTCCCCAAAGCAGCTGGGTCGTGCGGGTTCAATATCGTGGGCCGAGAACGGTCACCAACGAGCTTTCCTTCCGGCTCAAGGCTGAGCAGATTCCCTATTCACAAGGTAGGGCAAGCACCGACAAGGGCATGTTCAACTTCCTGTACATCTATACAACCAGTTTGTATGTACTTCCTTCCCGCGTAGTGGAAAATGTTGCAATCCGATCGATGGCTGCATCCACACTGGAGGATGGTTCTCCCGCCCTTGCTGTCACGTTGGCCAATCTCGGCACCGTACATCAATTGCTCATTTCTGCCGTTGTGGAAATCAAAGACAGCAAAGGAAATTCTGTTGTATTGCAAGGTGCTGAAGCTCTTCCCGGCATCGATGGCATGAATATATTGGCTAAGAAGACTGTAACGAAGAAGGTTCCCTGGCCCGAGGGTCTTTCCCGTGATTCAGGGGTTACCTACCAAGCCACGATCAAGTATACGAAGTAGGAGGGGTTTCCTCCTTCCAGATTAAGAAAGGGCTTTTACATGAGGAAAAGAGGGTTTGCACACGCAGTGTTCCTGTTGGTCTTGCTTGTGCTCTTGACCCTCTTTCTTTCTGCCTTCATCTACACATGTTTTCTCCAGCCTGCCGAGGTTGAACAACCAGCCCCGATCAGGGTGGTCACTCCCGTTGTGCCGAAGCCGGAAATTCCAAGAGAACCTGAACCTGCAATAGTGCAACCTGAACAGCCGGTGGCTGTGGCCATCCCTGCTGCTCCCCTTTTCAGAGGAAAGCCGATTGTTGAGGAGATGGTACGAGAAGTCAAACCGTTGCCGCCTCCTGTTCACTTGATTTCTCTGCCGGTCATCAAACCCATTGAGCGGGTGGTTCTTCCTCCCGCCCCCAGGTTTGCAGGACCCCCGACGGTGAAGCCTCTTGTTCCCGATCCTCCATATATGTTCGAACCCTTGGTTCTTACAGAAGAAGAGTATGATATGTTCTATCCTCAGCCTTCTGCAATTGCCGAGCCTTCCGATGACTTCTGGGCGGACTTTTTTGTTGTGGGCCAGGATGCAACGATAGCGTTCGAGGATGGATTCTACTTCCTCAACTTGTTTGTGAACGACGAGCGGGTAGGCGACATCGAGGTGGAATTCATACAGGATCGAAGACTGCTCAGCACCGAAGATCTCACGTACTACGTCGGTACGTACATCACCAAGGCGGCATACGAACGGATCTTTGGCGATGGGTTGCAATATCTATCTTTGGACGATTTGAGAGGCCGCGGAGTCGATGCCCGCTACGATGCCGT
The DNA here is from genome assembly GCA_012514185.1 of Spirochaetales bacterium. Taxonomy (GTDB): domain Bacteria; phylum Spirochaetota; class Spirochaetia; order Sphaerochaetales; family Sphaerochaetaceae; genus Sphaerochaeta. The sequence goes on along the minus strand of JAAZAT010000089.1, from coordinate 17,981 downwards.
CGAATTTGCCGTGTATTTGAATTTCAGCATTGCAGATATGCCCGAGCGCTCGGTGAGTGTCACCGCTTCCTCCATCAACCGCAGGGAGCAGTATGGCATGAGCGGTGCCATCGTTCTCAAACCGGCCAAATTTGCCTTGGCAAGTTCCTTGAGCCTCTATGCGATGATGGACTATCCCTCTGATTTCTCCCAAATCAAATCCCAGCTTGTCTCGCTCTCGGTATCCAATAGGGCGTCCCTGTTGGGCATCGGGTTGAACTTCTACTTCTCGTTCTCGTCGAAAGCTCCTGTTTTCAATCCCGGAAGCTGGAACGGCTTCTATGACTTTGTTGAATCGAACCATCGACTCAGCTTCGGCAACGTGGGGTCCAACCTCAGCTCGGTAACCGGAGCCAATTCCAATTTCGGATTCACCTTTGAAAAGAACTATGCATATGGTACGGGAAGTGCCAAAGGCAACCAGTTTGAGTATCGCATCGTACTGGTCGAGCCCTCCACGGTGGAGATTTTCATCAATGACACATCGGTATTTGGCCCGAGGGATTTCCAACCAGGTACTTACCGGCTCAAGGATTTTGTTTTTGCACAAGGAGCAAACAAGATCAAGATCGTCACCAAGATGAAAAATTCTGGTGAAGAGAAGGTTGAATATGTAGACATGGGCTATGACTACCGTCTCCTGGGCAAGGGTGACAGCCTGTACGGCTTTGGCTTCAGCGTCCCCAAGGTAAAGAGCGCAAGTGCAGGCGCCATGATCAATCTGCCATGGTTTGACAACCAATACCTCTCCTATTATCTGGATAAATTTACTGCAACTTATTATCAGCAGACCGGTTTGACCGATACCTTCACCCTCACCACCGACCTTGCCTTCAGTCCTGGAATCTTCAGCGGGACGGTCAATGGGGTGGTGGCCACCTTGTTGGGCACCTCTCAAATCCAGCTCACCCTTGGCCTTGATGCAGCCAACCATACGCCTTCTTTCGCTGGAAGCCTGAGCCACAGGCTCAGCGGCTCACAGGATAGCTGGTTTGGTACCCTCAGCGCCACCTTGAACCACAGCATACCTGCACGTCCTACCTCAGCTACGCCATTCTCCTCAGTTTCCACGCTCTCTCTTGCATACTCAGGCAGCCTGACAGAGAAAATCCGGTATACTCTTTCCAGCAATGTAATTTTCAACACAGCTGCTGCAAACCCCAGCTGGAGCCTCTCATTCGCATCAGGCTTCTCCCCCTTCAAGGGCTTCTCCCTCAGCGGATCCATCACAGCAAACGGAAGCAGTACCGATCCGCTCAAGCCTTCAGTCACCGCCCAGATCAGCGGCAGCTACTCGTTCAACCCCAAGCTGAGCGCCAACTCATCGACCAGCATTCAAAGCGGCACCCCCTTCTTCGATGTAACGACCACCAGTTCCGCCGGATTGAGCTGGAGACCGTCAGGAAACGACAGCCTCAACCTTTCACTGAGTTCATTCAAGTTCTCCGACCCGAAGAATCACTCCTTGGTCGGTTCCTGGTCGCACAGCGGAAATCTCAGTTCATTCTCCCTCAGGCAGCAAATCTCCAACTCCTATCAGAACATGTCCACCACCTTTACTGCAAACACCTCGTTTGCCTATGCCGATGGAGCCTTTGCGATAGGCAAGTCGGTCAATGAATCCTTCTTGCTGGTCAAACCGGTCGGCGAGTTGAAAAAGAGCGAGGTATCGGTAGCACGCAGTCTCGACAGCGCTCCCTCATACCTGCCAAGACCGCTGGGCAGTGCGTTGTACAACAATATCTCCACCAATGTGAAGAACAGTGTGGTTGTTTTCTCAAGCGGGGCTACCGACTATTCAGCCGGCTCCTCATTCGTCTATGAGATAACACCCAGAAGCCGGCAGTCCTTTGTTGCAAAGCTCGATGTCGAGCCTTCTTTCACCGTCAGTGCAGTTCTGTTGATGACCGACGCCAGTCCGTATGTCCAGTACTCATCCCCCGTCTACAGGGTAGTAGTTGATGAGGCAGGCAATGAGGAGCTGATCGCCGACGACGCGCTGTATTTGTTCACCGACCAAGAGGGCCGGTTCATCCTCAGCGAAGTAAAGAGCGGTACCTACCTGTTCGATTTGCAGGTTGAAGATCTGTGGTACGCGGTGCGGTTCACCGTACCTGAAATCGAAGCGGACAAGCTGGGCTTGGACCGTGTGCTTCTTCTCGAGGATTTCTGGGTTTCCGACCCTGCTTTTACTGAGAGAATCATCGTCAAGGATGTCTTTACCGGTCAGCAGATTGAAGAACAAGAAGATGTATTTGGTACAGAACTCGCTACAGGATATGATGCTGAAGTGGTTCTGGATGTTGTCGATCGCATCAGTGAAGAGGTCTTCTGGAACATCATCTTCCCGCCGTTCGACGAGAGTGATTTCAGCTTCGAGCAGTTTGACGAAAGCTTTGTCACTGATGCTGATTTCCAGTTTGATGAGAGTCTCTTTGATGCATTGGTCACTGAAGACGGACAGGATGAAACTGCTCAACAGGTGTTCACGGCGGCACCCTGAACATTGCTTGACACTCGCCGATAAAAGGTAGAGTATAGGGGCGGTATTGTTCGAATTCAAGCAAGGAAGTATCAAGGTGCGTATCGATATAATCAACGAGGTCTTGTCGGTTGAGGATAGAGCGCAGAAGATCATAAGAGACGCCGAACGTACAGCAAGAGACTCTATTACCGACGCCCAGACCCAAGCCAATGACCTTATTCGATCCTCAATCAAGCAGGAACGGGAGCGTTGTAATGCCCTGATTCAGCAAGCCGAAGCTGATGCCGCTTTGAGACTCTCCGAATTTGAGGCAGGTTTGCAGCGTGTTGAGGCGCTGCAAGAGGATGAACTTGATCGTATTGCCCGAGCCGTCGTTCAGAAGGTGTGCAAAACCGATCTAGAAAGTTATCTGGAACTGCAATGAGCAGAGACCCTGTAACCGTTTACGGATTCATCAATGCCAAGCTTCGGGCGAAGATTGGCTTGATGCGTCAGGACCATCTCATGGAATCTCTTCTCAGGTCGGCCTCCCTTGTTGAGGCTGTAGGTGTTTTGCGGGACAGCCGCTACCGTGAGGTTGCTCACGCCTATGATCAAACCGGTGATTTGCAGCAGATGGAATTGGTTCTCCTGCAAAAAGAAATCGAGATGTACCGGGAAGTGCAAAAGTACCTGGAAGGCAGTCCTGCAACCTTCGTCCAGCACCTGCTGGGCAAGATTGAGGTCGATAATCTGAAGAACGCCATCAGGCTTTGGTACAGCAGCATCATCAGGCACCGCCCGATCAGGCATAGGAGCGGGTACTTGTTCAAAGAGGTGATCCTGCATCCAATCGATTGGACCGCCCTGATCAATGCAACCGGTTGGGACGCTGTCCTGAATGCAGTCAAAGCAACCCCGTATTGGGATGTCTTGAAAGCTTTCACTGGACAAGGCTTGGAGCAGGACGGATTGTTCGTGATGGAAAGCAAGCTCGACCGGCTTTGGTACGCATCCTTGATGCAAAGTTGCAAGGACTTGTCCAGGCAGGATAGGGAAGTGGCAACTTCGATCTTCCTGCTGGAAATTGATTTGCGAAACCTTACCATCCTGGTTCGCCACGGTGGATATCACCAGATGGAAGCCGACAAGCTGAGAACGTTGCTGCTTCCCTGGGGCAGTGTATTTGCAAGCCCCGAGACCGAGAAGTACCTTGCCCAAAAGAGCGGGGAACGGAGTCCTCTCTCCATTATCAATCGGTATTTTCCGGGACTCGAACAGACAGAGGTGCAACAGAACCGGTTGGGATTGCATTCAGATGAGGCGAGTGTGTTGGAGAACCTCAAGATTGAGGGGTATTTGGCGACCCGACGACAGGCGCTCTACCAGAAAATGCTGGCGACCGATCCGTTCACGATCGGGCTCAGCTTGGCTTACTTCTTTCTATGCAAGGAAGAAACGGCTATGATCAAGGCGATATTGAACGGAAAATATTACGGGTATGAAGAGGAATACATCAGGGGGGTGTTGGGATGAACTTGTTCACAAGGCCGATGAAATTGCTGACAGCTGTCGTACTGGAACAGACCAGTGAGGCGGTGGTTAAGGCACTGCTCGAGTTGGGTGTGCTTGATTTTGTCCATATCAACAAGCTCGACCCCCAACAGATGGAGAAATTGTCAAGCAGACCCAGCTCCGTCAATAGGGCGAACCTGGAAGAGATGCGCAAGCGTGTCGAAGCTTTGCTGAGGCAAGGACACTTGGATATTCCCACCAGTGAAGTGCTCGATGTCAAGAAATTGGAAAAACCACAGCTTGAAGAGTACAAGCGAATCTTGGACGAGCTAACCGCCGACTTGCTCTCCCTGAAGGAAAAGCAGAAGGAGAGCAACCAGCAGCTGATGGGCCTTGAAGAGATGAGACGGTACATCACCGAGGAAAAAGGTGAGTATCTGGACTTGCGGGTGGGAGAAGTCACCCATGGCAAGACCGAAGACTTGGGCGGCAAGCTTGCAGTCTATGGCGGACTCTTGGATAGGGTCCCCGACAGCGAAAAATGGATCTGCCTGACGCTTCGCCGCGATGTCTCGCAGGTCGATCCGCTGCTTGAGAAGTTCGGCTGGGTGGAGTCCAGTGACGTGGAATTGCAAAGAAAGGCCATCTCCTTGATAAAAGACAGGCTGGAAGCCGAACATCAGAAGGCGCTGAAGAGCAGGACAGAGGTCGAACATGCTGTCGATGCGGTCGTGAAACAACAGCAAAGCCAGCTGTTTGCCATTTGGTCCAATTTGCGCCTCAATGAATTATGTGACCAGATTCGCTCCTACTTTGCCTATACAAGAAATACCACCTTGTTTTCGGGTTGGGTTCCCTCAGACCAGGCTGACCAGGTCAGGTCTGCAATTATGACTGCCAGTGAAGGGCAGTGCGTCATCGAATGGACGAATGCCACCGAGGTGCCCCGTCAGGAAGTGCCTGTTGCCATCGCATCCCCCAAAGCGCTCAAACCCTTTCAGAATATCGTCAACAACTACAGCACGCCCGAGTATGGTACGGTAAACCCCACGATTTTTGTCATGATCGCCTACCTGTCGATGTTCGGCTTGATGTTTGCCGATGTCGGCCAGGGGTTGGTACTCGTGCTTGTGGGCTTGCTCGGATCATATTCGTACAAGAAGAATCCTCTCAAGCCGGATGGGATGCTCAGCCGCAACGTTACCTCACTGTTGGTGTATCTCGGGTTCTCCTCCATGGTCTTCGGCGCGCTGTTCGGTTCCTACTTTGGCTTGAGTCTCTTCCCCGCTCTCTGGTTCAACTACGAAGCAGCAGTTGCCGGACATGCCGAAGGATCGCTGATACACGATGTGTATGGGATTTTGGGCATCACCATCAAGTTCGGCATCATTATCATCTATACCGGTCTTGTGCTCAACTGGGTCAACCTGATTCGCAAACGCTCCTATGTGACCCTGCTCTTAGACAAGAACGGTTTGGTTGGTGGCTTGTTGTTCGCAGTGGGTCTGTATATGGGATTCGGTTTTGTAGAGAGCGGGTACCGACAGTTCCCCCAAACAAGCTGGGTCGCTCCGGTGGTGACAGTCTGTCTGGTGCTGCTTTTCGCACGCGGCTTTCTCTCGTATTTCCTCTCGCTCCGCAAGGGAGGACCGAAACATGAACCGGGCAAGCTCATCCTCGATTCCGTCATGGAATGGCTGGTTGATGTACTGGAAATCTTTACCGGGTATCTGTCCAACACCCTTTCCTTCATGCGGGTGGCCGGCCTGGGCATCGCACACGCATCGCTGATGGAGTCTTTTAAAATGCTTTCGTCCCTGGTTGATGGGTTTGGCGGGATTGCCATCTTCATCCTCGGCAATGTCCTGGTGATTGTATTGGAAGGCTTGAGTGCAGGCATTCAGTCACTTCGTTTGAACTATTATGAATTCTTCTCAAGGTATTTTACCGGCAAGGGGATTGCGTATGAGCCGGTTGGGCTCAACTCAGCTTCTTCCGAGAAGAGATAGAGATTTTTTTTAGGAGGGTCACAGTATGACCAACATCGAATTCAGAAGAAAAGTATCGATGACCTTCGTTGCAACGGCTCTTGTGTTGCTTGCATCCGCCTTTGTTTTCGCCCCCGGTGCCTATGCTGCAACTACCGAAGCTGCACAGGTTGGTGATTACAACCTTGCCCTGGTTTGCTTCAGTGCCGCCCTTGCTTTTGCAGTTGGAGCGCTCGCAGCAGGCATGGCAATCGGAAAGGTAGGCAGCGCTGCAATGGGTGCAATCAGTGAGAGGCCGGAAATTGCAAGCCAGGCATTGATTTTCATCGCCCTTGCCGAAGGTTTGGTGGTATTCGGTTTCATCACCAGCCTGATGATTCTCGGAAAGGTATGATGCATGAAATATTTTGTCATCGGTGACGAAGATACCGTCTTGGGATTCTCCCTCGTCGGTGTCTTCGGCATGCAGGCGACAACAGCACAGCAGGCTATGCAGGCTTGGGACAAGGCACTGGAAAATCCGGAACATGGGATTATCATCATCACGGATGAGGTGGCGGATTTAATCCGCCCAGTAGTCAACCGGTATCTTTTTAGTGAATCGTTCCCGCTTGTAGTTGAGATTCCATCTCCCAACTCCAAGCAGGGGCCTCCGGATTTGCGTTCCCTGGTCAACCAAGCGATCGGGGTCTCGTTATAGGAAGATAGTATGGAAACAACCGACAGTCGCTTGCTTACCGGTATTCTTGAGCAAGCCGACCAGGCTGCCAAAAAGATGCTGCAGGAAGCAAAGGAACAGGCATCGGCCATTCTCAAAGATGCCGAAAAGAGAGCTGAGTCAGAAAAGGAAGCAGAGCGGCGGAACCTCGAGCAAAAGTTGAGGCAGATAGAACTCCGTCTCCAGGCGAACATGACCAGTGCAAAGCGCAAGGCCGTTCTCCGCCAAGGTGACGACCGATATCAAGAAGTGTTGGCCCGGGTGCTCTCGTTGCTTGATGCCAAAACCATCGCTCCCTACCTTCCCCAATGGATTGCTGAAGCAGCCTTGGGCCTGGACCTGAAGGAAGCAAAGGTTGCCAGCAGCAACCAGTGTCCTGTTACTGAAGCACAGCTTGAGACTGCGGCAGAAATTATCAAGAAAGCTACCGGTAGCAGCATTATCTTGCATCTCGAGAGTAAACCCATCCGTGGTCTCGGGGTTGTTGTTTCCTCGTTGGACGGCATGGTTTCGTTCAACAATCAGGTCGAGATTCGTCTCAGACGACTCGACCGCGTAGTTAGGGCTATGATTCAGGAACATACATGAAAGAGAGAATTATTGGACGCGTCAAGCGAGTAAACGGACCGATTCTCATTGTCAAGGATATCAAGGATGCCATGATGATGGAATTGGTGCGAATCGGCGAGCAGCAATTGGTCGGAGAAGTGGTCAAACTCTATGATGGGTTGGCGACGGTTCAGGTCTATGAGGATGCCACCGGTATTTGCCCGGGCGACAATGTCTATGGAAGCGGTATGAGCTTGTCCGTCGAGCTTGCACCCGGACTTATTGGAACTATTTATGACGGAATACAGCGCCCCCTGGAGCAGCTGATGGCAGCCAGTGGAGCCTTCATCTCCCGCGGCCTGACCTTCGATGCCGTCAACCACCAAAAGCGTTGGAGCTTTACTCCCTTAATCGAGACGGGCGCCACCGTTACGGCTGGACAGATCCTTGGTACAGTCCAGGAGACCAGCAGGATCGAGCACAGGATTCTGGTTCCTGTGCACATCAAGAGTGCAGTGGTCAGTGAAATTGTCGAGGCGGGAGAGTATACCATCGAGGATATCCTGGCTACCGTCGTGTTGAGTAATGGGCATCAAGAGCAGATATGCATGCTGCAGCGCTGGCCGATCAGGCTTCCAAGGCCTGTAGACAAGCGCCTTGCCCTCAAGCAGCCGCTTATTACCGGCCTGAGGGTCATCGATACGCTCTTTCCTTTGGCAAAAGGCGGTACGGTCGCCATTCCCGGGGGATTCGGAACCGGCAAAACCATGACCCAACACTCGATCGCCCAGTGGTGTGATGCCGACATCATCGTCTATATCGGTTGCGGCGAACGCGGCAATGAAATGACTGACGTACTGAAGGAGTTCCCACTGCTCATCGATCCGAGAACCGGCCATTCGCTCATGGAACGGACCATCCTCATAGCCAATACCTCGAACATGCCGGTAAGTGCCCGCGAGGCATCCATCTACACCGGCATTACGATGGCCGAATACTATCGCGACCAAGGCTACCATGTCGCCATCATGGCCGACTCGACCAGCCGTTGGGCTGAAGCGCTTCGCGAGTTGAGTGGTCGTATGGAGGAGATGCCTGCAGAAGAAGGTTTTCCCGCCTACCTGCCCACCCGTATCGCCCAGTTCTATGAACGGGCGGGATTCATGAAGACCCTCTCGGGTAATTCCGGATCGGTCTCCATCATCGGGGCGGTAAGCCCTCCCGGAGGTGACTTTTCCGAGCCGGTAACCCAGCATACCAAACGCTTCGTTCGTTGTTTCTGGGGTCTTGACCGACAGCTCGCCAGCAGTCGTCACTATCCGGCGATCAGCTGGCTTGAATCCTACAGCGAGTACCTGGGGGATGTGAAGCAGTGGTGGAACGACCACAGTGATGGCACTTGGTACCAGAGCAGGCAAAAAATCATGGATCTCCTGCAGAAAGAGGTGCGACTGCAACAAATTGTAAAGCTGGTCGGACCCGATGCCCTGCCGGACACCCAGAACTTCATCCTTGAGGTGTGTTCCCTCTTCAAGACCGCGTTTTTACAACAGAATGCTTTCGATGAGGTCGACCGTTTCTGTTCGGTGGAGAAGCAAGTGAAGATGCTCTCTGTCATTCTTGCCTACTATGAGAAGGGGCTTGAGGCCATCACCAAAGGTGTTCCCATGGTCAAGATACGTAGGCTTAAGGCTGTCCAGGAGATGGCCCGCATGAGACTGACTGTAAAAGGTGACGAACTAGAGACCATCGACCGGCTGCAGTTGCGTCTTGAACGCTCGATTGATCAGATTGGAGGCATCTATGAGAACTAAGGCGGAAACCTTGCTGGCCCAAACTGACCGACGGCTTCTCAGTGGACGTGAGTACCGCGGCGTAAGCCGCATCGACGGGCCGCTGGTATATATGCGAAACACCCATGCGGTGGGTTTCGGCGAGCTTGTCGAAATTCTCGCTCCCGATGGGTCACACCGTTCAGGTCAGGTCCTGGACACCAGTGACGATGTGGTAGTCGTACAGGTCTTCGAGGGAACCGATGGCTTGACCCTGCCTGCTACCGGCATGCGGTTCATGGGTGAACCCTTGACCCTTGGTGTTTCCGAGCAGATGCTCGGACGCGTCATGAACGGGCTGGGAAAGAGCCGTGACGGCTCGGGAACCGTGCAAGGCTTTACACAGCGGGAAGTGAATGGCGAGCCGATCAATCCTACGGCCCGTGAATATCCCCGCGACTTCATCCAGACCGGTATTTCCGTCATCGATGGAATGACTACGCTCATCCAGGGCCAGAAGCTTCCCATTTTCAGTGGAAACGGTCTGGACCACAACCAGCTTGCCGCCCAGATCGCCCGACAGGCGAAGGTGCGGGGCAGCTCGGGGGATTTCTGCATCGTCTTTGCTGCAATGGGTGTCAAGTACGACGTAGCCCGGTTTTTCATCGACAGCTTTGAGGAAACTGGAGTTCTTGACAATGTGGCATTGTTTCTCTCGCTTGCAGACGACCCCTCGATCGAGCGCACCATTACGCCCAAGACGGCTCTGACGCTTGCGGAGTATCTGGCTTTCGACAAGGGCAAGCAGGTGTTGGTGATCATGACCGATATGACCAACTACTGTGAATCCTTGCGTGAGATCGGCACCATGCGTGGTGAGATTCCTTCCCGCAAAGGCTATCCGGGATATTTATACTCCAACCTGGCTGAGATTTATGAACGATCGGGAAAGATCAGCGGCCGCAGCGGTTCGATCACCCAGCTGCCCATTCTCTCCATGCCCAACGATGATATCAGCCACCCGGTACCCGACCTCACCGGATACATCACCGAGGGTCAGATAGTCTTTGAGCGGGGCATGCAGGCACGCGGTATTTATCCCCCCATCAATTGTCTGCCGTCCCTTTCCCGCCTGATGAAGGACGGGATCGGGGAGGGAATGACGCGAGCCGACCACCCCCACCTGGCCAACCAGCTGTTTGCCTCATACAGTCATGTCAAGGATGTGCAGAACCTTGCCTCGGTTATCGGCGAGGAGGAGTTGACCACCCTCGACCAACAGTATTTGGAGTTCGGCAGCTTCTTTGAGAAGAAGTTTGTGAATCAAGGATTCGATGAGGATCGCAGTATCGAGCAGACCCTCGATCTTGGTTGGGAGGCGTTGAGCAAATTGCCCAGCGAGGAGCTGCAGCGACTGACCGATGAGGAGATTGCCCAATACTATGGCAAGTAAGGAGGAAGGGTGAATACCACACTTGCTCCTACCAGGAGCAACCTGCTCAAGTTGATCGAAGATCTCAAGTTTGCCCAGCTCGGTCATGAGCTGCTCGACCAGAAGCGCTCCATTCTTGTAGTGGAACTGCTTACTTTGGTCGATCAAGCCGTCGATTATGAGAGCCGGGTGGTCAAATCCCTTGCCGAGGCTCAGCTCTCTCTCAGCGATGCCATCATGCAGATGGGCAGGCTGAGGGTGGGAAACCTCGGAGGAGCGGTGAACATCGATTATTCCATCAATCTTGGCAGTAGACGGGTCATGGGTGTCTCGGTACCCAAGGTGGAGACCACGTTCGTAGACAAGAGCCCTTATTTCAGCAGTGAGGACACCAGCATTCTCAGCGAACTATCCATCGAACGGTATCGGACAACCTTGCAATTGATGGGAAGGCTGGCCGAGCTCAAAGTCTCCATCATGCGCCTTGCCAAGGAAGTGAAAAAGACAATCCGCAAGGTCAATGCGTTGGAAAAGATCGTGATTCCCCAGAATAAGGAGACCATCGCTTGGATGCGCAGCCGCATCGAGGAGCAGGAGCGTGAGAACTTCATCCTGCTCAAGGTTGTAAAAGACCGTATGGAACAGGCCAAGTCTCAGGTTCAGGCTTTGACCTCTTGTGCCGATAATGATACGATGGATAAGGGAGGCTTGCATGGGAGTTCCATTTAAGCAGATCGTCGTGTATCTGGATGGTTCTGAAAGTTCGATGACCGCCATCATGTATGGGATCAAGCTGGCAAAGGAGCATGATGCGAAGCTCACTGCAGTCTACGTGATCAATACCAAGGCACTGAGTGAGCTGGTCAAGGCCGGCATTTTTGTTGCCGTTGAACGGGATGAGTATCAGAAGGATTTACAGCAGGATGCCGACCGCTACCTCAAGCATGCCGCACGATTGGCTTCCCAGAAAGAGGTGGATATTGAAACAGTCAAGCTCGAAGGCACAGTGCACATAGTAGTGAAGGAACTGTTGAAAGCACAGAAAGCCGATTTGTTTGTGCTCGGAGGGATTACCGATATCCGTTCCCGCCGCGAAGAGCTTGCAAGCGAGACTGATAGGATGATGCGCACATCACCCTGCCCGGTGTTGGTGGTTCGTGATGATGACGATATCTGGTTAGAGTTTGAAGCGTAAGGAGCTCTGCATGAATATACTGGATGTATTGGACAAGAACTTGGTCAAAGTGCCGCTCATGCACACCGACAAGCGTGGAATCATCAATGAGCTTGTTGAAGTCATAGCCAAAGCCAAGGGGTATTCAACACAGCAGTTTGAACAGATTTTAGATGCTGTCCTCAACCGCGAGAGTCTGGGCTCGACGGGTATCGGCAATGGGATTGCCATTCCCCACGCCAAGACGGATGTCGTCAAGCAGGTCGTCATGGTGGTGGGCATCAGTCGTTTCCCTGTTGACTTTGACTCCCCCGATGGTCAAAAGAGTAGGATTTTCTTCTTGGTCCTGGCTCCATCCAAACAAGCTTCGGCCCATGTTGAGCTGCTTGCTTCCATTGCCCGCACCTGCACCAGCCAAGTCTTCAGGCGGATGCTCGAACAGGCTCGGGATAGTGAAGAGGTTGTTCGTCTGTTCATGGAATGATATGCTTGCGGTTTTTTAAAGAGAGGCACTGCTTCCCAGGAGGTGGTGCTTTTGTTTTGTTCTGGACATTTTCTTGTTTCCAGCATATGGTTTGAGCATTATATATCTATCGAGGTATGTGCTCTGTGAGCGATATCATAGCGTTTACTGAACAAGAATTCAGCTTACTGGACGATTGCCGTGAGCTGCTGTACGTGCATGAGCCGAATCTTGCCTCACTGCTTGATGGAAAGGTGGAGGATTTGGAAATGCTTGCCGGAATAGTGGGGCGGTCTGCTTCCCTGACTTCCGACCTCGGCTTTTCCCAGAAGGCACGTAGTGTGGAAACGCTGGCTGCGAAGCTGAGCAATCAAGGCATCGAGGAGGTGGTGAACCTCCCTACGAAAGCCTCGCTGGGGAGGTCTTTTACCATCTCCAAGCTCCATCTCTTCGGTTTTCTCAGAAAAATCGCTCAGAAGCATGCACCCTTGATGCCTAAACTGGAACAAATTCTTGTTTGTTACCATGCCATCCTGTTCTCATTAATGGCTGAGGACCTGTACATATCCATTATTTCAGACAGCCTGGGTAATGAGAGTTGGACCCGCCGGGCGACCAGGGACTTGGTGCTCATGTGGGAGGAGCGAAGCAATGCCCAAGCCGATTCTTTTGCTCCGCTGATGCAGCAACTTTGGGAAGTCAGGCATACTTTGGTTCCTGTCCTCGGCACCCTGCTTGGAACAGTGGAGCTGCTGCAGCTCTCGTTTCGTCTGCCTCCGATGTGGCATGACTTTCTCCGCGACCGTGGAAGTGATGAAGAGGTCGTGTATGCATTGGATGAATTCTTGTTCTCACTGAGCTTCGAGCAGTTGAAAAACCTGCAGGAGATCATGGAAGAGAATCACCTGTCGGCAGTGAGCAGGGAAGAAGCACACCTGCTTCTTGGGCTGAGACCAAACCAGTTGCTGGAAGGGCCCAATGAGGAGGATCTTCCAGCGATCCGGTTGTATCGGTCTTTTCTGAGGCGCAACGCCCTCTCAAGGCTGAGAAGGGACTCGGATCGACCGGGTCCCCTCAGGACACTTGAACAGATGTTGCTGCTCTACCTCTGGTCCAAGGACCATCAAGGCTGAGCGGCAAGCTCGTAAATCGCCTTGATTTGATTCTTGCCGAGCACCATCACTTGTCCAAGGGTGCGCTTGCCCCAGAACGTGGCTTTCACCGTCATCTCCTCGATTTGGTCCTCGGTAGGATGGATGCCGAGCTCGGCAAAGTTCGTCGGCATGTCGATGCTTCTGAAGAAGCGGCGCATGGCCTCGATGGTTTCAAGGGCATCTGCTTCGGCATCGGTGCCGCCTGCAATACCAAGGACGTTCCGACCGAAGCGTGCAAAGCGTTCGGGAGCCTGTAGGTAGACATACTTGGCCCATGAGATCCAGATTGCCGACAGACCCGCACCATGGGCGACATCAAACATGCCTCCCATCTCGTGTTCCAACTGATGAGGAGCCCAGTCGCCCCTGTGGCTGTGCCCGCAACCCATCAGGCCGTTGTGCGAGAGGCTGCTGGCCCACATCAGGGTGGCCCTGGCATCGTAGTCCCGGCTGTTCTGTTTCAGCTTGGTTGCCGCGTCCATGACGGAGCGCAAGAGCGCCTCGGCCATCTGGTCGGTGAGATCCATGGTTGAACCCTTGACGAAATAGCGCTCGATGGTATGCATCATGATGTCGACTGCACCGCTCATGGTCTGGTATTCAGGAAGGGTATAGGTCAGCTCCGGATTCATGATGGCAAACCTGCAACGCGAAGAATCGTGGTTGGCCCCGCGTTTGAGATTCCCGTTCTCATTGGTAATGACCGAAGAGTTGCTCATTTCACTGCCGGCGGCGGCAATGGTCAAAACAGCACCAACAGGATAACATCCTTGGATCTGACGGGTCTGGTCATAGAAGTCCCACACCTCGCCACCGTGATACAAGCCATAGCCGATGGCTTTGGCAGAGTCGATGACCGAACCTCCGCCGACTGCCAGGATGAAGTCAACTCCTTCTTGCCTGCAGAGCTCGATGCCCTCATGGACCTTGCTCAGCCTTGGGTTCGGTACGACACCTCCCAGCGTGACATAATCGATTCCCTGCTTGGAAAGGGATTCGGTGACCCTTCCAAGCAACCCTGATTTTTTCGCGCTTTCCGATCCATAATGGACCAGGACTTTCTTGCAGCCTTCGTTGGCGACCAGGGAACCCACCTGTGATTCAGTATTCTTTCCGAATATGACTTTTGTCGGGGTATAGTACGTAAAATCCGCTATCATGCAATCCTCCGTTAGTATCCGATGCTCTCACCGACGATGAGTACTTTCATTCTTCCCTCAATCTGCTGATGGGAAAAAACAACATAGTTGGAACAGATGGTGTGCTCGCAGGCGCCTGCTCCCAATGCCATCAGATGCCTGTCATCACAGCCGGCATTGATGCATTTCCCGCTTTCGGTGCACAAGGCCCCGGTACTAAGGCGCGTGGCGTTTGCAGGGGCTGCGATATTTTTCACCCGCAGTATGGCGCTGACCAGGTCAGGTACAATCTTGTCCCATGAGACAACCAGGATAACCTGCTTCGGTCCGTAGAGCATCGCAGAAACCCGGTTGGATCTTCCATCGACGCAGTATACTTCCCCATGTTCGGTAAGTGCATTGGCACTGCTGAGGTAGGTGTCGACAGTGAAGCTTTTCAGAAATACCTCGTCGAGCTCCTCCTTGGTAATCCCTTTTTTGTACCGGTCGTAAAAGACATAGGAACCGCTACGCAGATGATTGAGCACTCCGGTCTCATCAAGGGTCACCGAACCACCCACCGCTACGCTCTCTCCGTGTTTCATCAAGGAAGCTACCGTTGGAACGACCTCTTCTCTTGAGGAAACGAAGCGGGCTTCGATATTGTTTTTTGCAAGTGATTTGATGGTCCGTTCCACTTGCAGCATTTTGATCGCTCTTTTATGTTTGTCCATTGAAATCTCCCTTTTTCTTAGGATACCCAATCCCCCGACTCTACGCAAGCTCACTTGGATTTGGAATTTAAGTTGCATCGAACGGCTATCAATCGTATCTTTGAAGGTAGGAGTGAACACATGCATATAACTTTCTATGGAGCAGCGCAGCAGGTGACCGGCAGTTGTACGATGGTGCAGGTCAATGGAAAATACCTCTTGATAGATTGCGGCCTGCCACAGGGCAACGATGAGCGTGAGGTGGGTTTGGACCTGCCCTTTCGCGCAGATGCCATCGATTATGTATTTCTCACCCATGCCCACATCGACCATACCGGGCGTATTCCCCTCTTGGTGAAAGAGGGTTTCAAGGGCAAGATTTTTGCCACATCTGCGACAGCTCAGTTGTGTGAGATCATGTTGGCTGACAGCGGTCATATCCAGGAGATGGAAGCGGAGTGGAAGAGCCGCAAGGCTGTTCGGGCAGGGAAAAAGGGTGTCGAACCGTTGTATACGGTCGAGGATGCCCAAAACGCCATGCAGTTTTTTGAAAGTTGCCTGTATGATGAAATCTGTGATATCGACGAGGGCATCAAGGTTCGGTTCAACGATGCAGGACACCTGCTTGGTTCTTCTTCCATCGAGTTGTGGCTGAAAGAGGGTAAAGAGCGGCGCAAGTTAGTCTTTTCCGGCGATATCGGCAATTTCGACCAACCCTTGATCAAGGACCCGGATTATATCGACGAAGCCGATTTTGTCGTTATGGAATCGACATATGGAAACCGGGTGCACAAGAAACCGGAAAATGCAGTGGGAAACAGCGTTCCCACTCATATTCGGGCACAGGAGCTTGCCGATATTGTGGAGCGGACCTTCAAGCGGGGAGGAAACGTCATCATTCCTTCCTTTGCCGTGGGCAGGACACAGGAACTTCTCTATCTCTTGAGAGTTGTCATCGAGAAAAAGCTGTGTCCCACCATCGGAGACATCCCGGTTTTCGTGGACAGTCCTCTTTCGGTGAAAGCAACTCATGTATTTGCAGGCAACTTGTTCGGCTATATGGACGATGAGACCATGGAGCTCGTGAACAAGGGCATCAATCCGATTTTATTTCCCTCCTTGGTAACCATCACCGATGTAGCTGACTCGATTGCCTTGAACAAGCGAAAGGAGAGCTGCGTCATCATCAGCTCCAGCGGCATGTGTGAAGCAGGAAGGATCAAGCACCATCTCAAACATAATCTCTTCAGGAAGGAGTGTACGGTACTGTTCAGCGGATATCAGGCAGGTGGAACCCTGGGACGATCAATTCTTGATGGAGCCAGGCATGTCACCATTTTCGGTGAGCAGATCGATGTGCGCTGTGAGGTCTGTGAGCTGCATGGGATCAGCGGTCACGCCGATCAAGAGGGCTTGGTTAAGTGGCTTACTTCCTTCAAGAAGGAGCCCAGAAGGGCGTTCATCGTCCATGGCGATAAGGAGGTGGCTCCCTGGTTTGCCTCCTTTGTGACACGGACGCTGCATATCAATGCGTACGCACCTTCAGCAATGGAGCGGCTGGACTTGCTGGATGAGGCTTCACTTCCCATTGCTGCGACAGTGGACGACAAGGCGGTTCCTTACATCAGGGAGCTGCATGAAGCGTTGGAAGAGCTTACAAAGCAGGAAGCAACGCTGCGCTCGGTGGTCGAGCGTATGCAGGTGGCGGGTGGTGAACAGCACCTTGACCAAAAGCGTGCCGTCCGGCTCACGAATGCCATCAACCGTCTTGCCAGCGATTTGGAGTATCTGAAAATGAAGTGGGATTCAGATGCGGACTAATTGAGTATTTTCCCGAACAAGGAACCCCAGTTCTGTTGTTCGAGAATTTCGAATCCCATTCTCTCATAGAATCCGTATGCACGGGTGTTTCTGCCGTCCACACCCAAGTGGACACCGGATGCACCCTTTTTTTTAACGGCTTCAAAAAAGGTGAGCATCAGGCTCTTTCCGATACCTTTTGCCTGCAGGTGTTCAAGTATGTCAATGTGCAGATGTGCCGGATAACCCAGATTCTGCCAAAGGCCTTCACCAGGGCCTTTGAGCAGTGTTTTGATCACTGCTTGCTCGGCATCGCTTTTAAACTCTTTGACCTGCTTGTATTGCTCCTGCAGGACAGGCAGCCAAGTTTGGTGCATCCAGGTATTGAACCTTCTGGTATCACTGGTTCCAACGATATAGCCTGAGACACGGCTGTTCTCATCAAGTGCAATAAAACAAACGTCTGGTTCAAAGAACAGGTAGGGAGCGGCGTAATAGTGGCCGACACACCATTGATCATTGAAATAGGGTCTTCCGTCCAAGCCCGCAAAGGCCGTTTGCAAGGCGATGGAGTATATATATGGCAGGTCCTGCGGCAGGGCTTTTCGAATATTTTGCATAGATTGTCCTTCCCCTTTCTTTTACACAATATCCCTGATTTATTAATTTCTCAATCCCAAAGTTTCGTGGATTTATAGTATTGTATTGAAACATTTTAGAAAACGTTTTGCAAATTTCTTGAAAAAGTGCTGGACAAAAAGGCGGTTAGGGTGTAATATCACATCTCGTTCGGCAACGAGAACTAAATCACTCACATACGGCAAGCACCGCAAGGCTCTTGACGGAATATGAAAGTATCGAGTACTCTGAAAGAACGCCCCCTTTAGAAAAGAGGGTGATTTGAAAGGTCTGTAAGGCATTGATAATCGGTTTATTGACAAGCTAAGCGTAGGGAAGAATAAAGAGATTGGAATAGTGGAAGACCACCAAGATGGGCTTCCCAGTCAATTACCTAAGAAATGATGAACAGTAGTATAAAAGCTACGTTCGTTTGCGAGGAATGACAGGGCGAACTATTGAAG
>JAAZAT010000016.1 GCA_012514185.1 Spirochaetales bacterium | reverse complement strand
TGTAACACAGCTATTTCTTGTAAAGGCGATATATAGTACCAATGAAATTTACTGAACTACCCTTAAGTGAGCAAGTGCTCAAAGGCATTGAGGCTGCGGGTTTCACCGATTGTACGGAAGTACAAGAGAAGGTGCTCCCGGTCAGTCTTTCCCATCGTGATGTCATGGCCCAGTCCAAGACTGGAAGCGGAAAAACCGCAGTGTATGTGCTGACCATTCTTCAGTCATTCGTAGAAGCCCAACAGAAGGGCAAAAGCAAGCCGAAGGCCCTCATTGTAGCCCCTACCAGAGAACTTGCCGTGCAGATCGAGGAGGATACCCTCAAACTCGCCTCTGCCATGGAAGATGTATCGGTGGGGTGTTTTTTTGGCGGCGTAGGCTACGGCAAGCAGGATGAGATTCTGGAAAAGGGGTGTGATATTTTTGTCTGCACTCCGGGTCGTATCCTCGACTACCAGAAAATGCACAAGATTGATTTCCGTCAGTTTGACATCTTCGTCGTTGATGAGGCGGACCGTCTGTTCGACATGGGGTTCTATCCCGACATCCAGAAGATGTTCAGTCTGCTCAGGGACTGTACCGAACGGCAGACTATGCTCTTCTCTGCTACCTTGGGAACCAAGGTACGTAATCTTGCATGGTCGTTCATGAATGATCCGGTCGAGCTGGAGGTGCAGCCCGAGGAGATTACCGTCAAGGCGATCACCCAGGAGTTGTACCACATTTCCAAGGATCAAAAGTTCGGCCTGTTCTTGAGGCTGATGAAGAAAGAGGATCCGGAGAACTGCCTGATTTTCACCAATACCAAGGCCCGCTGCATCGAGGTCTCCAAACGTCTTTCACTCAACGGATATCCAACCAAGTACCTGATGGGGGATATGCCCCAGACAAAGCGGCTTCAGACGATCGATCGGATGAAGGAAGGGAAGATCAAGTTCCTTGTTGCAACCGATGTTGCCGCCCGCGGCCTGCAGATCGATGACCTGCAGCTGGTTGTCAACTATGATATTCCCGACGATTTTGAGAGCTATGTACACCGTATCGGCCGTACTGCAAGGGCTGGCAAGAGCGGCAAGTCCATCACCCTTGCTGATGAGGAGTATGTATTCAACCTCGAGCCCATTGAAAATTACATTCAGATGAAAATTCCAGTGATCTGGCCCGAAGAGGGGGATCTCCCACAGGTGGAGGACGCCAGCGCTTCCTATTCGTTCCGCGACCTGGTCAGCAACGATGAGTATGCCTCATCGCCTTCAAGGACCAGGGGCGGTGTCGGCGGCCCCAGGGGCAGGAAGGGTCCGGTACCCAGAGGCAAGAGCCAGGATCGGAGCCGTGCACCCAAGAGAACGCCGCAGGCTGCGGAAAGCAGGCCGAGAAGAGCACCGCGGCCGGAGCAGCAGAGCCGACCTGTTGAGACCAGACGCAGGCGACCAGGCTCCAAGAGCTATGCTGAAATCCAGAATCTTTCGCTTGAAGAGAGATTGGCTTACTACAAGCAGCAGTATCAGAGTGAAGGCGGCCAGATTGCACCCAGCCAGGGCCCGGCTCAGGTTCCCAAGAGCCCGGCAAAGAAAACAGCTGTCGCACCTGTGGCAAAGGAGCAGGATCAGGCCAAGAGTCCCGAGAAGAAAATCGGGTTCTTTGCACGATTGTTCAGGAGGAAGAAGTAGGGTGCTTAAGCGTTTCATTGCATACTACCGCCCCTACAAAGGGCTTTTCTTTCTGGACATCGGGGTGGCCATCCTGGCCAGCGCGCTCTCCATCCTGTTTCCGACGCTGACCAGGCAACTTTTGCGTGTCGAGATTCCTGATAAGAATCTCGAGCATATGCTTATCATCTTCGCCCTCATGCTGCTCATCTACATCCTGCAGGCTGTCTGCCAGTATATCAGGGTGACGTGGGGCCATATCCTGGGTGTCCGAATGGAAACAGATATGCGCAGTGAGCTGTTCTCCCATCTGCAAAAACTCTCGTTCGGGTACTTTGACAAGACCAAGACCGGTCATATGATGAGCCGGATCACAAACGACTTGTTCCAGATCACCGAAACGGCCCACCATGGCCCCGAGGATCTAATCATCAGTGTGGCAACGATTCTGGGCTCGTACATCCTTATGTTCAGCTACAGTGTTCCCCTGTCCCTGATTTCCCTCATCCCGCTTCCGATCATGGTGTTCTATGGGGTGTATTACGGCATGAAGATGAAGGCGACCTTCCGCAAGGTCCGCAGTACGGTTGCCGATGTGAACAGCAATGTCGAGAACTCACTGATGGGAATCCGGGAAGTGAAGTCTTTTGGCAGGGAGTCCTATCAGGAAGAGAAGTTCAACCAAGTGAACGATGTACTGAGGGACAGTAAGATGGAGCAGTACAAGGTGATGGGCCGCTATCACTCGGTGATCGGATTGTTCCGTGAAATGTACTACTTTTGCACCATTGCAGGCGGCTCCCTGCTCATTTTCATGGGAAAGGTCGAGTCCTACGATTTGGTGACTTTCATCCTCTATGTTGGAGTAGTGCTCCCTCCCATCGATCGGCTGATCAACTTCACTGAACAACTGCAGCAGGGCATGGCAAGCTTTGAACGGTTCACCCAGGTCATGGATGAGCATCCTGATATCACCGATGCAAAGGATGCCAAGGATTTGAAAATCAAAGAGGGTACCGTCCAATTCGAGCATGTCTCGTTTGCTTATGACAACTCCCCCGACTTGATCCTCAAGGACATCAATGTGCTCATCAGTGGAGGCTCAACGGTTGCCTTGGTGGGAGAGTCGGGTGCCGGAAAGAGCACCTTTGCATCCTTGCTGCCTCGGTTCTATGAACCCAGTGCAGGCAGGATCCTCATCGACGGCCAGGATACCAGGCTCCTCAGACAGAATTCTTTGCGGCAACATATCGGCTTTGTGCAGCAGAACATCTTTCTGTTCGACGATACGATTCGGGAGAATCTTCGATACGGCAAAGTGGATGCCACCGATGAAGAGCTCTGGGCCGCCCTTGATGCCGCCAACCTGGGCGATTTCGTCCGTTCGCTTCCCAACGGCTTGGATACGCAGGTGGGAGAGCGGGGAACCCTGCTCAGCGGAGGGCAGAAGCAGCGCATCTCCATCGCCCGGGTATTTCTGAAGAATCCCTCGATACTTATTTTTGATGAAGCAACCAGCAGCCTGGACACCGAGAGCGAGGAGCTCATCACCGAAGCGTTCGCCCGTCTTTCCGTTGGAAGGACCGCCATTGTGATCGCCCACCGCCTCACTACGGTGAAGAATGCCGATTGCATCTTGGTACTCGATGAGGGTACACTGGTCGAGTCGGGTACGCATGCCGAGCTGCTTCAGAAGAACGGGCAGTATGCAAAGCTGTACAAGACGCAGGACTTTTCCTAGAACGGAGGCGATTGCATGAGAAAACTACGCATTGCATTTGCAGCACTGTTTATTCTTCCCATCCTGATTCTTTCGCTGGTATACGCCTTCCTTCCTGCAGCATTGCTGCGTCTGTTGAAACTCAGGAGAGCTGAGAGCCGTCACCTTCAGCGCTGTGGCCATTTCATCGGGAACAGCATTCTGTTCTTTCTGGGTATTACCGTACATGTCGACGGCAAGGAGAACCTCCCCGATGTTCCCAATATCTGTTACGTGGCCAACCATCAGAGCCTGCTCGATATCGTTGCCTTCGTCGGGCCCGCCCATCTGTGGGCTTCGATTTTGGCAAAGGCCGAAGCAAAGAAGATTCCCATCATCAACCTCTGGTGCTATGCTCTTGATTGCATCTTCATCGACCGCAAGAGCCCCCACGATGCCATCAAGGCAATCCTGAAAGGGGTGGAGCTCCTCAAGCAGGGCAGAAGCATGTTGGTATTTCCCGAAGGGACGAGAAGCAAGAACGGACGTATCGGTGAGCTGAAGACCGGGAGCCTCAAGCTGGCAACCCGATCCAAGACCGTCATTGTTCCCATCACCATCAAGGGAACGCGTGCTGGATTCGAGCATCTCAAAGGCTTTGGCAGGGTGCACGCCTATTTTTCCATCGGCAAGCCGATTCCTACCGCCACCTTGGGCAGTGAGGAAATAGCGACCCTCCATGAGGTGGTCTATGGAGCCATCGCCAAACGGTTCGACGAACTTCCCGGCTAAGTCTAGGCTGACCATGCAACACGCACTAGAGCTCTCCCACGTACATTTCACCTATCGCTCCTGGAAGGAAGAGGTATGTGACAGTTTGTTTTCCGATCTCAGCCTGGATGTGCAGGAGGGGAGTAAAACATTGTTGCTTGCGCCCTTCAACAAGGGTAAAACCACGTTGGCAAAGATTATCTGCGGTGTCTGCCCGAAGTACTTTCCAGGCATGTTGCAGGGAAACATTGGATTATTCGGTAGAGATCTCAGTACCTTGGAACCGTGGGACCTGCTTGGCTTGTGCTCTTATGTTTCTCAAAATCCTCAGGAACAGTTCATCGCCGCCTCGGTCGAGGAGGAGCTCGCCTTTCCCTTGGAATCGATGGGGCTTGCACGCGAGGAGATGGTACGCCGCATTACCGCCGCCCTCAAGCTGTGGGGCTTGCAGGACCTCAGGACATCCAGCCAGCAGGAACTCAGCGGCGGGGAGCGTAAGCGGGTTCTGCTTGCAGTTCAGGAGGTGCTTCAGGCACGCCTTTGGATTCTTGACGAGGCCTTCGATGATCTTGACCAACAGTGGCGGGACCTGCTGAGGGAGACCATACGAACTTCTGATAAGACGATCCTGGTACTTGCCAGCCGGTATTTGGAGGAGTTCACCGATCTGTTCGACCACGTGGTCTTGCTCGACCAAAAAACGATTCATACCCCTGCACTCGATGATTTGCTTCCCCGGTTTTCCCGGCTCTGCGGTGACGACCAGCCCAACCCATTGGAAGAACAGGTCTTGGAGATTGCAGAAAAGCATAGGCTCAGCTGTACAAACCTCCAAGCCGAACGGAAACGTCAAAGTACGTTGCTCGGCCAAAGTTTTTCCCTGCACATCCCCGATTTTCACCTGCAGAGCGGCGAGCTGGTTACCTTGGTAGGTCCCAACGGGAGTGGGAAGAGTTCTTTTTCACGCCTTTTGTGCGGCTTGGATGAGCCGATCGGCGGGTCTATCACCATCGATGGACAAGCCTTATCAGGGAAGGAGCTTTCCAGGAAGGTAGGCTACCTCTTTCAGAACCCTGATCTGCAAATTTTTCTCCCCACAGTCGAGGAGGAACTCTCCTGGTCGTTGAATCGCCGCAAGGACCTGCGCGCTGAAAAGGTGAAGAGCAGGGTGGCCGAGTGTGCCGAGTTATTCGGGCTGACCCTGTCCGATACCCCCTCCACCATGAGCTATCCGCAAAGAAAAGCTTTACAGGCGGCTGTGTATTTCTTGCTCGACCGTCCGTTCTACATCCTGGACGAGCTGGACAGTTCCCTTACGTATCATAGCGCTCTCTCCATTATCGCCCGCCTGCGCCAACGGGGGGCCGGCTTGCTGGTCATCACCCATGACAGGCACTTTGCAAGCCGCATAACCCAACGCGGATACTCCATCGTGGACGGAAGGATGGAGAGCCTATGACAACCAGTACCTTTGTAGCCGGGAAGGGGTGGTTGTACCGCTTCGATCCGAGGGCGAAAATCCTCTTGATGCTGCTCTTGTGCGTATGGTTCTTCCTTCCTGTTCATCTTGTAGGGTTGTATTGCGTGGTTGCACTTGTCATGTTCGTCGGTGCCTTGAATACCGGATTTTCCCATGTCTCCAAGACGTTCCGCTCAATTCTTCCGATGTTGTTGTTCATGGTGTTGTTCATGCCGTTCAATGTCAGAACAGGCAGGCCCCTGTTCACCCTTTGTACGTTAACGATTGTCACTGAGGAGGGTCTCTTGCAGGCTGCCCGGCTTGCAGGACGGTTCATCGGCATCTCGTATGTGTGTACGCTGCTCTTTGCCACTACCATCATGAACGAAGTGATGCTCGCCCTCAGATGGTACCGCCTTCCCTACAAGGCGGGTTTGGTGGTGACCCTTGCCTTCACCTACATTCCCTTCATATCCGACAGTTTCAACCAGATTGCCGAGTCGCACCGCCTTCGGGAGGCCGATCGTGAGCAGGGGAGGAAATTCCTGCAACGGCTCAGGGATTTGGTGCCGACTTTGACCAGTGCTTTGGTGGTGGCGCTCCGCTCCATTCCCAATTTGGCGATGAGCCTTGAAATGAGGGGGTTGGGACTGCAGAACAAGAGAAGCCAATATCACAACCTGGCCTCCTACCGGCATCCCTTTACCCACTTTCTGCTTTCGGTTATCATTCCCCTAGTGCTTTGGTTGCTATGCAAAGCTTGAGGAGTGAATCATCATGCAACAGAACAGGAATGCCTTGAAGGTAGCCGTCGTCGCTGTACTTACTGCAGTGGTTGTCGTGTTTACCATGGTCGTTCGTATCCCTACGGCGAAGGGTTATCTCAATCTTTGCGATGTGGCCATCTGCTTCATCGCTTTCACCTTCGGTCCTTGGTCTGCTTTCATTGCAGCCGGCTTGGGAACGGCTCTCGCCGATCTGATCAGCGGTTACGCCCAATGGGCTCCCATCTCCTTTGTGGTGCACGGATTGGAGGGGCTTTTGATCGCCCTTATCGTACGGCAAAAAAATGACAAGGAAGCTCCCATGATCCGCAAGCTTCTTGCCGGCCTGGTCTGCATTGCAACTGTATCGCTTGGGTACTTCGGCCTCTCTTCGCTGTTTATCAGCACGGTCAGTGTTGCAGCAGCCGAGATCCCCGGAAACATTGCACAGAGTGCGGTCGGATTTGTGCTCGGATTGGGCGTCTCTGGTGCGGTAAAGCGTGCCTATCCCCCGGTACGTTCGCTCGCTTGGTAGGAATGCCTCACATTTCTCGCTATTCTTGCAACAAATCTCGAACAAAGAGGAATACAGCATGCAACAATTCCCCCATGACACCATCGTAGTGCTCGACTTTGGTGCCCAATACAGCCAATTGATAGCACGAAGGGTGAGGGAGATGCACGTCTACAGCCAGATAGTCCCCTATACCATCAGTGCGGAACAACTGAAGGCCATGCAACCCAAAGGCATCATTTTTTCCGGTGGTCCGGCTTCGGTGAGAACCGAAGGCTCGCCTCGTCCCGACCAAGCTGTCTACTCGCTGGGCATTCCCATCCTGGGTATTTGCTACGGCCTTCAGGTCATGAGCATCCAAAACGGCGGCAGTGTCGAGCGGCCGGACAGACGTGAGTACGGTTTTGCCGATTTGAGGATTCTGAACCATGAATCTGCTCTTCTGAAAGGCATTGGAGAGAATTCCAGGCTTTGGATGAGCCATGGCGATTCCGTCAGTACCCTCCCTGGGGGATTCGAGCAGACCGGCAGCACCGACAACTGTACCTATACCGTCATCGAGAACAAGGAGAAGCAGTTCTACGGAGTGCAATTCCACCCCGAGGTGGTGCATACCGCCGAAGGAAAAACCTTTCTCGAGAACTTTGTGCTCGGGATTTGCAAGGCAGAGCCCAATTGGGACATGGGGTCATTCATTACCAGTGCCATTGAGGAAATCCGTGCCAAGGTCGGGGATAAGCAGGTGCTGTGCGGTCTTTCCGGCGGTGTCGACTCCGCTGTTGCCGCCGTCTTGATCCACAAGGCCATCGACGATCAGTTGGTGTGCGTTTTTGTGAACAACGGCCTGCTTCGCAAGGGCGAGGCTGAGATGGTTCTCAAGCTCTTTCGGGACAACTACAAGATCAGGTTGCAGTATGCAGATGCACAAGAGGCTTTCCTCTCTGCATTGAAGGGAGTGACAGATCCAGAGGCCAAGCGCAAGATCATCGGCAAGGTTTTTATCGATACTTTCTACAGTGAAGCCCGCAAGGCAGGAGAAATATCCTTCCTTGCCCAGGGTACGCTCTATCCGGATGTGATTGAGAGCAAGAGCCCCTCCGGCGGGCCGTCCGCCACCATCAAGAGCCACCACAATGTCGGCGGCCTGCCTGAAGACCTGAAGTGGGATTTACTCGAACCGCTTCGAGAGTTGTTCAAGGATGAGGTTCGGGCGTTGGGCCGTGAGCTCGGGCTTCCCGAGGTGTTGGTCACCAGGCACCCGTTCCCGGGACCCGGCTTGGGAGTCCGTTGTGTCGGCGAGGTCACCAAGGAGCGCCTGGATACCCTGCGCGATGTGGATGCAATCTTCATTGATGAGATTCGCAAGGCCGGTCTCTATCACGATATCTGGCAGGCGCTTGCATGCCTGTTACCTGTCAAGAGCGTCGGAGTGCAGGGCGATGAGCGTACCTACGAGGAAGTCTGTTCGCTGAGGGCGGTGACCAGCGAGGATGCCATGACAGCCGACTGGTTCCGCTTCCCTCCGGATGTGCTTCAGCGTGCTGCAAGCAGGATCTGCAACGAGGTAGCAAAAGTCAACAGGGTACTCTATGACATTACGAGCAAACCTCCCGGGACGATAGAGTGGGAATAATTCCACTTGCTTACAACCTGCATTCTAATCGTTGGAATGCAGGTTTTTCTCTTGTAAGTCCAAAACTGAGTTTAGGATGGCCCCAAAGTCTCTCACTCTACGAATTCCACCGAAAGTTCGATTCGTCTTGGACCATTGAGCAGAAATACTGGAACCATTCGAAAGTGCTGACTACCATCGATTTTCAGGTTTCCATGCATAAGAGAGTTGCTTGAACAAGCTCCTAGTGAAAAACTTTTCAACTTCTGTTGGTTCCAAGTATTCTTGATGACCTTCAATTATGTATAATCAGAAAACATAGTACATATGGATGAGGGAATGAACATGGACAGTAATAAACGACCGGACGATATGGTTCGTATCACAACCAAAGAACTTGCAGATACGTTTATCGCAGAGCAGATTGCAGCCATCCAAGCTCAGGTAGGGGACAAGAAGGTTCTTCTTGCTCTTTCTGGTGGGGTGGACTCCTCTGTTGTGGCAGCTCTTTTAATCAAAGCCATCGGCAAACAGCTTGTATGTGTCCATGTCAACCATGGCCTCTTAAGAAAGGGTGAACCTGAACAGGTAATCAGAGTTTTCAAAGATGAAATGGATGCAAACCTCATCTATGTTGATGCCGTTGACCGCTTCCTTGATATACTAGCTGGAGTCAGCGATCCCGAGAAGAAGAGAAAGATTATCGGTGCAGAGTTTATCAAGGTATTTGAAGAAGAAGCCAGAAAACTTGACGGCATCTCTTACTTGGCACAGGGCACCATCTATCCCGATATTCTTGAAAGTGTCGGTGTAAAGGCACACCACAACGTAGGCGGTCTTCCTGAAGATCTCAAGTTTGAACTTGTTGAACCCGTAAAGCTTCTCTTCAAGGACGAAGTAAGAGTCGTAGGTTCTGCTCTCGGGCTCCCCGATGCAATGGTGAACCGTCAGCCGTTCCCCGGCCCCGGACTTGGTGTACGATGTCTTGGTGCCATCACCCGTGATCGCTTGGAAGCGGTGAGGGAAGCTGATGCAATTCTCAGGGAAGAATTTGCACATGCTGGTCTTGAAGGCAAAGTATGGCAGTATTTCACTTCCATTCCAGATTTTAAGAGTGTAGGAATCAGAAACAAGAAGCGAGTTGATGAATGGTGTGTAATCATCCGTGCCGTCAACACCACTGATGCACTGAGTGCCACCATCGAGGAGATCCCGTATCCCCTTCTCAAGAAGCTCGTTGAGCGCATCACCAGCGAAGTGAAGGGTGTCAACAGAGTCCTTTACGATCTCACGACCAAGCCAACTGGCACCATTGAGTGGGAGTAAAGAGAAACGCCGGGAAACCGGCGTCTTTCATGCTCTCAGCAGATGTATTGTGTTGGTAGTTTCATACCGCCAATGTCTTGATTTTCTTCACATACACCCTTCTGAAGAAGATGATGGTCAGCACAAGGGAGGATGTTTCTGCGATGATGAACGAGTACCACAGAGCATCCAACCCGACGAAACGACCGAGAAGATAGGCTGCAGGCAGCAGGAATATGAGCTGCCGGGTGACACTGATGATCATGGAGATGTATCCGTCGCCGGTTCCTTGGAAAAGAGCACCCAGGACAATGCAGAAACCGGCTGAGATGAAGCAGAGGCTGATGCGCTGCATGGCAACCACTCCGATGGCCATCATCTCGTCGGTGGCGTTGAACCAGCCCAGCAGGATGTGGGGTATGAAGGTGAAGATGGCAAAGCCGGCGCTCATGATCGACAGGGAAACGATGATGCCCACCTTGACGGTGCTGGTGATGCGCTTGGGCCGCTTCGCCCCATAGTTGTATCCGATGACAGGGATCATGCCGCTGTTCAGGCCGAACACCGGCATGAAAATGAACGACTGCAATCGAAAGTAGATTCCGAAGACTGCTACCGCTGAGGTGCCGAACCCGATAAGTATCTTGTTCAGGCTGGTATTCAGGATGGTCCCAATTGCTTGCATGATGATCGAGGGAAGCCCTACGGCGTAGATGCCTTTCACAGTTTTCTTCTCGAGACGGAAGGATGCTCTGTCGAGTTTGATCTCTTGGTGCTTTCTCACATAGTAGATTGCCAGTACTGCCGATACATGTTGGGCGAAGACGGTCGCAATCGCTGCTCCCAGCACACCCATGCGGGGAAAGCCGAACAGGCCGAAGATGAGGATTGGGTCGAGGATGATGTTGACTATCGCTCCAGTGCCTTGGATGATCATCGGGTGAAATGTGTCTCCGGTTCCCTGCAGGATGCGTTCACAGGTGATGTCGATGAAAATCGCCAGCGAGAAGAAAAGGCAGACCGAACTGTATTGGGTTCCCATGGCGATCAATTCAGGATCGCTGGAAAAAAAGCTGATGAAGGCTTTGGTGAAAAAGAGACCGATTACGGCAAAGACTATCCAGCTGAGTGCAGAGAGCGTCAGGCCGTTGCCGGCAGCCTTCTTGGCTGCAGCCAGGTCCTTGGCACCGAGTTTTCTGGACAAGAGTGAGTTTACCCCGATCGAGGTTCCAACACTGACCGCAATCAGGAGGTTCTGGAGGGGAAACGCAAGGGTGACTGCAGTGAGGGCTGTCTGGCTGTAGTGTGAGACAAACATGCTGTCCACAATGTTGTATAACGCTTGGACCAGCATGGAAAGCATGATGGGAAAGGACATGGACAGGACGAGCGAGGGGACTGGTTTCACCCCCATCTTATTTTCTTGCAAGGCTTGCATGGGTTTTCCTTCTACTCCGAGGTTTCAGAGAGTGTATTAATATCACAGCCGCATTATATAGTAAAGCATCCTGGGTTTTATTGGTTTTCCATGAATGACTTGATCTCCTCCTGTCCCTTCTGCTCATCCACCCGTTTGAGGAGTATGAATCCGAGTGCAAAAAGTGCAACCAAGCTGACGATGCCTGAACGAACATTTCCGGTGACCAAGGTGACAACGCCCATCAGAAGCGGGCCGATGATTGCGGCAAATTTACCGAGCATGTTGAAAAATCCGAAGAATTCTGCCGAGCGCTCCTTGGGGATGAGCCGGGTGTAATACGACCGGCTGAGTGCCTGGATGCCGCCTTGGAAGAGCCCGATGATGATTGCCAGCAAATAGAAGTGAAGTGGGGTGGTCATGAAGTAGCCGAGGATGGCGATGATGGTATAGGCGCCGATTGCAACCTGAAGGGCCTTCTTCACGCCTATCTTCTTACCGAATGCAGAGTAGAGCAGCGCCGAGGGGAAGGCAACGAACTGCGTGATCAAGAGGGCGATGATCAGCGACTCGCTGGGGAAGTTGAGGCTGGTACCATAGTTGACTGCCATCCTGATGATGGTGTCCACTCCATCGATGTACAGCCAGTATGCGACCAAAAAGAGTGCAATGGTTTTCAATTGTCTGAAACTGCGCAGCGTGTTTACCGTGATGCCCAAGCCTTTCTTCACAGCCTGGCGAACCCCCATAGCCTGCATTGGTCTCTCTTCCTTTACGAAAATAAGCAAGGGCAGGGTGAAGACCGTCCACCAGATGCCGACAATAATGAAACATGCCTTTATGGCGCTCTCCTGACTGGCGAAACCAAACCAGGAGGGGTTGAGATACATCAACACATTGACCAAGAAGAGCAAGCCGCCTCCGATATAGCCGAGGCTGTATCCAAGCGAGGAAACATAGTCGACTTTCTTTTCGGAGGCTACGAAGGGCAGCAGTGCATCGTAGAAGGTGTTGGCACCGCTGAAACCTACGACGGCAAGGGAGTAAAAGAGAACCGCCATCGGCCAGTTGCCCATCTGCAGGACGTAGAGACTTGCCGTCATCACCGAACCCAAGAGTGCAAAGAATGCAAGCAAACGCTTCTTGTAACTTCCCCAATCTGCAATTGCACCGAGAAAGGGTGCCAGCAGGGCGACGATGAGAGAGCCGAGGGAATTGGCTGCGCCCAGATAGAAGGTGCCTTGTTCACTACTGGACCCTACAGCCCAATATGCACTGAAAAAGACCGGAAAGAAGCCAGCCATGACGGTGGTTGCGAAGGCGCTGTTCGCCCAATCGTAACAAGCCCAAGCCAAAATTGACCGTTTTGAGTCCTGCATGATTTCCTCTTGTACGTAGAGTAGCAGTGAACAGGCTTTCTGTCATGTATTTTCGCTTTGGCAGGGTTCACTTGCACAACAAGCTATCCTTCAATACAATACGCACTTAGATATCTCTAGTAAGGTGGGAGGTTGTCCCCATGATCGTGTGCAAATTCGGCGGAAGCTCGGTTGCTGAAGCCAAACAAATAATGAAAGTAAAATCAATTGTCGATGCCGACCCGAACAGACAGATAGTAATCGTTTCAGCGCCGGGCAAGCGCAACAAGGACGATGAAAAAGTTACCGACATGCTTTACAACTGCAACGCCATGGTGCAGCAAGGCCACTCCTGTCGCGAACTCTTCAAGAAGGTTGCCAATCGCTATACCAGCATCCTCAATGAATTGGGAATGGACCAAAAACCCTTTCTGCCGATTTTGGATGAAGTGAGACAGATGATCGATGCCGGCCATGGTGCCGAGTATGCTTCAAGCCGCGGCGAATATCTGTGTGCCCGGATGATTGCAGCCTACTTCGGCTGGACGTTTCTCGATACCGATCCGCTGATCGTCATCAAGGACGACGGCACCGTGCATGAAGATACGTATCAAAATCTGAAAAAAGTCCTGAAAAAGGGAGAGAAGTATATCGTACCCGGTTTCTATGGTTGCAGCACCGAAGGGAAAGTGAAAACGTTCAGCAGAGGTGGCTCGGATATCACCGGTGCAATCCTCAGCAGGGCTTCTGAAGCTGCAACCTATGAAAACTGGACCGATGTAAGTGGTGTCTTCAGCGTAGACCCGCGTTTGGTCAAGGAAGCAAAGGTCATCAAGACCATGACCTATCGGGAAGTCCGCGAACTTGCCGGTGTTGGAGCCGGTGTGTTTCATGAAGAAGCAATCGCCCCGGTGATTGCTGCCATGATTCCCATCAATGTCAAAAATACCAATGCTCCCCTGGATGCTGGAACCATGATTGTCGACAGCCGCGAAATTGCAGGGCAACCTTTGGCTGGTGTTTCATCAAAGAGCGGGTACAGCCGACTTACCTTGCGTAAGCTCATGCTTTTCAAGGGTACCGGAATCAGGCATGCCTTGCTTACCATGTTGCACATTTTTGGAGTTCGTCCATCCTTCTCCCTCTTCGGAGTGGATAGCATTGTGTGGTTCTTTGAATCCACCCAAGCAAGCGAAAGTGTCCTCAATG
>JAAZAT010000204.1 GCA_012514185.1 Spirochaetales bacterium | reverse complement strand
TGCCAAAAAGAAAAGGGGAAGACCCAAGAAGGTAGTGGACCCTAATGCACCGAAAAGGAAACGTGGGAGGCCAAGGAAGAACCCTTCTTAGGCGTATATAGTGTTGGAATTTGGGAAATCATTAATTGATTGATATAGATTCCTAAAAACTTGATTTCTCCGAGGTTGGTATGCACTTCAGTCGATTCATTCGTGTGGTTCTTGTGCTTATCGGAATTATTGCCATAACCGCATCCTGTACAAAACAGCAGAACCAAGAGGCAGTGGTTGTCGATCAAGTGGCCTCGGCAACCGATTATACGCAGATTGTCTCTTCGGCTGTACCCGTGCAGACCAAGGCTTTGCGTGACAAGGTGGTTGGAAGCGGTACGATTCAAGGGCAGCAGGAAGTCAGTGTCAAGGCACGGACAAGCGGCGAGATCAAAGCAATCCAGGTCGCTTTGGGCGGCACCCTGAAAAAAGGTGATGTCCTGATTGAACTGGACGACAAGGTGGCCAATCTCACCTTGAGTCAGCTTGAGAAGCAGAGTGAGAATGCCCAAAAGGAACTTGCAGTGAATGAGCAACTCTATGCAAAGGGTGCCATCTCGCTCTCTGCCCTCAACCTGTCACGGTCAGCAGCCGACGGCCTTTCGGCACAGTTGCAGAATGCACGCAACAATCTCTCTCATATGAGTATTACAACTCCGATCGATGGTAGTGTTGCCGAAGTCTCCAAGCTGGTGGTGGGGGACCTGCTCCTCTTCGGAACCCAGGTTGCACGCATAGTCGACCTTGCCCATCTACGTGTTGCCTTGTCGATAGGGCAGTCCCAGCTGTTCTTGATCAAGGAAGGGGCGACGGCCGATGTAGTCATTGCAACCCCCACCGAGAATATCACGGCACCGGGCAAAGTCAGCGCCATCAGTGCTTCCAGCGACAGCAGGACCGGCAGCTGGACGGTATATGTCGATTTTGACAATCCACGCCCGGATCGAATCAAAGCCGGCATTACGGCCTAGGTAACCATCTACAACCCCGATGCGCCGGTATATACCTTGGTTCCCAATGCGGCGATCGTCAACCGCAATGCCAAAACCTATGTATTTGTTGCAGAAAACTCCACCGCAGAGTTGATTGAAGTGAAGATCATCGACCAATTCGGCGATCAGACTGCAGTACAGAGTATGGATGGCACCTATGACCTTTCCAATGAGAACGTATTGGTCAGCGCTCTTTCACGCCTCGTCGATGGCAGCTCGATAAGCAGCCAGAGCTGGTAGGAGCAGGATATGGATGACAACACCTCACGCTTCACCATTGGAAAGTTCTCAGTAACCAAACCTGTTCTCATCAATATCCTGATGGTCACTGTATTAGCTCTTGGTCCTTTTTCTCTGATTACGCTGCCCCAGGAGCAGTTCGCCGAGGTTCCTTTCTACTGGGTCAATGTCATTGTCCCCTATCCAGGAGTTGCTGCCGAGGACATGGAAGCCTCGGTGACCATCCCGGTAGAGAATGCATTCCAAGGCATGGATAAGCTCAAGCAGATAAGCTCCACCACCAGCGAAGGGCTTTCGGTCGTGCGTGTTGAATTTGATGATGGAATCGATGACCAGCTTTTCAAGGCCTTGTACCAGGATGTCCAGACGAGATTCAGCCAGGTCACCTTGCCTGACGGCACCCTCCCTGCGATTCTCGATGACTTCTCTTCATCGGACTTTTTACCGGTCATTGAAGTGATCATCAGCGGAAATCTGCCTTATCAGGATCTGAGGGAACAGGCACTTGCACTGCAGAACGAGATTCTGAAGGTCGGTGATGTTGCTGATGTCCAAATCATCGGGCTTCCTGAACGGCAGATCCAGGTCTAGCTCGATCCCGTCATGCTTGCTTCCTTGGGTTTGAGTGTAAACGAAGTAGTTCGCTCCATAAGCGAGCAGAATCGTTCGGTACCCAGCGGGAACCTGACAACCCAAAGCCGTGAATATTTGATCAGGACCCTTGGCTCTATTCGTGAAGTCGATGACATCAACACGGTGATCGTTCGTCGTTCCAACCAAGGGGAGGGTATTGTCAGAGTCGGTGATGTAGCCCAAGTCGTCGATGGATTTGAAAAGGATACTCCCTTCAACCGATTCAACGGCAACCCTTCGGTAAGCCTTCGGGTGACTAAGGTGGTGAAGGGCAACTCGGTTGCTATTGTCGACAAGGTTCGTTCCATCGTGGAGGAGCAGCAACAGAATACTGGTGCCAAACTGACACTTTTCAACGACTCCACCGTCCAGATCGCCTCAAGCCTCTCGGTGCTTTCCAGCAATGCCCTCATGGGCTTGGTACTGCTGGTCATCATTCTTGGAATGTTCATCGGAATCCGCAACTCCTTGATCACCGCATTGGGAATTCCGGTGACCTTTGCTTTGACATTCCT
>JAAZAT010000230.1 GCA_012514185.1 Spirochaetales bacterium | reverse complement strand
TTGGACTACTATGATTCTGTCTTGCTCTCAGGTGAGTACCAGAAAGCTCATGTAAGGCAATTGGAGAAGCAACGGGGGATCAAGGAAAAAGATTTGGTGGTGGTAGGCTGTCCGTATCTGGATGTACTGCAGGAAAAAGTGTCAGCACTACAACCAGAACCAAAGCAGAATTTCACTGTCTTGGTTGCACCTTCCTGGGGTAAGAGTGGCATACTTTCACGCTATGGGGCCTTGTTGCTTGATCCTTTAGTAGAAACTGGTTTTACCATCATCGTTCGGCCTCATCCACAGTCCAAACAATCTGAACAGGATGTGTTGTCCAGTCTGGAAGCACGATATACGAGTAAGCAGAATCTTGAATGGGATTTCACCAATGAGAATCTTCGCTCCTTATCCCGAGCTGATATCATGATCAGTGACTTCTCCGGAGTCATCTTTGATTATACCTTCCTCTTTGACCGCCCCTTCCTCTATGTAAACAGTTCCTTCGATGCCAAGCCTTATGATTCTTACGATATCGAGGAACAACCGTGGAAGTTCCGTGTGCTTCCTGAGATAGGGATTGAGCTTCAGGAGACGGATTTTACCGATATTGGAAACGTGCTTATTGAGGCAACCAAGAGTCAGACATTGGAGGAAAACCGAAAGCGTGCGAAGGAAACTGCGTGGCAGCATCGTGGGAAGAGTGGGGAACAAGTGGCTGATTACTTGATATCGAGGATGCAAGACCTATGATATTGGGTATCGAAAATTTGGTTGCAGATCATGTTGTTGTATAACCTTATCATATATCCCATTGAGTTGCTTGTTGAGTTCTTCTTTGTTTTCTTTTATGAGAGCTTTGAACATGTAGGGATTTCAATTCTGGGTATCAGCATTGTCATCAACATGCTTTCACTGCCTTTATACACTAAAGCAGAGCTTCTTCAACGGAAAGAGCGTGATCTACGTATGCATATGGCTCCTGGAATCAGTCGTATCAAGCAAGCATTCAAAGGTGATGAGCAGTACATGATTTTGTCGACGTATTACCGACAGAACCATTACCATCCAGTGTATGCCCTTCGAAGCTCTGTGAGTTTGATGATTCAGGTTCCGTTTTTCATTGCTGCCTATCATTACCTGTCTAATCTTCCCCAACTACAGGGAGTTCGGTTTCTTGGCATTCCTGATTTGGGTCAGCCCGATGCAATGCTTGCAATTGGTGGACTGAAGGTAAACTTGCTTCCAATTCTCATGACACTGATTAATTTAATTGCAGGTGCTGTATATACTAAAGGATTGCTATTGCGTGATAAGCTGCAATTATATGGAATGGCACTTCTTTTCATGGTACTTCTGTATACATCGCCGTCAGGCTTGGTTCTCTACTGGACCTGCAACAATCTTTTTTCACTGGCAAAGAATCTCTTTTATCGCCTTAAGCATCCACTGAAAGTTCTTTACGTGATTTGTGCTTCAAGTGTGAGTATTTTGGCAATTACCATTCTCATTTTGCATCCATGGGCTCCTCTCATCAAAAGATTGCTGGTATTGGTAGCAGCTTTGGGCGTATGCTTGATTCCGACCATACTAGGGATTTTTCGCAAGGTGTATCATCATTATCTTGCGGGGGCCTTTCGTAACAATACTGAACGGAACCAAATTTTTTTGCTTTCAATAGTACTGCTTTGGGTCTTGCAAGGTCTGATAGTCCCTACCTTGCTAATGCAATCCTCTCCCACGGAGTTTTCCTATCTCGGAGTTGTCAATCATCCCTTGGCTTTTTTGATCGATACAGCAACAAAATATGCAGGCTTGTACTTGGTTTGGGTATTGCTGTTGTATGTCATTTCTCATGAGGTAATCAGGGATGTCTTGGCTTTGGTGTTTCCTCCCTTAACCATTATTGCACTGATGAATATGCTGGTTTTTTCTGGGCACTATGGGTATGTCAGCCCAATCCTCCTATTTGACAACCCTGGGCTGCTCAATCCCTCAATGGTTCTAAACCTCAGTTCCATAGCCTGTGCTGTCTGTATGTTTCTCATATATTTCTTCATAGTCATCAAGCACTGTGCAGGAGTTGTGCGGCCCCTCCTTTCGATACTCATACTTGGAACAATTCTGACTTCAGGAGTATTTGCTGCCAGAATTCATCATGAATACATAAGGCATTCAGACACACTGAAAGAACTGGAGCAGCAGGAAATGCTTCGAAAAGGAACAGCAGATTATTCATTGTCGAAGCAAGGCAAAAATGTAGTATTCGTATTTCTAGATCGAGCTATCGGCTCTTATGCGGAACTATTTTTTCGAGAGTTTCCAGAAATGAAGGAAACCTTTCAAGGCTTCACCTATTATCCGAATACCGTATCCTATGGTACCAATACTGCCAACGGAAGTCCTGCTTTGTTTGCAGGGTATGAGTATACTCCGGAAAATCTCAATGCCCGAAAAAACGAAAAGATGGTTGATAAGCATAATGAAGCGCTCTTGGTGCTTCCTCGAATGTTTTCTCAATCCGGATATGCTGTAACGGTAACAGACCCTCCTTACTCAAACTATCGTTTGGTGGGTGATTATCGTCCTTTCCAGCCGTATCCCGAGATTTCCGTCAAGCAATTGATTGGTAAACAAACGGTTCGGTATAAGCAGGAACATGCCGATGTGTTGAAATGGGAGCCTTCGGCAACCAGTGATTTGCTGAAAGCAAGATTGTCTGTATTCAGTCTGCTTCGGACTGCACTACCAATTATGCGGGAAGCAATTTATGATAACGGTGAGTATTTGCACATGCGAGAAACTGCACAGGAAACGGATGATTTCTTGAACTCATACTCACAACTTTTTTATTTGCATGAGCTTACCGATTATAATGCGCCAACCGATACGTTTACGGTACTCACCAATGAAACCCCGCATGAACCGGTATTATTGGAACCTCCTCTGTATGAACCACGAGATGAGATCTCCCGAATACACAATCCTTTGGAGAAGGATTTGCGCAGTACCACTTATACTGATCTGTCTGCATATCATGTGAATGCTGCCACTCTGATACAGCTTGGGAAATGGCTTAAGCATCTTCAGAATGAAGGGGTGTATGACAATACCCGCATCATCATTGTCTCTGATCACGGACACCCTGTCCAAACCCATTTTTTCCAGGATTTCTCAAAGAACGCCATGCGGTATGTTCTTTTCAATCCATTATTTATGGTAAAGGATTTTGATGCTACTGGTGCTTTGCAAGAGGATGATTGTTTCATGACAAATGCGGATGCAGCACTGTTTGCTCTGGAAGGCTTAGACATTCCGATGATCAATCCATTTACCGGTGAGGATATGAATGCTTGGATACAGAAAGATGTGGTCTCCGTGGTGCAAGGTGGTGGAGCCAACTATACGGGGAATCAAATTCGGATCAACTACGAAGAGAGTTATACAATCAAAGATGATATCCGAGTGGAATCTAATTGGGGACCACTAAATCCCTAATGGTTTTTGGCTGCAAGTATTCCTTTGTCATTGGACAACCAATTGGCTTTGGGGTAGAGTTACTTGATGTTACAAAACAGGAGAAAATGTTTACATGGCTAGTGTATACCTAGGAATCACCGGGGATATCATCCATCCGGGAATCATAAATATCATCAATGAGGGAGCCAAATATGGGGAGCTCATCGTAGGGCTTCTCACCGATTCGGCTATTGCTCCCCACAAGAGACTTCCCTATCTCTCCTATGAACAGCGGAAAGTGGTGGTGGAGAACATCAAGGGTGTAAGCAGGATTGTCCCCCAACAAGAGTGGAGCTATGTTCCCAATCTGTTGAAGTACAAGCCTGACTATATCATCCATGGCGATGATTGGGTTACCGGTCCCTTGAGCAAGATCCGTGATGATGTGTATGCAGTCATGCAGGAACTCGGGGGGAAAGTCATTGAGGTTCCCTACACCAAGGGCATCAACTCATCGGCATTGGCCGAGCAACAAAAAGCCATCGGAACCACCCCGGAAGTTCGCCTGAAGACGCTCAGGCGTTTACTGGCTGCCAAACCGATCGTGAGGATCCTTGAAGTCCATGATGGGCTTTCCGGTCTCATCGCAGAGCATGTCTCTGTATGCAAGGATGGTGAATTCCATACCTTCGATGGCATGTGGTCATCCAGCCTTACCGATTCCACCTCCAAGGGCAAGCCGGATATCGAAGCAGTCGATCTGACAACCCGGCTCCAGGGAGTCACTGACATTCTGGAATGCACCACTAAGCCCATCATCTATGATGGAGACACCGGTGGCCTTGCTGAGCATTTTGTGTACACCGTTCGAACGTTGGAACGCAATGGCATCTCGGCCATCATCATCGAAGACAAAATGGGGCTGAAGAAGAACTCACTCTTCGGTACCGATGTAAAACAACATCTTGCTCCCATCGAGGATTTCTCCTTGAAGATCAGCATGGGTAAGCAAGCCCAGGTGACCAAGGATTTCATGATCATTGCAAGGCTTGAATCCCTTATTGCCGGTGGCACAGTCGCCGAAGCCCTGGAACGAGCATACGCCTACGTGAAAGCAGGCGCAGACGGCATCATGATCCACAGCAAGGACAAGAGCGGTGAGGATGTGAAGGAGTTCTGTCTTGCCTTCAGGGGTGAGTACAGCCATGTCCCTCTCATCCTGGTTCCTACTACCTACAACCAGTTCACAGAAGCAGAGTTCCAACAGTGGGGTGCCAACATCATCATCTATGCAAACCACATGCTGCGGGCTGCCTATCCAGCAATGGTTGACGTTGCCAAATCGATTCTTGAGAACGGCCGTTCCTTGGAAGCCGATCCTCTCTGCATGCCGATCAAACAGATCCTGGAACTGATTCCAGGAACCAAATAGGGGAGGCTTTGCATGATAGATCCCTCTTCCTTTGTCCAGGAGCTCCAGAAACAGAGAACCGGATTCTTCACCGGTGTCCCTGACTCACTCTTGAGGAACCTTTGTGCGTTCATCACCGATTCTTTTGATGCTGAGCATCACATCATCGCAGCCAACGAAGGCAATGCAGTTGCCTTGGCAGCAGGACACTATCTTGCGACAGGCACCATTCCGATGGTGTACATGCAGAACTCTGGAGAAGGGAATGCAGTGAACCCACTGCTCTCTCTTGCTGATACCGATGTGTATCAGATCCCGTTGCTGCTCTGCATTGGTTGGAGAGGAGAGCCCGGGGTGCACGATGAACCCCAGCACGTCAAGCAAGGAAAGGTTACCTTGAGCCTGCTTGAAACCATGGGAATACCGTATCAGGTACTCTCTTCTGACGAAGCATCGATGAAAGTCCAGGTTGAGCAAGCGTATGCCACCATGAAGACTGAGCAGGCCCCCGTTGCTCTTATTGTCAAGAAAGGTCTGTTTGCTGAGTACGCACTTCAGCAACCCGATCGGGTGGAAGGCAAGCTGACTCGCGAAGAGGCCTTGGAAATCATTGTAAGTCATACTGATCCCCGTGCCATCTTTGTGTCTACCACAGGCATGGCCTCTCGTGAGCTCTATGAGATTCGTGAGAGAAACGGAGTCGGGCACGAGAAGGATTTTCTTACCGTCGGCTCCATGGGACACGCTTCCCAGATAGCGTTGGGGATTGCCCTGAGCAAGAAAAACCGACAGGTGTATTGTCTTGATGGTGATGGGGCTGCCCTCATGCACCTTGGTGGAATGGCCATCATCGGAACCACGAAACCAGAGAATTACTTCCACATCATCCTGAACAACGGTTCTCATGACTCAGTAGGCGGCCAGCCGACGGTTGGACGTGACGTTGATCTGGTTGGTGTAGCCAAAAGTCTTGGCTATGCAACGGCCGTCAAGGTAACGGATGAAACCGCTTTGGTGGATGCTTTGGCAACGAAGAATGCTGGACCACACTGTATTGAAGTGTTGGTGAAGAAGGGAAATCGCAAGGACCTTGGACGTCCGAAGAGTACACCTGTGGAGAACAAGCAGGCGTTCATGCACTATATAGCAGAGGAAACCACATGATTCGAGAAGCGGTGATTGTTGGAGCGGGATTGGGCAGTCGTCTCAAGGATATGACCAAGGACAGGCCGAAAGGCTTTCTTGAGCTGGATGGTTCATACTTGGTGGAAATGTCCATCAAGAAACTGCTGGAACATGGCATCGAACGTATCATCATCGGTACCGGGTACTGCAGTGAGTGGTATGAGAAGCTTGCAAAGAAGTACCCTGCCATCGAGACGGTGCATAATGCAAACTATGCCGGAACAGGCAGTATGGGAACGCTTGAAGTCTGTGCTGCCAAAGTAACAAGTGACATCCTTCTGCTGGAATCAGATCTCATCTATGATTCTGTGGCTCTGTTCACCTTACTCAACGACCATCATCGGAATGTGGTGCTCGGTTCTGGTGCAACCAATTCAGGGGATGAGGTGTACATCGCCGTTGATGAGAATATTGAGGTTGCTGCAATTTCGAAGAAACTCGAGATGGTAGGGAAGTCCTATGCCGAATTGGTGGGCATTTCCAAACTCTCTTACAAGACGTTGCAAGCCATGTGCAGCTTTGCCGCTTCCCACCATCAGGACATGCCCAAAATGGAGTATGAGACTGCTTTGGTCGGAGCCCAGAAGATGGGAGAGCATCTGTTTGTGCGAAAGGTGAATTATTTGGCATGGCGCGAGATTGACGATGCCTCGCACCTTGAGATGGCAACCAAGGAGATTCTTCCCAGGATTCAGGAGAATGAGAGCATTCGCCAGGTCCGTCGT
This sequence comes from Spirochaetales bacterium, assembly GCA_012514185.1. Classification (GTDB taxonomy): domain Bacteria; phylum Spirochaetota; class Spirochaetia; order Sphaerochaetales; family Sphaerochaetaceae; genus Sphaerochaeta. The sequence continues at coordinate 2,347 of JAAZAT010000230.1, read as the reverse complement.
GAGGTGCTGCTCAATCCTGGTCCTGCAACCACCACTGACTCGGTGAAGTATGCCCAGGTGTGTGCCGACATCTGTCCTCGTGAGGAAGAGTTTGGGCAGATGATGCGCTGGATTTGTGATGAACTCACCTTGTTCATCGGAAAGAAAGAAGACTACGAGACAGTCCTCTTTGCAGGCTCCGGAACCTTGGCTGACGAAGTCATGGTCTCCTCCTGTGTGCCTCAGGATGGGAAGCTGCTCATCATCAACAACGGTTCGTATGGACAGCGCTTGGCCAAGATTGCCTCAGTGTACAAGATGGACTATGAAGTCTATGAAAGCAGCACGTATGAAGCGATTGATCTGGATGCCTTGGGAAAGAAGCTTGATGAAGGTTCCTATACCCATCTTGCGGCAGTCTATCACGAGACAACCACTGGGCTGTTGAATCCCATTCCCCAGATAGGGCGTATGTGCCATGACCGCGGTATTGTCACCATCATCGACACGGTGAGTGCGTTTTCAGCAATCCCCATCGATATGGAACGTGATTGCATCGACTTTATGGCATCCACTTCCAATAAGTGCATCCAGGGGATGGCTGGTGTATGTTTCGTATTCTGCAACCGCAAGGAGCTGGAAAAGCTCAAGGGTGAGCCGATGCGCAACTACTACATGAACCTGTATGACCAGTACCAGTATTTCTCCAAGACGTTGCAAACACGGTTCACACCTCCTGTTCAGATATTGAACGCATTGCGTCAAGCCATTATTGAGACCAAGCAAGAGACCATAGAAGCTCGTTATACGCGCTATACGGCTTGCTGGAACATACTGGTGGATGTGGTGAAGGAGTTGGGCCTGGAGATGCTGGTGAAAGAAGAGGAACAATCCCACCTGATCACAGCAATTCTGGAGCCACAGGATGGCAAGTACTCATTTGAGGAGTTCCATGACCTGGCACGGGAGCAGAGTTTTACCATCTATCCGGGAAAGCTGGGGAACATCAATACGTTCAGGATAGCCAACATCGGGGATATCCAACCCCATGAGATGGAGCAATTCGCTCAGTTCATGCGTGAGTATTTCAGAAAGTAGAAGCTACAATCCACTATGAACTGTCCTTACCAAGGGGAATCTGCTCAGGCAGGTTCCCCTTCGCTGTCTCTAGAGGTTATCCCTTGCTGCTCTGCCTGGGAATAAGCTTGGACTGCAGCACATGCTTTTGCTTGGAGTAGGCCCCTGTGTTGATCACCTGCTTGAGAAGGCTTACCCCCAGCATGCCCATCTCCTGCAAAGGCAGCTCAAAGGTAGTAATCGGAGTATTCCAGAACTCAGAGAAGTCGCGATTGTCGAAGCCGACCACTCGTACCTGGTTAGGAATGCGGATATTCATGCTTTGCAGTGCTGAAATAGCACCTGCAGCAATATAGTCGTTGGCGCAAAATATGCCGTCAGTCTCGGGATGGTCCTTCATCAAGTGCTTTGCTGCCTCAAAGCCATGATCGAAGTCATAGTTGCCGTAATAGGTGTTTTGTGGCATCTCAAGCTTCAGTTCTTTCGTTCTCTGAGAGAATCCCTTCAGACGATCCTGCACACTCAATCGATCCTCAGGACCACAAATCATCGCAGGGTGGCGCATTCCGCAGCCATACAAGTGCTCCGCCGCCTGATAACCCCCCGTAGTATTGTCCACTACGACGCTGATCATCTCCTGAGCCGCCATATTGATTGAAACAATGGGAATGTCTGAGTTCTGCGTATCGAGATTGAACTCCTTCCAAATAGGAATATGGTGACAGAATAGAATTCCCTCGACCTTATGGCTCTTTAGGAAGTTGTACGCCTTCTTCAAGTCATTGCCAAACTCAACACCGCTGACGAAGAACAAGGAGTACTGGCCACCGGACAGGCCATGCTCGATACCCCGCACTATCTGGTTGACGAAGGTCTCGGTGATATCGGCTGCCAAGCACCCGATGATCCCCGAGTTTCCCCGCTTCATGCGCGAAGCATTCTAGGAAGGCACATACCCAAGCTGCTCTATCGCCTCAAGCACCTTCTTTCGGGTAGCTTCTCCGACCGGACGCTTGCCGTTGAGGGTATGCGTAACCGTAGCAGGGGAGACCCCGGCAGCCTTTGCTACATCTACAATTGTCACTATTTCACGCATATGCCTTCCTCTTGGCAAAGTGTAAAGCCTCTTGTGGCCTTTGTCACCCGCTTATCGCAACCACCATGTGTTCTCCTTCCTTGAGAGAGTCAGGATCGAACGAGGACTGGGAGACGGTATAGCCTTCAGGCACCTTGATGGTAAAGACTCGTTTCTTGTCGATGGCACCAACCTTCTTGGTGATTATGACAGCAC
>JAAZAT010000259.1 GCA_012514185.1 Spirochaetales bacterium | reverse complement strand
TTCATGGTCCATGGAATCCTGGATATCAACAGCACCTGGACCCTGTACAGCGGCTCGGAGAGTCTTGTGACCACCCCTACAACGGTGAATCCCTTTGACACAAGTGAAACGGGTACTGTCTCCTACACCCTGCTTCCTACCTTCTTGGCCGAGTATTCACTGAACAAGAACCTCAGCGGCATGGTGCACATCGCACTGCCGATGATCTGGAACAAAGGAAATGTTGCAAAAAGTCTAACCTACGATATACAGCTGAGCGCAGGGATCACCTACTCATTCTAGAGCGCGGCCCCCTTCCTTTGATGGAGAGATGGACAATTGTGACATACAGTTGTATCTTTTTATCAGAGAAATGATTGTCCTCTTGCAGAGGGAGGGGGATGCGTGATGAGACTTTACAAGCATACAGTCTTCAGCTTCCTGGCTTTGCTGTGGTTCGTCGCTTCTTCTCTGGTCAATGTCCTGTTTTCGAAGGAACTCTATGTTTCAGAGGAAACGTGGGCGACCTTTTACCCCAACGATGTCATCAACTTGGTCTTCGGCAGCGCAGCATTGCTGCTGGGCAGCCTGAAAAAGGTCAGGGCAGGCAGGTTCTTCCTTCCTTGCAGGTCGGCTATGCTGCTCTTCATCCTGTACAATGCAATCGCAACTGTCTATGCAAACACCAACGGCATGGATGTCGTCCTGCTGTTGTTGACTATTGCAGCCTTGCTGACCCTTGTGGAAGCCGGAACGTACCAAGAACTTCTCGAACAGGGCACGGCGTCCGTCCGTTCTCCCTACCATGCGTTCATACTCATTTTCCTCTCGGGAGTTTTCCTGCTGCGGGCAGCGATGCAACTTGTCAGCAAAACAACAACACCGGCTGAACAAGGGGTGGCCCTTGCAGACATCCTGCTCTGCTCATTGTGGCTTGCCAATGGAATAGGATTTCTGAGAAACCCTCAGAGATGTTTTCTTGCAACGCTGATCTGCTACATCCACGGCAGCCTGTTGTTCCTCTCCCTGCTGGTATTTTTGATTTTGGAGCCGTTGTTGCTGGACACAACCTTCCGCATCGTGGATTTCGCCGTGATAGCCGGCATGAGCCTTGCCTTTTTCATCCCCTTGGCACGCTTGGCAAAGAAGATGCAACAAATCTCTTGATGATCTGAAAAGCCGTATGGCTGCCAGCCTTCATCGTAAAAACAGAGGCCACCGCAGTGCGATGGCCCCCGAATACAATGCAATACTTCGCTTACAGAACGCGGAAAGCGTCGCGACCAGCATACTTGGCGGTATCACCGAGGTAGTCCTCGATGCGCAGCAGCTGATTGTACTTTGCAAGACGGTCGGAACGGCTCATGGAACCGGTCTTGATCTCACCGGTCTCAAGTGCTACCACGAGGTCGGCAATGAAGTTGTCCTCGGTCTCGCCGGAGCGGTGGGATACAACAGAGGTGTACCCGTTGCGCTTTGCAAGGTCGATGGCTTCAAAGGTCTCGGTGAGGGTGCCGATCTGGTTCACCTTGATCAGGATGGAGTTGGCTACACCCTTCTCCAGACCCATCTTCAGTCTCTCGACGTTGGTTACGAACAAGTCGTCGCCGACGAGCTGGACGCGGTCGCCGATACGATCGGTAAGCATCTTCCAGCCTTCCCAGTCGTCTTCAGCCATGCCGTCCTCGATGCTGATGATCGGGTAACGGTTGCTCCAGTCTTCCCAGAGGTCGACCATCTGTGCGCTGGTCAGTTTCTCACCGGTGGTCCACTTGAGGGTGTAGGTCTTGGTCTTCTCGTCATAAAGCTCGGAAGCGGCGGGGTCCAGGGCGATCATGAAGTCACCATCGCGGCCGGTGGTGTACCCTGCCTTCTTGATGGCTTCCATGATGACCTCGAGGGCCTCTTCGTTGGACTGCAGGTCGGGAGCGAAACCGCCCTCATCACCTACAGAGGTGTTGTATTTCTTCGCCTTCAAGACAGCCTTGAGATTGTGGAACACCTCGGCGGTCCATCTCAGGCCTTCGCGAAGGGAGGGGGCTCCGATCGGCATGACCATGAACTCCTGGAAGTCGACCTTGTTGTCGCTGTGAGCACCGCCGTTGAGGATGTTGGCCATCGGAACGGGAAGGGTGCAGGCGTGGAAGGCGCCGAGGTACTTGTACAGGGGCAGGCCGAGGTAGTCGGCGGCTGCACGTGCAACGGCCATGGAAACACCCAGGATTGCGTTGGCGCCAAGCTTAGCCTTGTTGGGAGTACCATCAAGAGCGATCATGGCACGGTCGATGGCGACCTGATCCAGAGCATCCATGCCTTCGAGTTCGGGGGCGATGATGTTGTTGACATTGTCGACAGCCTTCAGAACGCCCTTGCCCAAATAGCGGCTCTTGTCCCCATCACGGAGCTCAACTGCTTCGTGAACACCGGTGGATGCTCCGGAGGGAACCGCTGCACGGCCCATGGAACCATCCTCAAGAATGACATCTACTTCTACGGTGGGGTTACCACGTGAGTCAAGGATCTCCCTGGCTTCGATAAATTCAATAATGCTCATGAATACACTCCTAGTTTCGTAATTGAAATCACACAAAATATATTCGTATCTTTTAGCGCTAATGTCAAGGTAAGCGACTTTCCTGCCTTGATTGCCCCCTTGAAAAAGCAATTGAAAGCGGCTCTTCAAACCCTGAAGGCTATGAACCGGTCCCTACCTGCAAAGTCAGGCCCAATCGTTATTACAGAATATATGTCAAACAGTTCACACTCTTTTACGTTGTACTGGACGGCGTTATGGAGGAGCGCAGATGCATCTGGTCGAGAAGGGACTTTTTGAAGCTCCTCTAGCCAGATGGGAAAATTGGCGGTATGATACAAGCCATGGAATCTGCAGTCTACCACATGCCCGATCTCACCGAAGACCTGCTTGGCTCGATCATTTTCGCCATGGAAGACCAAGTCAGCGACTATTACCTCGACCTCAAGGACGGGGAACTGGTCAGCGAGGAAGAGATGCGCTATCTCGACGAGGATGAGGAGTCTGAAGGGCCGCTGGAGGGGGAGCGCTTCGTCTCCATTCCCGACTGGGAGCCTTCGGATGGATTCCACCTGATGGAGATGTTCGCAAACCGGGTGCGCAATCCCCTGTACCGGGAACGCCTGCTCTCCTGCTTGAACAGCGGCAAGGGCGTCTTCCGTAAATTCAAGGATGCCTTGTCCGAACTCCCTGTCTTGGAGAGGAAGTGGTTCTCCTTCAAGGATGAACAACTGAAGCGGGTGGTCATCACCTGGTATCGGGAGCAGGAGGGGACGCTCGGACTGCTCAATCTCAAGGAAGAGGTCGAGGACCTGACCGAGGACATCCTGCTGGAGGACTTCACGTTCGAAACGTATGAAGGGTATCCCACCAGCGAGATGGACAGCTTCGTGCAAACCATCCTCGAGGAGATGGAAAAAGGCAGGCAGCAGGATGCGATCGCGAGCCTGCTGCTTGGCCGCAGGTTCGAAAATGAGATGCCTGAGCACTATCAGCTTGCACGCAGCCAGGACGGAAGCCTTGCCGCCCTGCTTGCCTACATCCCCCTCACCGATGCATTGGTCGAAGTACCATTCTTCGCCGTGAAGCTGGAGTGCCGCGGCTTGGGACTCTTCAGGTTGCTGTTCGACTCGTTCAGCCGGCAGATGGCACGCTTTCATTACCGGACCATCATCGTCAATCTTGCAGGCTCATCGGTCTCCCTGGACCGGCTCTTTGCGCCCTTCTTTGCCCAAACCGCTTCCAAGCAGATGATACTTTCGACCAGCAATTGGAACAACAACCACCCCAGCAGCGAAGAAGCCTTTCTCTGAGGTACTACAAACGATGGGCCTCTTAGGGTACACTGAAGCATCCGGGAGGAACTACAACTATGCGCACCACCATCTGTGAAGACAAACACGACATGGGCTATCAAGCTGCAAAACTCGGCATTTCCCTTATCAAGGAAGCCATCGAGAAAAAAGGCCGTGCGGTTATCGTTGTCGCCACAGGACTCAGCCAATTCTCCCTGTATGCACACCTGGGAGCGGCGGATGTCGATTGGAGCAAGGTTGAGGCATTCGGGATGAATGAGTATGTGAATCTGCCCGACACCCATCCATCAAGCTTTCGGTACTACCTGAAGACACGGTTCGTCAAAAAAGTGCAGAACCTCGGAGTGTTTCATGCCGTCAACGGGGATGCAGAGGATTTGGATGCAGAGATCGCACGCCTCAACTCCCTGATCAGGGAGCAGGATGTCGATGTCGTGTTTCTGGGCATCGGAGAGAACGGACACATAGGCTTCAACGACCCGCCTGCCAACTTTGAGACCAACGATCCCTACATCGTTGTTGATTTGGAAGAGCGGTGCCGACGCCAACAAGTCAACGAGGGGTGGTTCCCTACCCTCGAGGACGTTCCCCAGAAAGCCATCACGATGTCGGTTCGCCAGATTCTCAAGGCCAAGAACCTCATCTGCTCGGTACCCGACCAGCGCAAGGCCCGGGCGGTGGCGATGTGTCTCTATGACCAAATCTCCGTCTATGCCCCCTGTACGGCGCTTCGAACCAAAAAAGAGTGCACCCTGCTTTTGGATAAAACCTCCTCCATGCTGGTGATGGGAGACAGGCGCTAGGACATCAGGAAAAAATCCACCAAATGGAAGGGAGGAATGTCTACCCTCTTGCAACTAATATATTAGTATGCTAGAGTATTAGCATAATCCTGATTTGGAGGCTCTCAGTATGATCCACATGTCACTTCGTTGGTTCGGCTCAAAGCACGATACCGTTTCATTGGAAAAAATCAAACAGATTCCCGGCGTAGAGGGAGTAATCACCACCCTGTACGATATCCCTGCAGGCCAGACCTGGCCGCTTCAGCGCATCCAGGCGCTCAAAGCCGAAGTCGAGGCATCCGGCCTGAAGATTCTTGGCATCGAGAGTGTCAATATTCACGACTCCATCAAGATCGGCAGTCCCGACCGTGAACAGTACATTGCAAACTACATCGAGACGCTGGAGAATTTGGGCAAAGAGGGCATCACCACTGTTTGCTACAACTTCATGCCGGTCTTTGACTGGACCCGCACCGACCTGTTCAAGAAGCGCCCCGACGGCTCAACCGTCCTTGCCTACGACCAGAAAGTAGTCGATGCAATCGACCCCGAGGTCTTCTTCAACCAGACCAACTCCAGCGCCCAGGGCTTCGAGATGCCCGGTTGGGAACCCGAGCGCCTTGCAAAGGTGAAGGACCTATTCGAGGCATACAAGGATGTCACCGAGGAGAAGCTGTTCGACAACCTGGTCTACTTCCTCAAGGCCATCCAGCCGACCTGTGAAAAGTGGGGAATCAAGATGGCGATCCACCCCGATGATCCGGCATGGCCTGTATTCGGACTTCCCCGCATCATCACCAGCAAGGAGAAAATCCTGAAGGTCATGAAGGCTGTGGACGCCCCGTTCAACGGACTCACCTTCTGTGCAGGTTCCTTCGGCACCAATCCGAAGAACGATCTGCCGGGCATCATCCGCGCCCTTCCAGGTCGAATCCACTTCGCACACATCCGCAACCTCCACCACTTCGAGAGCGGCGTATTCGAGGAAGCAGCACACCTGTCCAGCGACGGATCGTTCGATCTGTATGAAATCGTAAAGGCGTTGCACGAAACCGGCTTCGAAGGACCCGCCCGCCCCGACCACGGAAGAATGATCTGGGGAGAGGTGGCAATGCCCGGGTACGGCTTGTACGACCGTGCTTTGGGAGCTTCCTACATCCTCGGCTTGTATGAAGCCATCCAGAAAAACGAGCAGAGGAAGTAAGATGGCTACGATAGTCCGAGTTACCGCATCGGAAGAGATCTACCAGACCCTCCGTTCGGAAATCTTGTCCCTTCGGTTCAAGCCCGGTGAGGAACTGAATCTGCAGCTGCTATCAACGCAGCTGCAGGTCAGCCGCTCTCCTGTCCGTGATGCGTTGATGCGCCTCTCCGGCGACAATCTGGTCGACATCTTCCCCCAAAAGGGGACCAGGGTCTCCCTGATCAACCTCAAGCAGGTGGAAGAGGAACGCTTCTTACGCAAGAGCCTGGAAGAAAGCGCCGTGAAAAAGTTCATCTATCAGGGAAAGAGCGAGCATGTTGCTGCAATGGAAAAGGCAATCGAGAGCCAGGTTGAGGCGATGAAGAACAATGACTTCATCACCTTCCTGGAAGAGGATGACCATTTCCATTCCACCATCTTCTCTGCCATCGGATTGCAGCGGATCTGGTCGATCATCAAAGCCCAGGGCGGCAACCATCATCGCATCCGCCTGCTCTCCTTCTACGAAAAGAATGTCCTTTCCAATATTATCGAACAGCACCAGAACATGGTTGAAGCCCTCAAGTCCAAGCAGTTGGATGTGATGCTCAGCCTCGAGGACAAGCACTTGTCCAAACTATTGCAGGAGACTGAAAGCATGGTCGCCCGCTATCCTTCGTATTTCAAACATGAAACCAGTTACAGCGGCCTGCAGCTACGGGTTGTCAACCAATAGGAGTCACAGATGAAACTTACCGATACAGGATTGCAAGAAAAAAACACATGGGAAGCAAAAGGGTATACCCTCCCCGCCTTTGACCGCCGTGCCATGCAGCACTATACGAAGGAGAACCCGGTTTGGGTCCACTTCGGTGCAGGCAACATCTTCAGGGTGTTTCCGGCCGCCCTGCAGCAGCAGCTGCTCAACAGGGGCTTGAGCAAGGCAGGCATCATCGTCGGAGAAGGCTTCGACTACCAAATCATCGACAAGGTGTACGCCAAACACGACAACCTCACGCTCATGGTGACACTCAAGAGCGACGGCTCGATCGACAAGGAGGTCATTGCATCGGTGGCCTATGCCTACAAGTGCGATCCCCAGTTCGAGCAAGAGTGGAAGTTCTTCGCCGAAACCTTCACCAAGCCCAGCCTGCAGATGGTGAGCTTCACCATCACCGAGAAAGGCTACTCGCTGAAGGGCGGCAACGGCGAATACTATCCCCAGATCGTCGCGGATTTGGCAAACGGCCCTGCAAAGCCGACCATGTTCCTCTCCAAGCTCACCGCATTGGTCTACAAGCGGTATCAGGCGAAGGCCGGCAAGCTTGCCTTGGTGAGCATGGACAACTGCTCGCACAACGGCCAAAAGCTCTACGAAGCAGTAATCGACATCGCCCGTACCTGGGAGCAAAACGGCCTTGTAGAAAAGGGATTCTGCTCATACCTGGACAACGATGTCTCCTTCCCCTGGTCGATGATCGACAAAATCACCCCGCGTCCCGATGCCAAGGTAGAGGCGATGCTCAAGGCCGACGGCTTTGAGGATACCAGCCTCGTCATCACCGACAAGAACACCTATACCGCATCCTTCGTCAACGCCGAGCAATCACAGTACTTGGTGATCGAGGACCTGTTCGCCAATGGAAGACCTCCCCTCCAGGAGGCGGGTGTCTATTTCACCGACCGTGACACCGTCAACAAGGTGGAACGGATGAAGGTGACGACCTGTTTGAATCCGTTGCACACCGCCCTTGCAATCTACGGCTGCCTTTTAGGCCACACCCTGATCAGCGAGGAGATGCAGGACGTCGAGCTCAAGAAGCTGGTGGAAGGCATCGGCTACACCGAAGGAATGCCGGTGGTTGTCGATCCCAAGATTCTCAACCCCAAGGATTTCATCAACGAGGTTCTGGAAAAGCGTTTCCCCAACCCGTTCATGCCCGACACCCCGCAGCGCATTGCTACCGATACCTCCCAGAAGCTTGCCATCCGGTTCGGGGAGACGATCAAGGCGTATGGTGCCGATCCGAAGCTTGAGGTGAAGAACCTGAAGCTCATCCCGCTGGTATTCGCCGGCTGGCTGCGCTACCTGATGGCCATCGACGATGAGCTGAACAGCTTCACTCCCAGTCCCGATCCGAGACTGCAGGAAGTGCAGGCTTATGTGAAGGACATCAAAATCGGGGACAAGCCGAGCATGGACCAGCTGAAGGGCCTGCTCTCTGATGCCACGATTTTCGGAGTCGATCTGCTGGAGGTTGGACTTGCCGACCTGGTCCTTTCCTACTTCACCAGCCTTCTGGAAGGCAAGGGTGCGGTACGCAGGACCTTGCAACGATACGTCCATTGATGAATACTTCCCTTCAGGGGAGGATGTATGACTGATACCAATCACAAGCGCCTCGTCCTCGAGGCGCTCTATCTTGTTGGAGGGACCGCTCTGGCGGGCTTCGCCGTTGCGGTCTTCATTACCCCGGCCAAAATCGCCAGCGGAGGCGTCAACGGGGTGGCAACAATCATCTACCACCTCACAGGCTGGGATACCGGGTTTGTCATGCTTTGCATCAGCGTACCGCTTTTTCTGGTCGGCATGTCAATTTTTGGAAAGACCTACGGGCTGAGAAGCCTTGCAGGAACGTTGTTTCTCAGCCTCTGGGTCAGCCTCTTCGGCCAGCTCACCGATTACAACGGCTTCCTTCCCTATATCGATCGAATGGACACCCTGCTATCGGCCATATTCGGAGGAGTATTGCTGGGAAGCGGAATCGGCATCGTCATGCGCTCGGGCTCCAACACCGGCGGGACGGACATCCTTGCCCAGATTCTTTCGCGCTTCACTCCCCTGCCGCTGGGAACCGCACTGTTTCTGTGCGATGCCTCGGTGATCGTATTGGGTGCAGTGGTATTCGGCCTGGAACGGGCGCTCTTTGCCGTCATCACCCTCTACCTCTCGGGTCAGATGGTCAACTTTGTCGTCATGAACCTCGGCACCAAGTACGCCAAGACGGCCTACATCGTCAGCGAGCATCACGAAGCCATCGGAAAGCGAATCATCACCGAACTTCACCACGGCGGTACGTTGATCAGCGGAGTGGGCATCTTCACCGGACGTGAAAGGACCATGCTGCTTGCAGTGGTGCACAACCAGCAGATCAACCACCTCACCCAGATCGTCCATCAGGAGGACCCCAAGGCTTTCATGTTCGTGCATGAAACCTATCAAGCCCTCGGAGAAGGGTTTGTACCCATGCAGAAGTTGATCAAGCTAGAAGAAAAGCGGAGCAAGCAAAACCGTCCAAATCGCTGACAAGCTGATGGAAATGGAACTCATGGCGCCCTCGATTTCACCGATTTCGAGGGCTTTGCTTGTACCCAAGGCATGGCTGCACGATCCGATACCAACTCCATGGGCCACCGGATCGGTGATACCGAACACTTTGGGAAGCACCGGTGCGAGCAGGTTTCCCGCAAGACCGGTGATGATCGTCGAGGCGATGGTCAAGGCAGGGATGCCGCCGAACTGCTCGGTCAGCGCAATCGCCACCGGGGTGGTCACCGACTTGGAGAGCAGGCTTGCGAGGATGGTCCGGTCCAGTCCCAGGATGTTGCAGCTGGCCCGGATGGTGGCCAAGGCTGCAAGCGAGCCGGCAAGCGTACCCAGGATGACTGGAAAAAAATTGCTCATCAGGGTCTTGCGCTGGCGATAAATGGTCAGGGCCAACACCGCAGTGACAGGAGCGAGGAACATGAGAATGAAGGAAGAGCCTTCCTCGTATACTTCAACGGGAATTCCAAAGGCGCTGAGAAAGCCGACGACCAGCAGCATGGCGATGATCAGGGGATTGGCCAACGGGGTTTTTAGTTTTTTGTTCACCCACATCCCAATTCTGAAGGCTACGATGGACAGTGCTATGCCAAACAAGGGGGAGCTGAGAATCTCAAGCATGCCTCCTCCTTTGCAGTGCCTTTTGTGCACGGCTTACGAGCACCACCGTCCAGCTCGCAGCGGCAAAACAGGTGATGACACTGACGATATTGACGACCAGCAACTGCCACCAGATGCTGTGGATGATGTCCATGTAGCGGATGATGCTCACCCCGGGAGGGATGAAGAAGAAGGTCATGTTGCGGAGCATGAAATCCGCGCTCTCCCCCAGTGATTGCTCCTTCAGAAGGTTGGTTGAGAGCAGAAGGAGGATCAGCAGCATGCTTACGACGCTGCCGGGAAACGCGAACGGAAGGAGCGAGGAAATCAAGTCTCCCACCAAACAAAGGCCAAAGATGATTGCAAGCTGGGTGAGGTATTTCATGAGTCTCTACCTTACCCTATTGGAAGGCTTTCTGGGAAGAGGTACTATGAGAGAAGGAGGCAGTACATGAACAGCACCATCGAAAGCCTGCTGGCCAGGCGCAGCGTTCGTTCCTTTACCGACGAGCAGATCAGCGATGAGGATCTGGATGTGATTTTACAGGCAGCGATTCTTGCACCGAATGGAAGAAACCAGGAGCCCTGGCACTTCACCGCACTGCAGGATGCAAAGAAACTGAAAAAGCTCGATGAACTGGTGGTTGGAAAAGGCGACAGCTTCTTCTACAACGCCCCCACCCTGATCCTTGTCTCCATCCAGGAAGGCAATGCCTATGAGAAGGAGGACACCGCATGCGCCCTGACCAACATGATGCAGGCCGCCCATGCCCTGGGACTTGGTTCGGTCTGGTGCAACCGCATCAACGGCAATCATGAGCTCGATACGAAGCTGACCCAATTCGGCATTCCCCAAGGCTACAGGGTGACCGGCACCCTGGCTGTAGGCCATCCCAAGGGTGAGTATCCTGCAAAGCGGATACCCAAGCAAGGGACGATAACCATCGTCCGTTCGTAACCTCTCTGCAAGTATGTGGTTCCTTTCCTGAAGAGCTGCCGGTTTTCATGCCTGCAGCTCTCGGGTATACTCATGGTTTTGAAGGAGAGGTATCGATGGCGAAACAGAACAAGACAAACCGCATGCAAAAACAAGTAGGAAAGGCGAAGAAGCGCGGCAAGCGGCTGCTCATACTGTTTGCCGTCCTCATCATTCTTTGGATCATCACCCTCGTCTTTGCACCAAGCGAGCAACCGTCATTACCGAGTGCTTCCACCTATATACAAGATTTGGAACTTCCCCTGTATCAGAAGGGGGAGCTGGTAATCCGCCATCCAGGCTACACCCTTCTCTACGATGAAGAGCATGAACAAGCACGTTGGGTGGCCTACCACCTGAGCCGCGAAGAGCTGTACGGCAGCCATGATCGGGGCGATGACTTCAGGGCCGACCCATCCATCCCCACCGGATCGGCAACCTTGGAGGATTACCGCTCAAGCGGCTACGACCGCGGCCACCTCATCCCGGCAGCCGACCTTTCCTGGTCACAGGAGGCAATGAGCGGCTCCTTTTATATGAGCAACATGAGCCCGCAATCCGGTGATTTCAACCGCGGTATCTGGAGCAAGCTCGAAGCAACGGTACGCAATTTTGCCGATACCGAAGGTGCTGTGTATGTAGTCACCGGACCTGTCCTTACCGATGGCCCGTACAAGACGATAGGAAAGAACCAGGTTTCGGTTCCCGAGGCCTACTACAAGGTGGTTCTGGATTATGAGGAGCCGGAGTATAAAGCCATCGGCTTTCTGCTTCCCAACGAGGGTTCCAAAAAAGACTTGAAAACGTTCGCTGTGAGTGTCGATGAAGTGGAACACGCCACCGGCATCGACTTCTTCCACCGCCTGGAGGATGCAGAGGAGCAGGAACTTGAGGCCGCATTTGATACAGGATTGTGGGATTTCTCCGCCTTCAGCGCAAGCGCAAAGGACCGTGAAGCGTTCCAGGTAGGAAACCTTCCAGCCAAAGAGCAGGAAAAGCCCTCAGGGATCTACTCCTTTGCCAAAGGAACGCTGTCCACCATCCTCTATCTGGTCAAGAGGGAGAGCGTGAACATCATCGAGCTCTTCATCCCCAAGGCCACATTGAAAGAAGCTGTCCCGTTCCTCTACTGAATCGATGCAAAGAGAGGGGCGAAGCTGCTGGCCTTTCGGTAGAAGACTGGAGGGCGGAGCAGCGGCGCCTCGACCGTGTGCCTCCCTCCCTGGTACTCGAGCTTGGTGAACAGGTGCACCCACTGGTCGTCGGGAAGCAGCACTTCCCGCCTTCCAGCTCCTTGTTCGAGGACGGGAGCAACAAAGAGGTCCCGTCCCAAGAGATAGGAGTCCTTCACATTCCAGAAAGCCTCAAGCTCGTAGTGCAGGAATATCGGCCTGACCACCGGAATCCCCTCATGTGCATTCTCCTCGTCCAGATGCATAAGATACGGCTTGAGCTTGACGTGCACATCAGTCATCCGGGCTAGTGCATCGATGGTCTCTTGGTCGCTGTCGAACTGCCAGTTGTCCTTTGGTCGGTTTCCCTCGTGGGTGCGCATCAAGGGGGAGAAGGCGGCCTGTTCGGCCCACCTGATCAAAAGCTCCTTGCTGCGTTTCATGCCATAGAGGGTGGTGTAACCTCCGATATCGCTGTGATTGAGCCCCATGCCGCTCATCGCCAGCGAGAGGGTTGCAGTGAGGACGGAAGGAAGACCGTCATCCTCCGACCAATCCACATTCTGGTCCCCCGCCCACATCATCCGGCACGAACTGAGGCTGCGCGCGCAACCGGCGCGCATGAAGAAAAGAATATCGTCCTGCCTGCCGGCCTCCTGGATGGCATCCTTGTTGATCTCAGCCCAGTAGCCCGGCCACCTGTTGTGTTCGAGCATTGCCGGCTTTCCTCCGGCAAGTACGACATCGGTGGGCAGGTACTCCCCAAAATCGGCCATCCAGCCGGATAGGCCGAAATCGATGAGCTCTTTGTTGATCACCTGCTTGTACCAGGCTACAGCCTCAGGCTTGGTGAAGTCGACGATGGCTGCATCGAACTCGCCGAAATCAACCAGATACACCGAGCCGTCCTCCCGCTTTCCCAACAAGTCAAGCCGCGCAGCCTCTTCGTAGAGCGGATGATCGACCAGCACGTAGGGATTGATGTAGCCCAGAACCCGGACCCCGCTCTGCCGCAGTCGCACAATCTCGGCATCCAGACCGGGATAGAGCTTCTGGTCCCACTGCCAGTTCCATCGAAGGCGCTTGCCGAAGCTGGTGTATTTCTCCCCTTCCCAGTCCTGGATCCACAAGCCTGCAACCTTCATGTTGGACTCTTGCACCCGCGCAAGCTTCTGAAGGCAGGTGCTGGTTCCACCCTGCATCCCCAAGATGATACCGTCGTACACCCACCCTGGAAGGGTTTGCTGCCTCCCGAGGAAACGGGAGACATCCTGCACCACTTCCAGCAAGCTCGGCTTGACGGAAAGGACAATGCTGTCAGGAACGTCCCAGAACTGCAGTTCATGGTACGACGGATTGGAGAAATCGAAATCAGCATACCCATAGGTATCGGCATGCACAAAGTAGCGCCTGCTTGAGACGAAGGTGGGCTGCGGGTAGAAGGTGGTATGGTAATCGCCGCCGGCACGGTCCAGACGATCGGCGATTTGCGTGATTTCAGTCTCCTTGTTCCTGCCCACTCCTTGTTCCTGGGTCCACAGGGGGTAGTTTTTTCCCCTGAGGTTGAAATGGGAGAACTGCTCCCCGCAACCCCATACACACTCGAGCGGGTCGGCATGGAAGCGGATGAAGAGTCGGTTGTAGGGCTCTGGAAGGGGTGAGAAACCCAGGTGGAGCCTCCCGTCCCGCTCGCTCAACTCGAGACTGAACGTCTTTGCACCTGCGCTGAAGGTGAGATTGGAAACACCCCTGCCTTCGCTGTACGACTCACTGAGCAGATAGGTGCCAAGCGGCAGGGTCTCTTCAATTGCATCACTGATGAAAAAGTTGCCCCGGTACATGTCCACGCTCTCCTTGCCTCGCTTGAGCACAAGCATGGGAGAACTTTCGCTGTGTTCGAGAATCTTGAGCTGATTGTAGAAAACCGAGAGTTTGCCGTTTTGTTTGGAAAAGCTGATCATGCCTACCCCTTCACCGCGCCGGCGGTCAAGCCGCCGATGATCTTGTCATGGAGGAACACATATCCAACGATGCTGGGAATTATGGTGATGACTACCGCTGCATACATGCTAGCATAGTCGGTGATGAATTGGCTGGTGAAGAACTTGATGCCAAGCTGGATGGTCCTCGATTCGATCGAGGAGGTCAGGAGCATCGCCATCAGAAACTCATTCCAGCTGTAGATGAAGCAGAAGGTAGCCGCAGTGACGAGGCCGGAACGGGAGAGCGGGAGAATAATGACCGAGAACCGCTTGAAAAAGCCGCAACCGTCGATGACGCTGGCCTCTTCCAACTCCTTGGGGATCGACTTCATGAAGGCGGTTACCAGAAAGATTGAAACAGGAATATTCACTGCCGTATAGACAAGCACCAGAGCGAGCAAGGTGTTGTACAGCCCGCTCTTGGTAATGAGAGAGAAGTAGGGAACCATGAACGAGATGACGGGAACAAGGACCCCGGCGGTAAACAAGGTGTAGAGCACATCCCGGCCCCGAAATCGTTCACGAGCGAGGATGAAGGAGGCCATGGCGGTGACGGCGCTGTTGAGGATGACGCTGCTTGCAGCCACCACTGCGGAGTTGAGCAACAACCTGGGCAGGCTTGCCATGGCAAGGGCCTTTGCATAGTTGACCCATTGCATGTCCTTCGGCCAGCCGAAGGGGTTGGTCTGCAGCTCCAGGTTCGTCCTCAGCGAGCTTATCAGCAGCCACAGAAGAGGCAGCAGGGCTACGGCCAACAGGGAGAGCAGCAAGATCCATTTGAGGAAGTTGGCGATGATCTGAGCGGGTGTATAGGTGTGCTTCATCGTCATCTCCTACTGTGCCATTTCGCTCATCGGGTCTGAAGAACCGAAGATCTTGCGAAGAACGGTGATCACCACCGTTCCCATGATTATGAGGAACACGCCTGCAGTACTTGCCTCGCTGTACCGCAGGGCATCCATTTTCAGATAGAGGTCGATGCCCATGGTGGTGGTCGCATACGCAGGCCCGCCTCCGGTCATCAGGAAGGTCGATTCAAAGTGACGCATGCCGTAGGCCATTGCCAGCGTCATGGTGGTGATGAGGCTGCCGCGCAGCATGGGAAGGGTGATGCTCAACTCCTGCTGGAAGGTGGAAGCCCCGTCGATCTCGGCAGCCTCGTACAGGGAACGGGGAATGTTCATGGCCGAAGCGAGCAGGATGATCATGAAGTAACCGATATAGATGACCGTCTGGAAGATGACCGCGAAGAGGGCGGTATCAGGGTTGCCCAGCCAGTTGCGCTTCTCAGCGCCGAACAGGGCACCCAGAATTGCATTCAAGGGTCCCTCCACGTTGTAAATGGCGACCCAGACCATTGCCAGGGCGACGGTGGAAATGACGTTGGGAAGGTAGTAAATGGTTCTCAGCGATCGCCAGAACCGAGGTTTGCGCACCAGGATCATGGCTATCAAGCAGGCCAGGGGAACTTGGATGAACCCTTGGGAAAGCGCCCATACGACGTTGTTTCCCAAGGCTTTGCGAAAGGTGGGGTCGCCAAGGAGCTTGGTATAGTTGGCCAGGCCGTTGAATTTCATCGACCCGATCCCTCTCCAACTGGTGAAACTTGTGTAGATGGTGAAGAGAAACGGATAGATGAAAAAGAAAAAGAAGAGAACGGAGACCGGAAGCAAAAATAGAACTCTTGCTGTCCAGACTCGGCTTCGGTGCGTACCAACTGCTTGCATACCATGCTCCTGATTACAAATTCATGCTGCCGCCGGGATGACGGCAGCATACCGGATTGTTAGCGTTCGATTTTGCGGTCGACCAAGGCGCAGAACTCTTCTGCACTGATGCGTCCGAGGGCAAGGGCTCCGAGTTGCTGGGCAAACTCAAGCGTCACTTCTGCACCGAGGGCGGCTTCGAGATCGAAAGCGGTGGTCTTGGCAGCAACAGCAACATCATAGAACTGCTTCTGCAGAGCCTTTGTGGGACGATAGTCGGTCTTGATGGCGAACATTGCACCACTGGTCTCGGCAATCTTGGAGATGGAGGGAGCGCTGGTCAAGAACTTCAGGAAGTCGACAATAGCTGCTTCTCGAGCCTTATCCTTGGAGGAGGCTGCGCAGATGTTTGCCTGCAGGCGGCTGATCATGAAATCCTTGGTCGAACCGGCAGCGGGAAGACCCGCAATCTTGATGGAGTTGAAGAACGGGGTTGCTGCAAGGTCTGCACGACCGGCATACCAAGGCCCGTTGGAGAAGACTGCAGTGCGACCGGCGAGGAAGTGACCGCCGCTGCCGCCGGCTCCCAAGCCGACTGCATCACTGGTCGAGTATTCGGTGATCATGCGCTTGGTCAGCTTGGCTGCTTCGACGAAGGCTGGATCGGTGAAGCTCTTCTCCCATACATTGGTTCCACCCAATGAAACGGCGAAATGGCTGAACCAAATCATGGAAGTCCACGCATTGGTGTCACCGGTCATCTGGCTGGTCGGGGTGATGCCGGCTGCCTTCAGCTTGTCAAATGCAGCAAACATTCCATCAAGGGTGGTCGGAAGCTCGGTGATGCCGGTTTTCTTGAATGCATCCATGTTGTACCAGATGGGCAGGATTGCAGTCTCCATCGGCAGGGACTTGAGCATGCCGTCAACGGTCGATTGCTCGAGTGAGCCGGCATCGAAGGTCTGCTTCCAAGAAGCATCCATGACCTTTGCGAAATCCATGAGCAGGTTGCTCTGGTAGAAGGTCGCCGTGGTCGGATTGAACTTGATCGTAAAGATGTCCGCCGGTGCCTGTCCTGCAGCAAGGCTGGTTCGCACTTTCTGCTCGTAGGCATTGTAGTCGGGCTGCGGTTCAATCACGACCTTGATCTTTCCGGCATTCTTGGCGTTGTATTCAGCCACCAAGGCTTCAACTGCAGGGGCCTTGCTGTCGTTTCCTACCCAAATGCTCGCCCAGCGAAGTTCAATCTCCTTGGCGGGAGCACTCTCGACTTGTCCCTGGGCAACGAGCGGGAAGACCAGGCAAAGCATCAGCAGAGCCGCAAGTAATCTTGATTTTTTCAACATAGCTATCTCCTTTGTATCCTATTTTCGCCTTACAGGCAAAAAGTTTGTATGGTAATGTATCGAAAAACGAAGCTACTGGATTACCTGCCATCCCTTGATCTTGGCAACGAACTCCAAGGGGCGGATGAAAGAGCCGTACACCACCGACGAGTGGTGGGCGAGTCCGTTGTCCAGTACCAGGTTCAATACCTCCCTGACCGGCCGGTCGAACACCACCTTCATGTACGTTCCCTTCAGCAGCTTCTCCATGGGTATGGCTTTCGCCTTCTGCAGGAACATGCGGTATCCACCCCGGGCTGAATCGATGCGAAGCACCGAAAGCTCTCCGCTCTTCAGGACAAAATCTGCTGTCACACCCTTGCCGCCGGCAAAGTAGGTGTCCAGGCTTCGGTTGCATACACCGTCCCAAAGGTTGCAGGGGGCCACCCCACAATGCCAGAAAAGAGCGAAATCCTGTTCGAAATCCACTTGCGAGAAGTCGAAGAGGAAGGGCGTCTGGGCCCCAAGTGCCTTGTGGGCGATCATGGAAAGAGCTCCGTCGATGTCCCCTTCGCAAGCCAGGATGAGGCCCTCTGATTGCAGCAACGACATCGCCGCGCAGGGGGAAACCCCGAAATCGCGGGCAAACTCCGGCCAACAGCGGATCGCAAGGGCGGACAGTCCGTTTGCATGGTAGAAGGCATCAAGTTTTGCAGAGAGCTGGGACACCTTATCCAGCTGGTATGCAGACAGGGTTGAGACATCGAACGTCGCCTCAAGCTGCTTGCGCCGCTGTGCAACTTGCTCGGCAGGCACCTCATAGGTGTGCACATCGGACAGCTCATAATGATCGACCAAGGCTCCGGTCTGTCCGAAAAGCAGGTTGTCCTGCACCCCGACATTGAAGAATCCGTCGGCACGATATCCGATGATGCCGATTTTTGCGCCCTTCATCGCCTTGATCACCCGAAGGGCATCAATCCAATCCTCGTCAACCGTATGTTGGATGATGACCGAATAGTCGTCAAACCCGCTCTTATAGAGGTTGGAGGCGTTCAGGTTCACTCCGCATACCGAATTGAGCCGAATCTTTCCCCCGTTGTACGGCAGCTCAGGCAGGCCCCACAGAAGAACAGGAACCGAAAGCTCGCGCTTGAGCATCAGGACCAGATGCCCCAGATGGAATGTCCCGGAAATGCAGATCAAGCCATCCACATGCTCGCCTGCCAGCTTGGATGCAGCTGCCATGCCGTCTTCCTGGCTGATCACCAGCTCATCGATAAAGCACCACTGGACATCCTCGATCTTCTTGAGATCCTGACGGATCTTGGAATAGAGCTGTCTTGCAGCCTCATAGTCATAGGTTTTTCTTGCAAGGCATACTACTGCTATCGTTACGGGATGTTTCACGCTCGACTCCTTATGGATGGGAAAGGGGAAGGCCAAGCTTCACCTGATATAGTTACTTTCCATAAGTAAGTAAATACCACAATACCTGTTTCGTCAATGAAAACTTTCGTTTTTTCAGCGGAAGTACTCTTGGAGCACCAAGTCGCTCGCCCCCTTCTGGGCAAGCAACGGGTCATACGCGGTAGCAAAAATTTGCGGGGTTTCCGAGCAGAAAGCATCAGGTTCGCTCAAGAGGTGTTCGACTTGTTCACGCAAGGCCTGGGCGATGGTCTCACAACACCCAACGAACAGGAAGGATTTCGGAGCCAGCAGACGGGTGAGAACCTTCATCGCGATGACCAGGTACCCGGCAGCCCGTTCGATAGTCCGCTTTGCCACTCCATCACCGTTTTGGAGCTTCTCTTCAAGCCCTTCAAACAGGGCGAGCCTGAGCTCCACGGAGTTCGGGTCCAGGTCCTGCAGATACGCCTGCAGGCAGCCGCGACTGCCGCAACTGCACCGGGGCCCGTCACTGTCGATCGGGATATGGCCACACTCGATAGTCTGGTTCTGGCTGTTTATGTAGATCTCGTCATCATGCACGAAGGCACCATTCACCCCGGTCCTGAGCAGGAAGGTGAACATGCTGCCCTGGTGGTTGAATCCGCCGTAGCGGTACTCGCTGAAGGCAAGGGCGCTGCAGTTGTTGTGGATCATCACCGCAAGGCCGAGCCGGCTCGAAAGCTCATCGACCAAGGCAATATCCTTCATGCCCTCGATGCGGGGATAGTAGCGCACCCGCTTGCCTGCGAGGTCGACTTGGCCGGGGGCAGCCACCCCCACCCCGATGATCTTCTGCTTGGGGATGGAAAGTTCGGCCAGTATCCGATGGATCTCGCTCACGATGAGGTCGATTACCTGGCCCGCATGCACGGATTCGGAGAGCGGATGCATGACCGAATAGATCCGCTCGCCTTGGAAGTCGAAGACACCGAGGGAGAGAAAGGCGGTCCAAAATTCAAGACCGATGGTATACCGGGCATGCTTGGAAACCACATACAGGACCGGTCTCCTTCCCTTCTTTGCCACGACATCCTCTGTATTGCCCTGGGCGGGGACTATCAGGCCTTCTTCTTCCAAGGAGGTGAAGATGCGGAAAATGGTCGGGGCTTTCAACCCGGTCTTTTGCACCACCTCCGATTGGCTGGTGCCTGCTTCCTTGGAAGCATGGATGAGGGAGAGCACCATATTCTGATTATGGACCCGCAAATCTGATGCCCTCAGTGGATTTCCTTGCATTGCACCCTCCCTTGTGCGACCAGTCTAATACCATCGATGAAAAAAATCCACAAGAAGTGGCTTTACAAGCAGGAAGGAATGGAATATATTTACTTTCACTAAGTAACTAAAAGAGAGGTACCTTCATGCTCACCTCGCAACAACTGCGGACCCTGTCGGATTTCGCCAAGGAAATCCGCAAGAAAACCCTGTATACGATTGGAAATCTCGGCGTCGGACACATCGGCGGCGCCCTCTCGATCGCGGACTTGCTGGCCCTGCTCTACGGCAAGGTGATGCACATCGATCCTGCCAACCCGACCTGGGAGGACCGTGACCTTCTGGTCTTGTCCAAGGGTCATGCAGGACCGGCGTTGTACGCAACACTGGCGCTCAAGGGCTTCTTCCCCCTATCGGAGCTGGATACGCTCAACCAGGGAGGAACCAACCTTCCCAGTCACTGCGACCGGACCAAGACGGTGGGAATTGACATGACCACAGGCTCTCTCGGCCAGGGCCTGTCAGCCGCCTGCGGTCTAGCCTATGCAGGGAAAATCGACAAAAAGGACCGCTATGTCTATGCCGTCATCGGCGACGGGGAGAGTCAGGAAGGACAAAACTGGGAGGCTGCCTTTTTTGCCGCCCATTACAAGCTCGCAAACCTGATTGCCTTCACCGACAACAACAAAATGCAGATCGACGGCATGACCGATGACATCATGAGCCTCGGGGACATCGAGATGAAATGGAAGAGTTTCGGTTGGTTCACCCAGCGCGTCGACGGCCATGACCTTGCAGCGATGGATGGTGCCATCCAGAAGGCACAAGAGCAATCGGACAAACCCTCGATGATCATCCTGGATACCATCAAGGGAAAGGGAGCCTCCTTCTGCGAGAACAAGGTAACCAACCACAATATGAACTTTGATCTGCAAACCGCCAAAGCGGCGATTGCCGAGCTGGGATGAGGAGGAGATGATGGAAACCAAAGAGATGCGCGCAGTCTACTGCGATACCCTTATCGAGCTTGCGCAGGCAGATGACCGGATCATGGTGGTCGAAGCTGATTTAATGCGGGCAAGCGGGACCATGGCTTTCAAGCAGAGGTTCCCCGATCGTGCCGTCGATGTCGGCGTCGCCGAAGCCAACCTTGTCGGCGTGAGCGCCGGCCTGAGCGCAGCCGGCAAGATTCCCTTTGCAGCCACCTTCGGTTGCTTCGCCTCAAGACGGGTGTTTGACCAGTTCTTCATCTCCGCCAACTATGCAAGGTTGAACGTGAAGCTGGTGGGAACCGACCCCGGCATCAGTGCGGCCTTCAACGGGGGAACGCACATGCCCTTCGAGGATATCGGCCTGATGCGCATGATCCCGGGCCTGACCATCATCGAGCCATCCGACCCGGTAAGCCTGAAGGCGTTGGTCAAAGCGTGTGCAGAGCACCAAGGGTGCACCTACATGCGCCTGCACCGCAAGGCTGTCCCTGCCTTGTATGAAGAAGGAGAATCCTTCACCTTGGGCAAGGGCAAGGTGCTCGGCGACGGCAGCGATGTTACCATCATCGCCCTCGGGGCCATCATGGTCGGTGAAGCTATCAAGGCGCGGGAGTTGCTCAAGCAAAAAGGCTTGGATGCAGCGGTAATCGACATGCATACCGTCAAGCCCTTGGATGAGGAGCTCGTCCTCTCCTATGCAAAGAAAACCGGCTGCATCGTAACGGCCGAGAACCATCAGACAGCCGGAGGCTTGGGCTCTGCAGTGGCAAACTTCCTTTCACAAAATTATCCCACACCGATGGCGATGGTGGGCATCCACGACGAGTTCGGTCAGGTCGGTACGCAATCCTGGCTCGCTGAGCACTACCGCCTCACTGCAGAAGAAATCACACGCAAGGCCCTGACATTGGTACAAGGCACAAGGAGGAATGCATGACCATAGCGATAGCAAGCGATCTGAGCGGGTTTCCCCTCAAGAAGGAGCTGGTTGAACATCTGAAAGAAAGCGGATACACCGTCCTCGATTTCGGCATCGAGAGCGAGAACGCACCACAACCCTACTTCATCCAGGCCCCCAAGGTGGCTAAGGCGATCCAGGAGGGAAAGGCTGAGAAAGGGATCCTGGTCTGCGGCACCGGCCAGGGAATGGCCATCGTGGCAAACAAGCACAAAGGCATCTATGCCTGCGTGGTGGATGACATTTTCAGTGCAGAACGGGCGAAAATCGTGAACAATGCAAACGTCATCACCCTCGGGGGCTGGATCACTGCACCCTTTGTAGGCAAGCAAATCGTCGATGCATGGCTTGCCATGGCCTTCACCCAGAAGATGGAGTTCAAGAAGGACTTCCTGACCAATGCCTTCGCACAGGTGCAGGCCATTGAAGAGGAGAATCTCAAATGATCGAAAGCCTGGCAAGCTCGGTTCATATCCAGAGCTTTGCCGATCTGAACGGAAAAACCCTTGCCAGTATCCTCCAGTTCTCGGCAAACAAGGAGGAAGGGCTCATCGTAGGCGCTGTCGTCGACGGCGCCCCGATTCCTGCCAAGGACACCCTGCTGGAGGAGTTGGCTGACTGTGTTCAAGTCAGGATCTTCAATAAGATCCAGCCGAACCCCCGAACCGTGGACATCATGAACATGTATACCGATCCGCGGTTTGCTGCGTGCGATGTCGTCCTGGGCATCGGCGGCGGCAGCACCCTCGACTCGGCTAAAGCGCTTGCCATGCTCGCATCCAACGGTGGAAGTCTTGAGGAGTACCTCACGAACAACCCGAAGCGGCGCATCACCGAGCGCTCAAAACCGCTGGTCTTGATTCCCACCACCGCAGGTACGGGTTCGGAAGTCACCAAAGTGGGGGTCTACACCGCCGAAAGCGGAAGGAAGTACACCCTTGGCTCTCCCCTGATGACCGCCCACACCGCACTCTTGGTTGCATCCCTGCTCGACAGCGTTCCCCCCTCCCTGTGTGCTGCCACAGGCCTGGATGCCCTGGACCATGCCTTGGAGTCGATCTGGAACAAGAACAGCACTCCCATCACCAGAACGATAGGGCGCAATGCTGCCATCGATATCCTGGAAACCCTTCCCAAGTTGCACAAGGCCATCCAAGAGCAGAGTCCCCGGAAGCGGGAACTCATGAAGGCCATGCTGCAGGCATCCACAAAAGCCGGGATCGCCTTCAACATCACCGGGACCGCCGCCGGGCATGCCATTTCCTTTGTCCTCAGCGAGGATTGGCATGTTCCCCATGGCCTTGCGTGCGCCTTCACGTTGCTGGAAATCTTCGACTGGGCGGTGCAGGATGAGACGAATCGGACAGAGCTGGCCTGCATCGGCAAGCATTTCCACCCCTCCCTCAGCGACGGGCAAGCCGTTGCAGCCCTCAGAGACGACATCGCAACTTTGATGCAGGACCTTCGTATTCCAACCAGGTTCGCCGACATCGGCGTCGAGCTCACAGACATCTCGATCTTCGACCGTTGCCTTGACGATCCGAAGCTGCACAATCAGAAGCCGCCCCTGTCCAAGGATGACCTTCACCGCATCATCGAGGCCAAGCGGTGAGTGCAATTCTTGCCAGCGGTGTGGTCGTCCTGATCACCCATGCCTTGGAAGCAGTGACCGGGTTCGGGTGTGCAGTGCTTGCCATGCCGTTTGTCAGCGCCCTGCTCGGGGTGAAGACTGCGGTGAAAGTCATCACCATCCTTGCATGGTTGCTGGCCCTGTACTTGGCGGTGAGAAATGTTCGCAGGATTGACTTCAAGCACTATGCAATCATCACCGCTTGCATGCTTGCCGGTCTTCCCTTCGGCATGTATCTTTTTCGCAGCCAGGACACTTCCTCCCTCTCGATAATCCTGGCCGTATTCATCGTTCTTGTCTCAGTCAGCCAGCTGTACCGGCTTGTGCGCAAGCAGGAACAGGGCGGCCTTCCCCAAGGAAAGCGGGCCCTGCCCTACTATGCGCTGCTCGTTCTGGGAGGCATCGTTCATGGCCTTTTCTCCTCCGGCGGCCCCTTGGTGGTGCTCTACGCCACCCGCGCCCTGCCGGACAAGGGTTCCTTCAGGGCCACGCTCTGCCTGTTGTGGACAACGCTCAATACGATCATCATCGCAACATACATCGGAGAGGGATCTCTCGACCAGGGTACCTTGAAAACGACAGCCTTGCTCATACCCTTCGTTGTCGTGGGGGTGGTCATCGGGGAACGGGTGCACGACAGGGTCGATGCGCGCAAATTCTCCCTTATCGTATTCTCCATGCTCTTGTTGACTGGAATCTTCATGTTGATAGGTACGAGGTAAACCATGCAATCAGCTTTTTATCAAATTCCCGGCGCATTGATCAGCGCAAATCCCCATTTCATGATTCATCGCATCGACTCCTCACGATTTGCCCAGTACGGGGCCTTGCTCGAAGAGCTGAAGGTTGACGACCTCCTGGAGACAGCGCACAGGCTTACCGCCATTCCCCAAGAGGGAAACATCTATGTCGCTTCACTGCCGGAGTTGGAAGTGCTCGATGAGGCCAAGAGCCTGTCTGCATACTTTGAAGGAGAGGAGATCCAGGTTGGGTACTGTAACGGACGCAACAGATCGATCAACGGTGCCGAGTACCACAAGAGTCCCGAACTGTTCATTGCAGTGACCGACTGCCTGCAGTTCCTGACTCCTTTCTCCCAGTTGAAGGATTTCAATTCAGTCCACACCAATGCAGCGGAACTCTTTTACTTTCCCAAGGGTTCGGTTGCACTTATCAAGGCAAAGGTGCTGCACCTGGCTCCGCTGTGTGTACACCAAGAGGGCTTCAAATCCATCATCGTCCTTCCAAAGGGGACGAACGAGCCGTTGGACCAAGAAGGCCGGTATAGGGAGAACACCGAAGAGGATAGGCTGCTGTTCAAGCAAAACAAGTGGATGCTCGCCCATCCGAACCGCATCCAACTCACTTCCCAAGGAGTGAAAATCGGTCTTGAGGGCGAGAACCTGAGCATCAAGCCGCTCTGATGCAAGAGACCGGCCTGCTAGAACAGGCCGGCCCGACCAGCAAGTACACTGAAGGCCGCTCTCAGGCGGCCTTCAGGTGAACATTACTTGGAAATGAGCATGGTCTTGGGATCGAGGCTGACCCCCATAGGCTTTTCGACCATTCCCCCATTGGACTTCACCGCAGTCATGACTACCTTGTCACGCTCCTCATTGTAGATGAGTCCGATCAGTACATCGATAAGATCAACATATTTTTGCATGGTGTTGGGAACACCGTACTTGTCATAGACGACATCAGCACGAACCGGAGATACACTGAACCAGACTTCAAGATTCATGCTCTGCGCGAACTGCTTGATTTTCCTGACATCATCCTCGGTTGCGATGGTCAACTTGTACCCATCAAAAAGAATGGCGTCAGCTTTGAAAGAACCATGCTTGATCAATGTTTCCAAGCTCGAAAGCACCTTTTCGATGGTGACATTTTCTTGGCTGAAGTTCATGACCACACGGTTGGAGAGAATATTATTGTACACCGATGCTGCATCATCAAGGCTGCGGCCTTCAGAGACTTCCCGGAAGACTTCCTTGTACCAATTGATGACGTGCTCGACATTGCCGGAAAAAGAGACATGGATCACATGCTCACCTCTGAGCAGTTTATCTGTGGCCAGGTGTACCAGACATGCTGTTTTCCCAACCCCGTGACGAGAAACGAGGACCCCGAGGTTTCCACGACCGAGCCCGCCGCCCAATGACTCATCAAAAACGCGAAGAGGACTCAAGTCGTTCAACTCTTGAATTTCCATAGTGCTCACCTCCAAGTAGTAATTAGGTTCACCCTTAGTATACTATGGAAATCGCGGGTTGGGTACAAATTTGCATAGGATCCTACCGCTGGAACAATTCTCCCATGCACCCGCATCAATGCCGATTCATGTCTACAGATATTCTGACCTTGTCGCTTCTGAACCAGATGAAGGCATAATCGGTGCATGCACCGTCACGATCGAATACGATTTGCTCGATAAGAATCAGGGGGGAACCCGCCGCCACTTTCAGCAAGCGGGCGGCATCTCCTTCGGCCTTGACCGCCTGGAAATACCGTTTCATCGATCCGACTTTCAAGTCGTATTTTGATTGAAGAATCTCATAGATGCCATGATGCGAGAAATCAAGTTCGGAAATGCCCGGATACCGGTCCAGGGGAATGTGGTTCTCCGAATACATGAACGGGTCGCCGCACGTGGTTCGCAGCCGTTTGATCTTCACCAATCTTTTATCCGCTGAATCCAGATGCATCACATCGCTGATCGGAGTGAACATAGGCACGATCACACATCCAAGCTGGATTGTCTCAAATACTACATTCTTATCGATGAACTCATCCAAGAAAGAGCGGAAACCCGAAGTGCTTACATCATGCTGGATGAGTTTCGGCCCTACAAACGTACCTTTTCCCTGGATGCGGTATAAGACTCCTGAGTTCACCAGCTCATTGATGGCTTGCCGGATTGTACCGCGGGCGAATGAGAATTGATTGGAAAGATCGTCTTCACTGGGGACTTTGTGGTGCGGCCCCCATTCTCCCCGCATGATATGGTCTTGAATATAATCGATAACCTGTACGTACCGCGGGATTCTCCTATCTTCGAATAAAGCAGGCATCTGATACTCTCCATTTCATCACATCTTACCACACTCGGCATATAAAATAATACTGAAGGAGGATATACATGTCTATACATCCTCCTTCAGTTTGCTCTGTTCAATACCTTAAATTACTGCACCTTGTGCAACAAGCGTTGCCTGCAAATCCTTGACGGGTAATTGCCTTTCCTTCAAGCCGCGTTTTACACACAGGGCGGCAGCGGTCCCGATCGCCTGTCCCTGAGCCACTGCAGTACCTTGCAACCGTGTTGTTCCGTTTGCATCCTGTGTTGCAGATATCGGACGGCCAACTACAAACAGACCCCCAAGCCCCTTGGGAAGGAAACAGCGATAGGGAATGCCGTAGCTCTCCCCACCCTTGATGAAGGTGAACTGGGTCTTGCCCCCCTTCGGATCGTGGATGTCGGAAGGATACGCTCCACGGGCGACGGTGTCCTCGAAGACCCTTGCATTGAACACATCTTCACCCTGCAGGACATAATCTCCGACAACAGACCTGCTCTCCCGAATTCCCAATTCAGAAGTGCGGCTCACGTATGCATGTGCAAAGCCGGGAACATGTGCAACCAGTCCTTGTACCAGCCGTCGGATATTCCTCTGCTCGGAAATTTCACCATACGTCAAGCTTTCGGCATTTGTTGCATCAATGTTAACAGTTCTGGTTGCATTGAGGTACACTTCATTCTGACGACCCGATACAGCAGTAAAGGTAATTTCCGTTGCATCATCGAACGGTTTGAAATGACCTGCGATGTGGACATACGAAGGTTCGCTGCCCCCAAGTTTCACCTTCTTGACAACACGGGAATGCCACCATCCCCATCCTTCGACATTGTCACCTTTCTCCAACCCCTGATACAGCGCCTCCGTATCCACGTTGTTCATCACGAAGAGTATCGATGAGTTTTGCACATGATTCTTCTGAATCATCTGTGCACCGGCTAAATGACACACATCAGCATCTCCGGTAGCATCGATCACAAAATCAGCAGTGATGGTTGACTCTCCGCCCTTGTTCAGGACTTTGATGCCTTTTACTTGATTCCCTTCTTTCACCACCGCAGCGATCCACGTGTGCAACAAAATGTCCACATTCGCCTCGAGGACCATCTCCTGTGCGACATATTTGAAAATTTCACTGTCGAAAGGAGTAAGGGAGAACATATCACCGTCCATATGCCCTTTGTTCGACCATCGTGCACCATGAACATGGCCGATGGATCCTCCCTCTTTCTCCAATCTTTGTACAACCTCTTCCAGGATTCCTTTGGCAATTTGATTCCCTTTTCCATCAAAAACACCCAAGAAGGGAATTCCCATCACCGACGTACCGCCGATATATCCATTTTTCTCCACCAACAGAGTCTTTGCCCCATTGCGTCCAGCGGCTATTGCTGCTGCAAATCCAGCTGTACCTCCGCCTGCAACAATTACATCATAGTGTGATTGAATCATTCATTTCTCCTTAGGTTGTACTCATGCCATCTCAATATGTGCTGGAATTCTCACTGAGTCGGAAGACCCAGGGTTATCCAAAGTTCCTTGAGCCTCTGCTCTTGCTGCTTGTAGATTTCCGTGGTCTCTTGTGCAGTGAAATATTTGATCGGGAGGCCCATCTCGGTAGCCTTGGCGACATACTCTTCAGATGCCGTTACTTTCTGCAATGTATCCTGCAACAGCTTGACGATGGGTGCAGGCGTGTTCGCCGGTGCAGCCAGCGTGGTATAGTTGCCCATCATGACGTTGTAGCCGAGTTCTTTCATGGTCGGACTATCAGGGAACAAGGCATTCCGCTCAGAACCCAAGGTAGCCAGAACCACAAGCTGCTTCTGCTTCACCTTATCGACGATATCTGCAACGTTGCACATCACCAAATCGATATGCCCGCCCAACAGGGCAACCAACGACGGAGCGGTTCCCTGGAACATCGTGTCCTCGAACTTTACACCGGCGGTATTCTGTAGTGCCAAGGATGCAAGATGATCATCGGCATATGCACCAGAGTTACCGATGGTCAACTTACCTGGATTCTCCTTTGCATACGTAAGAACATCCTGGATAGTCTTGAAGCGGCTGGTAGGAGGAACGACGATCAGGTTCTCATGATAAACCACGTTGCCGATGATCACAAAGTCTTGGAGGGCATAGGAAGCTTTCCTGTTCAACGTGATGGAGATGGTGGCCGGTGCATGGATGTAGCCCAGCGTATATCCATCAGGCTTTGCGATGGCGGTTGCAGAGTGTGCGATCTCCCCGCCCGCCCCCGGCTTGTTGATTACAGTCACAGGCTTGCCCAGCTCTTTTTCCATGAACGGAGCAACCAGCCGTGCAGCAATGTCGGTAGCCCCGCCTGCCGAGTACCCAACCAATACCTCAATACCTTTTGTCGGGTACTCCAGCTCAGCCTGCCCTTGGGCGAGCAAGGGAGCGACACCGACCAGAAGAACCAATAGAATACTTGCGAACATCTTACCGTGTTTCACTTGAAACCTCCTTCGAACTATTATGGTATCCAATGGATACACGCATTCACTCCACAATCCTGTTCTTTCTCAAGCTGAAAAATACCGATAGAACCGTGATAACCAGTAGCACAATACAGATGGGCCGCGAGAAAATCATCCAAACCTGCCCATGGGTGATGGATACCGTTTGCTGGAAGGCATCCTCCCCGATGGGGCCGAGGATCAAGGCCAGGACCGTCGGTGCAATCGGGATCGAATTCAACCTCATCACATACCCGATCAGGCCAAGGAAGAACATGAGACCGACATCGAAAATGCTCGCATTGATCGCATATGCACCGATGATCGAGAAGGTCAGGATGACCGGAATCATCACTGCATTGGGCATCTTGATGATCTTGACGAAGTACCGGACACCACCGAGTCCAAGAAACAGCATCATGATGTTGGCGATGAACAGTCCAAGGATGATGGAGTAAGCAATCGGAGCTTGGGTTGAAAAGAGCTCAGGGCCGGGTTTGATCCCGAGTATCAACAGCGCACCGAGATACACAGCTGTCTGGGAACTGCCGGGAATACCCAATGTAAGCAACGGGACAAAGGATCCGCCTTCAACCGCATTGTTGGCAGTTTCAGGGGCTGCAACCCCCTCTATAATGCCTGTACCGAACAGATGCGGATGTTTTGAGAATCGTTTCTCCTCATTGTATGCAAGAAAGCAAGCCACCGGCGTTCCCACACCGGGGATGATCCCGATGAGCGTCCCTATGACCGATCCTCGCAGGAAGGTGGGTATCAGGCGCAGAATCTCTTTGCCCGTAAGCCTGTTGTCATCCGAATTTTTCTTCAGGTCGATGTCGATATTCATTTTCTTCTGCTTCGATTTCACCAGTGTCAGCGCTTCGGGAATCGAGAAGAAGCCGACAAGGGCGACAACCAATGCGATGCCCTCATACAGGTGGATGTTGCCGAAAGCATAGCGGGGGTATGCGGTGACGGAATCGAATCCAACAGTGCTCAGCAACAGACCGAACAATCCGGCCATGATTCCTTTGGTTAAATTCTTGCTTGAGACGGACGCAATGATCGTCAAGCCGAAGACACTCAACATAAATGTCTCGGGAGGACCGAATTTCAAGGCGACGCGGGACAGGAGAGGGGCAATGAACAGCAGTGCAAAGGTACCAAACATGCCTCCGATGAATGAAGAGATGATGGCCGTATACAGAGCCTTTCCAGCCTGGCCGTTCTTGGTCATGGGATATCCATCAAGTACCGTTGCAGCTGCAGCCCCTGTTCCCGGGGTATTGATGAGAATCGCAGTAATCGAGCCTCCATAGATTGATGAGCAATACATGCCCGCCAAAAGGCCCATCGCAGTCGCCGGCTCCAATCCAAAGGTAAAGGGAACAAGCAATGCAACACCAAGTGTTGAAGACAATCCGGGGAGGGCGCCGATGATGATGCCACCAATGCTGCCGATGAAAATCGCAAACAATGCTGGAAACGTTGTAGTAAGTTGTAGTCCTTGAAGAAATGCCTGCATACTGTTGGCTCCCCCTACATTTGTAATAAGCCCATGGGAATTTGGACTTTCAACATGACACCGAAAAGCAGATACACCAGAAACGTCAGCCCAAGAGATATTGCAAAAAGTGGAAGTCTCTTTCGAAAGCCGAGCCGATACATGATGAAACCTACAAACAGTGGCAACTCGATGTACAAGCCGATGACATCCATCAAAGAGATCAGCAGGATGATGGATCCAATGACGTAGAGAAGATTTCTTGTAGTCAGGAAATTCTTCAGCACGAGTTCAATTGTTACGGTCTCCTCCTTTTTGGCCTTGACCCATAAGGGAATGCACAAGAGAACGAGGAGGATCAGGATGCCTTGCGGATAATAGGAGGCAGATTTCGGAAATTTGAGAGTAGGGAGGAAGAGCAGGATCGAAATTGCAGCCACAACGGCTGAAAGCAACCGGTCTTTTCTGAATGTCATGGAAGCACCTCTTTTTGACTAGACATATAGCTGTATAGACGTTTATATAATATGGATCAGAAAATGTACTTGTCAAGAAAAAAGAGTGGAATTATTTCCTAGTATTATAATAAGATATTGGCCTAATATCTTACCGTATTACTTTGTTTTACTACGCTCTACAGCTATGGTAATGACAACTATTTGCCTGCAAATCTTTTACAAATAAGAAAACCCCCACAGGAAGAAAGCTTCCCATGGGGGCGATGGTGAAAGGCAGGGCGGAACTTACTTCTGCTCTTTTCTGCGCTTCTCCTGATAATCCTTCTTCAGCTGCTCGGAAACACCGGCGGGTACGCGGCCGTACTTGCCGATTTCCATGGTGAACTCACCCTTTCCCTGAGTCAGGGAGCGGAGCACCGTGGAGTAGCCGAACATCTCGGAGAGGGGAACCTCGGCGAGAACGGTACACATGGCAGTATCCTCGGTGGAGCTGACGATCAAACCACGTCTCTGGTTGATCGAAGCAAATACACCGCCCTGGAACTCGTTCGGGGCAACAACTTCGACCTTCATGATCGGTTCAAGGATGACAGGCTTCGCCTTTTCAAAGGCTTCGCGGAAAGCACCCAAGGCAGCGGTCTGGAAGGCTTGGTCTGAGGAGTCAACCGGGTGCCAGGCACCATCGTTGACCACAGCCCTGACTCCGATGACCGGGAAGCCGACCTGGCTGCCCTTCTTGACAGCGAGCTGGAAACCCTTGTCACAGGAAGGAATATACTCGGTCGGAATGGCTCCACCCTTGACCTCGTCCACAAACTCGTAGTCCTTGTACTCTTCGCCCTCGACAGGATCCGGAAGCGGCTCGAAATATCCGGCGACACGTGCGTACTGACCGGAACCACCAGTCTGCTTCTTGTGGGTGTAGTTGAAGTCGGCACGGGCTGTGATGGCCTCGCGGTAGGCAACCTCGGGTTGACCGACCTCGACCTCGGCCTTGTACTCGCGCTTCATGCGCTCGACATAGACTTCAAGGTGCAGTTCGCCCATACCCTGAATGATCGTCTGATTGGACTCAGGGTCTACATAACTGCGGAACGTCGGGTCTTCCTTGGTAAAGCGGTTGAGAGCCTTACCCATATTGTCGGCAGCCTTCTTGTCCACCGGCTTGATGGCCAGTGAGATAACAGGATTGGGGACGTACATGGAGGAGAGGGAGTAGTTGAGTTTCGGATCGCAGAACGTGTCACCACTGGCGCACTCGATGCCAAAGAGGGCTGCAATTTCACCGCAACCGGCTTCAGTCAAGTCTTCCATGGCGGCAGCATGCATGCGGATCAAGCGACCAACACGGAACTTCTTCTTGGATCGGGTGTTGTAGAGCTCATCGCCCTTCTTCACCTTCCCCTGATAGACACGAATGTAGGTAAGCTGACCGTACTGGCCGTCTTCAAGTTTGAAAGCAAGAATGACAGGAGGAAGATCGTCGTCGGACTTGAGGATGACCTCTTCTTCGTTCTTGTCCAGATCGAGAGCCCTGTTCACAACTTCGGTAGGATTGGGCAGGTAGCTGACTACTGCATCGAGCAATGTCTGGATGCCCTTGTTCTTGTAGGCCGAGCCCATGAATACCGGGCAGAGCTCAAGACGGATGGTAGCATCGTGAATCGCCTTGCGCAGAAGTTCAACAGTTACATTGTCCTCAAGCATGGCTTCCATCAGCTCATCGGAACACATGGAAACACCGTCAAGCAGTTCCTCGCGCTTGGCAGTAGCTTCTTCCAAGAGGTGGGCGGGAATCTCTGCTTCCCGAACCTGGTCGGCGTTTGGTCCGGCATCGAAGTAGAGAGCCTTCATGG
>JAAZAT010000056.1 GCA_012514185.1 Spirochaetales bacterium | reverse complement strand
CTGTTGATGGAGGGGATGTAATATCCCGGATACATTCTGGAGCGCAACGGCATCGCCATGGGGTTGGTGAGCTTGTCGGCCAGGGCGTCCTGCCCGCAGACCAGGATGGATGCAAGCGAGGCCCCCTTTTCCGGTGCACTGACTATCAGGTGGAGCTGGTGGAATACCTCGTTTCTCAGTTTGTCCGCCTCGTCCAGGGCCAGCAGCACCGGGTGCCCGTCCTCCTCCGACTTTGCCATCTGAACCTGGATGAGCCTGATCATGGTGGATGGATGGTA
The DNA here is from genome assembly GCA_012514185.1 of Spirochaetales bacterium. Lineage (GTDB taxonomy): Bacteria > Spirochaetota > Spirochaetia > Sphaerochaetales > Sphaerochaetaceae > Sphaerochaeta. Next base: position 1,902 of record JAAZAT010000056.1, on the reverse strand, counting down.
GGAGCGGTAGTCTATGCTCAACCGTTCCATGACCTGCCTGAGGAACTCACCGAAGCCCCAGTCGCCGCCGTTGATCATCAGCACGCGGCTTCCCAGGCGCTCCTGGCGGTCGCACACATACCTGAGTATGGTGGATTTGCCGCTGCCGGTGGGTCCGGTGAAGGCGAAATGGCAGTGGTTCATGCATACCATCTCCACAATCGATGAAATTTCCTTCACGCTTGGGAGCTCGCACAGCTCGGTGGCCTTGATGTTGTCGGAGAACGGCTCGCGTTTGAGGCTGAAGTACTGCATCAGGGGGACGTTGATCAGTTCGGGCCTTGCCTGTTTCATTTCCCGCCCCCTTCAGGGCGCCTGCGGCCCCTGCAGTTTGCATGCAGGTCGACCTCGCTGAGCACGCCCAGGCTCTTCTCCCCCTCGAAGGCCTCTATCTCGCCGTCCTTGGAGAAAAAGCGTATCTCCAGCTTCTTGCCCGCATGACCGATGGGCACCTGGTAGTACTTGTTGTTGAAGCTGATGGTGCGCGCCTGGGAAACCAGCCGCTTCTCGCTGTAGCGGAAGTACCTGGGCATCTGCTTCGGTGCATAGCGGTAGGTCCTCATATCCTGCTTGTACCGCTCCAGGGGCGAAAGCTGTCTTCCTGTCCGGGGGTCCTTCAACGCGCTGTGTGGTCGGTTGTTGTACTCGTCGACATATCGGGCCCACAACACATTCAGCTGCTCGAGGGTCATCTTGTCAGGGTTTTCCAATACCGAGAGAAACTGCATCCGTACCGTGAGCCAGAATCTTTCAATTTTGCTCTTCCCTTGGGGGTGGTAGGGACGACAGAAGCAGAGGGAAACCTCCAGGGCCGCACACCCGAGGGCGAGGCGGTGGTCCCTGAAGCAGCTGCCGTTGTCGACCAGGATCTTTTTCGGCAAGCCGCGGTTCTGGAAGCCCGTCCACAGCACATCCAGGAATGACTCGGCCGTCTCCGATGGATAGAACCTGCCGGCCACTATCACCCTGCTGGCGTCGTCGATGAGGCAGAACAGCTTGGCTGTCACCCTCTTGTCATTGTACAGGACCTTCGGGCCGTGCATGCAGTCGGAATGCCACAGGTCCATCACCCCCTCGGCCTCGAAACGCCTCATGTCCTTGCCCGACTTCGGGTCGAGTTCCAGCTCATGCTCCTTGAAGAAGGAGTAGATGCCGCTCATGGTGATGGTGTCCGAGGCGGTGAAGATTCCCTGCTTCTCCGCTTTCTTCACCAATGCAGTGAGCGGGATGTCAGGGTTCTCCAGGCGCAGCTGGAGCAGCTTGTCTGCCGTCTCCCCCGTGATTTTTCTTCGTCTTCCCTTGTCATTGCGGCTTTTGGGCACAAGCGAGGCAATGTTTCTCGTCTTCAGATAATTCTTGTACCATGCCCAGATGGTCGATTCGCTGATGGTCGTTTTTCTTGACCCAGGGATTGCATACTCCCTTTCGCTCGCTTCCGCCACCTTCCTGGTAAGCTCCCCCTTGCCCAATCGTTCGTCCAGCAAGGGATGTATCACCTGGAAGCGGAACAGCGCTTTCTGCTCGGTTGTTGTCATGGCTGCCTCCTTGTAAGGTACCAGACAGCTTATCCTGCAGGAAACGGCATTGCGACTCTCAATCCATGGTGTAGGGAAGGATTACGCTCACCCGGCGGGTACTCCTCCATGCGTACATAAATGCTCTGCAGGATGAGCGCCTGACTCCTGAGCGCGGCCAAGCAGGCGGACATCTCTTGCAGCGTAGCGTTCCCGAACCCTGTCTGGTAGCGGAAATCCTTGTACCAGCGCTGCTGCAGCCACCACGACGGGCAGACGGGGATGCCATCCTCCTTGCGCAGGACATGGCCGGTCGTGATCCGGTGGTACAGGCACGCATGGATTGCAT
>JAAZAT010000182.1 GCA_012514185.1 Spirochaetales bacterium | reverse complement strand
GATCAGGAGGACGGCATGAGCTCTGTCGCCATTGTCCGCTGTGAAAGCTATGACCCAACATTGGTCGATGCTGCCGTAAAGGAAGCGTGCCTATTGGGCGGCATGCCTGCAGTAGGGGGCAAGTGCAACCTACTCAAGCCCAATATTCTCTCCGATGCCAAAGAGGACCGATGCATCACCACCCATTCACAGGTACTGCGCTCGGTGATCCGGCTCCTCAAGGAGCAGGGGGCGCAAAGAATTCTGGTCGGGGACTCGCCGGGCCTGCAAAAACCCTCGTTCCTGCCCAAGGCAAGCGGCATATACCGCGTATGCACTGAAGAGGGGGTGCAATGGGTTGATTTCACCAAGCAGCCCAAGCTGACGACCATCCCCTACACCCGCGGCAAGAAGCTACCCCTGGCCTCCATCCTGGACGAGGTGGACTTGGTGTTTTCACTGCCGAAGTTCAAGACCCACCAACTCATGTACACCACCGGGGCGGTGAAGAACCTCTTCGGGCTGGTGCCCAATCTCTTCAAAAGTCCCTGTCATGTCCAGTTCCCGACGCGAGGACAGTTTGCCTCCCTGATGGTGGGAATTGCCGCCGTGGTGAAGCCTTCGTTCAGCCTGATGGACGGCATCATCGGCATGGAAGGCCCCGGCCCCGCCAACGGCAGGCCCCGGCATATGGGACTTTTACTAGCCGGCTGCGACGCACTCGCTGTCGACTATGCACAGGCTGTGATCATGGGCTATGACCCCAAGAACATTCCAATCATCGCCGAAGGCCTGAGAAGAGGCCTTGGTTCTGTTCCCACCCGGTATCCCGGCTTGCATGCCGAGGATTTGGTCCAACCTGATTTTCTGCGCATCGAGATGCAAAAGAGAACCCGTTTCTTCCACTCACTCATCATCCCGTTTGTATTCAGCAAGTACATCCGCTGGAAGGTCAAGAGAGAACGCAAAGCTCCGGTCTTCCTTCCGGATCCCTGCATCCAGTGCCGCAAGTGCATCGAAATCTGTCCGGCAAATGCCTTGACGATGGAACAGAAACGCATCATCATCGACCCAAGCGCCTGCATCCGTTGTTACTGTTGCCATGAGGTCTGTCCGGCCTCAGCCATCGCAGTCGATGAAGAAATTCCCTCCTAAAGGATTATTATATGGAACCATCCACGTTGCTTGTCAGCATCCTGCTCTCCCTTCTGCCCATCAGTGAGCTCAGGGGGGCGATTCCCTACGCCTATTTCAACGATGTTCCCCTGATTCTTGCCGCCCCGCTGTGCATTCTCGTCAATGGCATGGTGGCTCCGATTGCTTATACTTTTTTGGCGACCTTCCATACAATTTTTCACAAGCATTGGCACTGGTATGCCTCCTTCTTCGACCGCTTTGTAGCAAGGGCCCAGCACAAGATCGGTGCAAAAGTCGACAAGTACGGATATTGGGGTATTTTACTCTTTGTAGCGGTGCCCCTTCCGGTCACCGGGGCTTGGACGGGGACCCTGGGTTCCTGGATTTTGGGCCTTGACAAGCGAAAGACCATGATGGCAGTATTCGGCGGAGTCATCGTCTCCGGTCTGATTGTCACCTCACTGGTAGCCCTTGGGGTAGGAATCGATTCGGTGTTCATCAAACGAATCTGAGGTATCATGTATTTCGATCTAGTAAAGGAACTCAATGAACAGCAGTGCAAGGCTGCTGCAACACTGCACGGGCCGTTGCTTGTCATTGCAGGCGCCGGCAGCGGGAAAACCCGCATGCTGACCTATCGAATTGCCAATATGCTGCAAAACGGCATCAAGGAAGAGTCAATTCTCGCCCTGACATTCACCAACAAGGCGGCAACCGAGATGGGGGACCGTATACGGTCGCTCACAAACCTTCCGCTGAAAAAATTGACGACCACCACCTTCCACTCTTTCGGCATGGGTGTGTTGAAGCAATACATCCAGCATCTCGGATTCAAGAACAACTTCACCATTTACGATTCCAACGACCGCATGGCCTTGATCAAGGAAGTAATCCAGAATCTCGACTACGTGGTTGAGTCCTTCGACCTCTATGAGCTCTCCACCCTCTTCAGCGATATCAAGACAAAGCGCAAGGTTTTCGGTGCGAATGCTTCGGACAAGATTCGCAATCTCTACAGTGAATATGAAAAGCATCTGAAAGCGTATAATGCAGTCGACTTCGACGACCTGATCATGAAACCGCTCGATCTGTTCGAAAGAAAACCCGAGGTGCTTCAGGCTCTGCGAAATCGATTCACCCATATCCTGGTTGATGAGTTCCAGGACACTTCCCTCTCCCAATACCGCATGGTCGAGTCCTTGGCCCAAGAGAGCCGCAACTTGTGCGTCGTCGGTGACGACGATCAGAGCATCTACAGCTGGAGGGGGGCGAACTACGAGAACCTGGTGATGTTCGAACGGGATTTTCCCGAACGCCTTGAAGTCAAGCTCGAGCGCAACTATCGTTCAACCGGCACCATCCTGGAGGCGGCAAACTCGCTGATCGTGAACAACCAGATGCGCAAGGAGAAGAGGCTGTGGACCGACAGCGGCAAGGGCTCTTCGATCCGCTTGATCCACCCCGCCAACGATGAGGATGAAGCGTCGGTCATCGCCGACGAAATCCTGATGACTCATAAGAAAGAGGACCGCCCATTCTCTGACTTCGGGGTATTGGTGAGAACCAACAGCCTCATCGACACCTTGGAGACCAAGTTCACTGAGCGGGGCATTCCTTCACAGGTTACCGGCGGGCAAAGTTTCTTTGACCGCAAGGAGATCCGCGATATTGTCAGCTATCTGAAAGTCATCGCCAACCAGGATGATGATATCAACCTGCTTCGGGTCATCAACACCCCCAGGCGCGGCATAGGCCGAACGACTTTGGAAAAAATGCGCAAGGTCGCCGACGACCACAAGTGCTCGCTCTTCAGTGCCTTGTCCTTGATGTCCATCGCCACCGACGGACAGGTCAAGGAAGGGATGCAAAAGACACTCAAGCGGTTTGCCGCTCTGATCGAAGAGTACCATCACCAACTCTTTGAAACCCGGACGCAACGCAACATGGTGCTGCGCACCTTGATTCAGGAAATCGGGTACAAGGAGCACCTGGAGGCCGAACATCCGGATAACGAGCAGGTGGTTGCCTTCAAGATGAAGGGCATCACCATGCTCTGTGATATGCTTGCCCGTTGGGAACGCAATCCTGAGAACGCCAAGGCATCGATCTTCGACTATTTGAACCGAATCAGCCTTGCCGGCAAGGAGAGCACCAAAGAAGAGGAATCGGGCAAGATCGCCCTGATGACCATCCATGCATCCAAGGGTCTTGAATTCGACACCGTGTACTTGGCCGGTGTTGAGGACCAATACATCCCCCATGCAAGGGCGATCGAGGATGATCCTGCCAACATCGACGAGGAACGGCGCCTGTTTTATGTGGCGATCACCCGTGCCCGACGGTCGTTGATCATCAGTAGTTGCGAGAAGCGAAAAAGAGGCCATGATGAAGTGACCAGCCTGCCCTCGCGTTTCCTGGAAGAGATTCCCAAAGCCCTCTTCGATGAAGAAGACCCGGCCAAGCAGCTCTCCAGCGAACAGGTGGTCGATAAACTCAGGATCCTGAGAGAACGACTCGCTGCCAGAAACAGCGGTTAGTTTGGGTTGGTGATGGTCACCGTGATGGTGCTTTGATATGTGCCGCTCACTCTATTTGCAACCTC
>JAAZAT010000195.1 GCA_012514185.1 Spirochaetales bacterium | reverse complement strand
GGATGCCCAGCTCCACCAAGCTCATGGTGGCAAGAATATTCGACTCGATGTCCTTGCCGATACAGACAATGGCGGTATGGCAGTGGGATATGCCCGACTCCTCCAATACTTCGGCGGTGATTGATTTGACAGGATAGATGTTCTCGATTTGGTCCTTGACCGCATCCAGCTTCTCCGCCTCGATCTCCAAGACTATCACATGCTTGCCCGCCTCGGTCAAAGCAAGGGCCAAGGAAAGGCCGAAGCGTCCCAGTCCTATGATTCCAAAGGCATTTGGATCAAACTCTTTTTTCATACACTATTGCTCCTTGCATCAACCGATGAATATTTGTTCCTCAATATATCCGAGATGTGAACTCTTCGCCTTGAGGCTGGTGGCGATGGTTATGGGGCCCACCCTTCCTGCAAACATAATCACCACCAGCACCACTTTCGAGAGCGTGGAGAGTGATGGTGTGATACCGCAGGACAGGCCGACGGTGGCAAAGGCGGAGACTGTCTCAAACAACACCGCCACAAAGTCGAAGGCGTCTTGTTCGATCAACAACAGGGACAGGCTGCCAAGCAGAACCAACAAGAAGGAGAGCAACAATACTTGAAAGGCCTTCAGGATGCTCTGGCCGCTCACCTTGCGCTTGAATGCCGCACTTTCGCGGCGGAACATCAAAGAGCCCAGGCTGAGCAGCAGGGCAAAGGTCGTGGTGGTTTTGATACCTCCGCCGGTTGACCCCGGAGAAGCTCCGATGAACATAAGCAGCATTGCGAAGAGCAAGCCGGCTTGGGAGAAGGAGGAAATATCCACCGTGTTGAAGCCGGCGGTTCTGGTAGTCACACCCTGAAAGAAAGCGGCCAGCGGGGTGAGCTTTTCTACGGCCACGAAGAAGAGAAATCCCAAGGTGATGAGCGTGCCATTCATCAGAACTACGATTCTGCTGTGCATGCTCAGATTCGACCATTTTCTATTTCTGGCTATATCGGCCAGCACGAAGAACCCGGTTCCTCCGAGTATGATGAGAACAGCGGTGGTCAGGTTCATTACAACATTGCCCTGATATGCACTCAGACTTTGGTAGCCCCCCATCAAGTCGAAGCCTGCATTGTTGAATGCACTGATGGTATTGAAGAGAGCGTGCCCGAAAGCGTCCAAGGGGGAGTAGGTTTGCACAAACACGAAGTATTCCACCACCGTCCCCAGTCCCTGAATCAAAAAGGAAGAGATCAAGACTGCACGGACGATACTCAGAGTCCCCTTCATTGAGGAAAGGTTATATGCTTCCTTGATGAACAGTCGCTGGGACAGGTTGACGTTCATGCCCAAAAGAAGACTGAAGGAGATGACGATGGATGCGAAGCCCAGGCCCCCCAGGAGAATCAAAAAGGCAATGACAGTCCTGCCGAACAGGGAAAAGGTAAGGGCGACATCGACGGGCACCAAGCCGGTGACACAAACTGCGCTTGCAGAAATGAACAGGGCATCGACGTAGGCAAGGCTGATACCCCGGTTATGGGCGATAGGCAGACTCAACAGCAGTGAGCCTAAGAGAATTATTGTCAAGAAGCCGATGAGCAGCACATGATTCGGCTCCAAGTGCTTGCCCTTTGATTTTTTCATGGAGAGAAGTTTACCCCATCCCTTTTCCCTCATGCAACTCCCCCTCCTACGATTGTCGTTGTCGATACTCAGTCTTACTTGTATACTATTCTTACATCTCAAACCGGGATGCAAGGAGAAACACCCATGCTGGCAAATACCATTGCAAAATCAATCACTGAACAAATCAACAAAGAGTTCTACTCTGCCTATCTCTATCTGGATATGGCAAACTACTATGCGGGAAAAGGCCTGCTGGGCTATGAAAACTGGTTCAAGGTCCAGGCCCAGGAGGAGATGAACCATGCCATGCTCATGCGCCAATACCTGCAGAACAACGGCCATGGAGTAACACTCGGTGCGCTTGCAGACCCAACCAAGACCTACCCCGATCTCAAGGCGCCGCTTGTAGAGGCCCTGAAGCATGAGGAGTTCATAACGGAATCGATCAATACCATCTATGAGGAAGCTGTCAAGGTTAAGGATTTCAGGACGCAGCAGTTCCTCGACTGGTTCATCAAGGAGCAGGGTGAAGAGGAGATGAACGCTCAACAGAACATCCAAAAGTTCGAAGTCTTCGGCTCCGACGCCCGCGGTCTGTACCTGCTCAACCAGGAGCTCGCGGCCAGGACCTTTACGCCCCCCTCTCTTGTACTGTAAAGCAGTGTGTACGGACCTACCCGCCCTTACAAGCAGGCGGGTAGTCTGTTCTTGGAGAACATAAAGGAGTGTCCATGCACGTAAAACCCATAAAACGCATCACAGGAGGAGCCGTACAGTATGACGGAGCCGGTGTGAAACTGGTCCGGGTAATCGGCTATCACGATGTCCAGGAGTTCGATCCCTTCCTCATGCTGGACGCTTTCGACTCTGCCGACCCGAAGGACTATCTGGCAGG
>JAAZAT010000007.1 GCA_012514185.1 Spirochaetales bacterium | reverse complement strand
ATTGGCCTGCCAAGCCTTATCCTTGGAGTATGACCATAGTCAAAGGAGGGCTTATGAATTTGACTGTCAGAGGCATCCGTTACAACCCAAGTGATGAAACCCGGGAGTTTTTGGACAAGAAGCTCCAGAAGCTGCAATTTGCCGAAGGGTATCTCCATGACCTGGATATCGTGATGACACGAGAAACCGAAGGCCAGGGGTTCCATTTGGACGCAAAGCTCCATTTCTCTTGGGGTACCATCAAGATGGTCAGCTATGACTGCTACGAGCTGTACGAAGGCATCGAACTATTGACTGACAAAATCGAAGCCACAGCTCGAAAGGAGAAAAGTAAAATCAAGGAACACTAGATTGACGTAATGAACTATGCATAGGAGAGGGGCGCGAAAGCGCCCCTTTCATGTTAGTTGGTCCCTCGTATGAAAGAGGGATCGATATTCAGTTCATTGCGGTACTTAGCCACGGTACGGCGCGCCACTGAAATGCCACGCTCTTTGAGGATATCGGAAATCTTTTGGTCTGAAAGAGCTTTTTGTCCCTGATGTTCGTCAAGGATCTGCCGGATTGTCTCCTTTACCGCCTGTTTGGAAAGTTCGGATCCTTCTTCGCCTACAGCATTGCTGAAGAGCTTCTTGACCGGAATGATACCCCAATCGGTGTCTATCCATTTTGCAGTCGATATCCTGCTTACCGTAGTTTCATGCACCCCGATTTCAGCGGCAACCTCTTTTTGGGTCAACGGTTTGATATACTGGGGGCCGAAGAGGAAAAAATCTCGTTGCTGCACCAAAAGAACCTGGGCTAGACGGTACAAGGTTTGGTTTCTTACCTGAATCTGGAAAATCAGGGAATTTGCACTCTTGATTTGATTCTGGATGTACTGCTGGGCTTTTTTCGCCTCTTCGGTATTACCCATTTCCTCTGCCAAGGACTCGAATTCAGTACAGATCCTGAGGTCCGGGAGTGATGAGTTGTTCATGCTCAGCACCAGATCCCCGTCCTCTACCTTGATGCTGACGTCGGGGATGACATACTGTTGCGGTCCGCTGGCAAACCCTTGGCCTGGAAACGGAGTAAGCGTTTTAAGAAAGGAGTACAGGGCATCGAGTTCCTGCTCGTCAATTCCCAGGTTCTTCGCCACCTGGCTCTGCTTGTTTGCCCGCATCAGTTCAAGATTGTCATTGACCAGAGCCTTGAAGTGCAGCAAGTCTGCACCCTTGAGTCCTTTGATCGAGGCTTGGAGGATCAGGGATTCCCTCCAATCCTTCACCCCGACTCCAGCCGGTTCAAACTGATGTATGATTTTCAGAAGTTTTTCAAGATGCATGGTTTGCTGGGCCGTCAGGATATCCCGGGGGTCCTCAAGAAAGAAACCGTTGGCATCGATGTTGGTGATCAGGATTTGTCCGACGACATACTCTTCTTCACTGAGCGTTTCGCAACCCAGCTGACTGAGCAGATGCTCTTGCAACGTTTCCTCCTCGGAGAGGGCGTTCTCCATGAACTTCTGCTGACGGTCGCTCGCCTCGTAGTCATACCCTGCGAAGTCGCTGCCGTAGCTGGAGGAATCGGAATAGGTGTCATCGACTCTACCACCTTCCTTCTGCCTGCTTTGCTGGGCATACCGCTCATAGGAGACTTCCCAGCTTGACGGCAGCTCGAGGGCGGGATTCGATTCAATCTCACTCTTGATTTTTTGTTGCAGTTCAGCCAAGGGCAGCGCCATCAGCTCGAAGGATTGGAGCAGTTGGGGGCTGAGTTTGAGTTGCTGTTTCTGGGAGAGTGAGAGATTTGGTGAAAGTTCCATCAGGATTCCTCCCCGAATTCTTGGCCAAAGTAGATGTCCCGTGCGATTTGATTGGAGAGCAATTCGTCCCTCCCTCCTGAGACAAGAATGGTGCCTGCATTGATGATGTAACTGCAGCTTGTGATGGATAGCGTATCGCGAACGTTGTGATCGGTCAGCAATACCCCGATTCCCCTGCCCGCGAGGATGCGAATCAGGACCTTGATCTCATACACCGCCTTCGGGTCGATGCCGGCAAAGGGTTCGTCGAGCAGCAGAAATTGGGGATTGGATGCCAAGGCACGAGCAATTTCGGTCCTTCTTCGCTCACCTCCGCTGAGGGTGTAACCCTGTTGCTTGCGTACATTCTCGATGCCGAACTCAACCAACAGCTCCTCCACGCGTTCTTCCTGTTGGCTTTTGGTGAGGTCGCGCCGTGTTTGGGCGACAAGGCGGATGTTGTCCTCGACACTGAGCTTGCGGAAAATCGAGGGCTCCTGGGGCAGGTATGAGAGGCCGCGCTTGGAGCGCTGGTACATCGGAAGCTCGGTGATGTCCTCCCCGTTGAGGAGGATGGTTCCGGTCTTTGCTTTCAAGAATCCCACGATCATGTAGAACGTCGTAGTCTTCCCTGCACCATTGGGTCCGAGCAGGCCGATTATCTGCCCCGATTGCATGGAGAACGAGATATCCTTGACCACTTCTTTCTTGCCATAGGCCTTTGCCAAATTCCGCACTTCAAGGACGCTGGTGAAGTTGTCAGCCATTGACGACCCCCTTTATGGAGCCGTCCATGGCAATTTCCTCGGTTTCGAGATCGACGATGATCCTTTCGGCTTCATAGCGGTCGCCCGCCCAGTCGATGGTTGCCTTTCCCTTCAGTTCGAGTTCCTGGTTTGTGCGGTCGAATCTCATCACATCCGATTCACAAACCATCGCCCCGCTTTCGGTGTGCTTGAAGAGCCGGACATCGACCTGAAGCAGCACTTCACCAGTCTCAAGGGAGAACTGCATCATAAAGGCCGTTGCATGAACTTCATTGATAGTATCGTCGAGCTCGACAAACCCATCGATGAGTATCATCTGCTCGTCGCGGTCGAAAAAGAGGTTGTGGGCAAGGACCTCAATACCACGCTCGGTATCGATGAGCTTGACGGACTTTGTACACGCAACATAGCGGAAATTGTTGCCCGAAAGATTTATTTGGTCTGCATACAGCTGGACCGATCCACTGGTAATCCGGGCGCCCTCTCCGAGGGTGATGGTTTGGTTTCCTTGTTGCATGCTCATACGGGTGCTTCCCCCCGAAAAGGTAATCTCTTCGGCCGGTAAGGCGGCACAGGAAAGAAGTATGCACAGCAGGATGAACCATTGCTTCATGGGAGCACCACTCCTTCAAGTACCTGTTCGAAGGTAACGTTGGATGTGGCCAGCTCAACCCTGAGCCCGGTGCCCCGCACCCGCTTGTTCCCTTCATAGGTGATCAGCACCTCGGCCTGATTCTCGCTGACGAGTATCTCCTCTTCATGCAGCCATCGCAGCTGATCGGCTTCGATGAGCAATTGCTCTTTCATTTTCTCAATCGTGACAGAGCCTTGCAGCTGTGCGTCATAGGACTGCAGGTCGACAGTTGCTGAATCGGCACTGCCTCTCAGCACGACATTGCCTTGAGCATCGTTTTGGGTGAAGGTAATGGAGGTTGCCAACGCTTTGTGAGACGCATCGTAGAGAGCAATATGACCGGCAACGATGGAAATGGGATAGTCCTCACCCCTGTCCAGCACATAGGTTGCGTTGGTCAAGGCAAGATCCGGCAGTTCAACCGAACGCACCATTGCCGCCTGTTCGGGGGAGAGGGAACAGGCAACAAGGAAAAAGGATGCAAGAATCATGCCAAGAAGATACTTTGTGCTCATGCCTTGAGTATACTAGTGCTCAAGGCTTTGGGCAATCTCAATCTTGGCTCTCTTCTGTGAGGATTCGCTCCACAACCGGGAGGTAGCGTTTTTGTGAAGTCTTGAAATAGAACCAGACACCCAGAAATCCCAAACCGATGGAGGATAGGGCTGTTAGAAAGGAGGCTCCTTCCGAAAAGCCTGCCATCTGGGAGAGATAATAGCCGACAGGGAAGAGGGCCAAGGGGACTATGAGCGTTATGAGCGTCCCCGCTATGGTCCTGGATGGCTTGAGGTAAATCTGGACCGCCTGACCGGCTTGGACTGCCAGCCCGGTCTTATTCCAAGCCTCGAAGTGCTTGCCTTTTGTGTTGCAGAAAGCTGCTCCCTTGCAGCCGTTGCAAGCCGAACTGGTGCAGGAGACCTCAAGCATTTCTGGCGAAAGTATTTTGGTTACCGTGACTATTTCGTACATGCTTACTCCTCCTTGCCTTCGACACTGATGCGAAGTGTTTCAATGGCGGTCGCCTTCCCGTCATCAGCGATATCTACCAGTATGCCGACAAGTGCAAGGTCGTCCCAGCACTCCTGGCTTCGAGCAGGAATCTGGGTGATATGCTTCTCGATTTCCACCTTGCTGTCAAACCCGCCTACACTGAGTTGGCTGCCGCAGCGGCCATTGTCTGAAATATAGGCCGTCCCGCCCTTAAGGATGGACGCATCGGCGCTGAGCACCTTGGTATGCGTACCGATGACGGCACTTGCCTTGCCATCGAGCATGAAGCCCATCGAAAGCTTCTCGGCTGTCGGTGATGCATGAAATTGAACCAATGCGATGGCTTGGTCTTCCCTGGCCTTGTCCACCAACAGCTGGGCCAGGCTGAAAGCATTGGAAAGGTGGGTCCTGGGGAAATCTGCATTTCCCAGGATGTTGATGACGCAGACCTTCCGATCCTTGACCGTCAGATAGCGCACCCCGCGTCCTGGATTCTGCTGTGGATAGTTGGCAGGTCGCAGAATGGAGGGGTTCTTGTCGATGAACTCCACCATGTCCATCTTGTAGTATATTTTTTCTCCACCGGTGATCACATCTATCCCCAGCTTGAGAAGCTGCATGCTGTGGGCTCGGCCCAGGCCGAACCCATTGGTGGCTCCTTCGCCGTTGGCGATCACCAAATCAATCTCGCGTTCCGTCCGCAAGGGTCGTAGTGCATCCTTGACAGTCTTAATGCCCGCCTTGCCGACAATTTCGCCTAAAAAGAGTACTCGTATGCTCATACCCTTACAGTACCGAGTTTTTCCATGGGAAGGCAAGGCTTGTCATGCTACAATTCCCCCAAGGGGGCGGCTGTGTCGGTACGTTGGTTCCAGAAGACATTCAAGAGAGTGATACAAAAGCGGATGATGCAGATGTTGGAAAGCAGGTCCTTTACGGTGGACTACGAAAGCATGCAGTTGCTTCTTCCCCACGATACGGAAGCATCACTGGCAAAGCGGCTTCTCAGGGAGATGACGCTTGAGGAGAAGATTGCTCTTCTCTCCGGTCGTGATGAGTTCTGTATTCCAGGCATCGAACGGTTGGGCTTGAAGCCGGTTTGGACCAGTGACGCCACCATCGGACTGAGGGGGTGGAAGACTGTGGTGACGGACTTTCCCGCCGCAATCGCTCTTGCCTCTACGTTCGACCATGAGTTGCTGTACCAGGTAGGGCGGGTGATGGGTCATGAGTGCCGTGCCCTCGGAGTCGGGGTGTTGCTTGGTCCGGGGGTGAACATCGCCCGTGTTCCCGTCTGTGGAAGGAACTTCGAGTACTTTGGCGAAGACCCGTACCTGGCCGGAGAGATGGCTGAAAGCTATATCAGAGGAGTACGTACCTATCCGGTGATCACCACCGTGAAGCATTTTGCCTGCAATAACAGCGAATACGACCGTCATAAATCCAACTCTGAAGTGGATGAGCGCAGCCTCAGGGAGCTCTATCTGCCTGCTTTCAAGAAGGCTTGGGAGGCGGGCAGCCTGGGCATCATGACCAGTTACAATCAAGTGAACGGCACCTATACCAGCGAGCATCCCTATTTGATCGCTTCGATCCTCAGAGAAGAGTGGGGCTTCGATGGCTTGGTGGTCAGTGATTGGAATTCGCTGTACAGCACCGATGGAGCGTTGAAAAACGGGGTGGACTTGGAGATGCCCGCACCCCGGTACTTTACCCGTGAACTGGTTCTGGATGCCTTGGATAGGGGGGCCGCCACCCAAGAGGACATTGATGCGAAAGTCCTGCATCTGCTTACTTCCTATGAGAAAGCAGGTCTCTTCTCTGTTCCGATGGCCGATCGGTCATGCAAGGCCGGCACCCGGGAGAACCGGGAAGTTGCGTTGAATGCGGCACTGGGCGCCCCGGTGCTCTTGAAGAACGAAGGGCAGGCCCTCCCGCTCTCTCCTTTCTTGAGACTCTGCATTGGAGGGAGCAATGCCTGCAGGGTCGCCCAAGGCGGTGGCTCATCAATGGTCCAGTTGGAAAATGCACCGCCGACGGTTGCAGAACTCATGCAGAAGGAGGGGGCCCTCCTGCTTCCAAAGCGTTGGTTCGATTGTCCGCGTTTCAAGCAACAAGTTCGCAAAAGCGATGCCGTGGTGTTGGTGGTGGGCTTTGACCACATCGAGGAGAGTGAGGCATACGACCGGCCGTGGACACTGGATAAGGCCGACCTGAAGGCCATTAAAACCGCCGTTCGGCTGAACAAGCGGACCATTGTAGTCGTACAGAGCGGTTCTGCTGTCGAGATGGGGAGCTGGCAGGATGGTGTGGCGGCAATTTTGTACACTTCGTTTCTGGGGTCTTCTACAGCCCAAGCCCTCAAGGCCTTGCTGTTCGGCCAGGCAAGCCCGAGCGGGAAACTTCCGTTCACCCAGGCTCGATATTTGCATGAGTATCGTGCAATGCGTTCCTATCCCAAGGATTTTGATAGCGTAACCATCGACCGGATTAAGAAGGGGCAGGGTGACCCGAAGGTTCGACAGGTACAGAAGCTCTGTTATAGTGAAGCCTTGATGACAGGGTATCGCCAATTCGATACCGAAGGGCCCGAACCCTTGTATTGTTTCGGCCACGGCTTGAGCTATAGCAGTTTCTCCTATGATTCGGCGGGTGTGAAAGCGTTGGAAGAAGGACGGTGGAACCTGAGCGTAACGATTACCAATACCGGCAGCTGTCCTGCCGCTGAAGTTGTCCAGCTCTATGTCCATCCTCTGGACCCGGTGATATTCCGTCCCACCCAAGAGTTGAAAGGCTTTTGTAAAGTGTTCCTGCAGAGCAAAGAGAGTAAAGAGGTCTGCTTGACCGTGAACGAAACGGCCTTCGAGCGCTGGGATCTCGATGCATGGAAGTTTGTCAGTGATGAGGGGCAATATGAATTGCGCATCGGTTCCAGCAGCAGGGATATCCGATGCAGGGTTGTGGTGGACTATAAGAAAAGGAAGCCATGAATTTCATGACTTCCTGATGTATTGAGCCCGGCGGGGTTCGAACTCACGACCTTCTCCTCCGGAGGGAGACGCTCTATCCAGCTGAGCTACGGGCCCAAAGCTCTGTCATCGTACGGCAGAGAGCTTGGCTGTGTCAAGGGGAGAAGTGGGAAATCCTATGACACGAGAGAATATATGAATAAAGCATTATAATATAGAAAAATAGATGCATTTTATCAGCAAGTTGTTCGTTCTGGAAAATTTCAACATCCTCAACTCTTGACACTTGTTTCTTCTCTAATTACACTTCTCTTGAGAAGGGAATCAGTATGAAGGAACACAGATTGAAAAAATCAGTACAACGAGCATTCCTCTTTATTGCAGCATCGGTCTTTTGTGTAGTTCCCCTCATTGCTTCTCCTTTGCCGTTCACCAATGTCGAGGTTCGCGGCCAGATGCCCGTCCAGGAAATTTTTCGGGTGCAACAAAACCAGGCTGCCCTCAATTTCAATCTTGCAGAGAGCAGAAACAGCATTGTGCAGGTAGGTTCCTACACATTGGTTTCCAATAATGCGGTTTCTCAATTTCGCATGGCGATCCGTCCGGGTGAATTTGGCGATCAGGACCAATTTGCATTCGTCTTGGACCAAAACGAGCCCTTGCTTCCCGGCCAACTCTCCGTGATTCCTTTCACTGTCCGCGTCAACAGCAATATCTCCAGGGCTGTGAGTGTTTCCGGCAGCCAGGCGATGCAAAAAGATCTCGGGGTACGCGGCGTGTATGGCAACAATGAGGCGATTCTCTATGAGAGTGGTGACATCCTGGCGGAGATTCCTGATTTTGATCCCGACCTCTATGCAACCGGATGGTATTCGGCCGCAATCCAGCTCAGTATCGAAGTTCTCTAGATAAACTCCTCGTCGGAGAAGAAATCATCTTCGTCATCCTCATGGAACTGCACTTTCAACAGGTCTTTCAACCACTGGTTGTCATCTTCCTGCTCAGTCTCGCGACAACTTGCTTCCTCTCGGCTTTCAGCAAGCCAGGTCTCCAAGGCAACCAAGGTTTCCTTGCTGCCAAAGCACGGGCGGGCTGAATCGATGAATTGCTCGTCTTTGTCGTTGAGCAAGTAGAACGGACACTCTTTGCAGTGAGCCGACAAGTGGCAGAAACTGATGACTTGGGAATACCATGCTTGATTATTCATGTGCGTAGCATACCCCATGCTTTCTGGTTTTTCCACACTTTGTTCGTTTGACTAGGCGGACATGCAGGATTAGAATGATTGTATAGCTAGAAGAGGAGATGGAGATGAAACCGACATTATTGGTATTGGCAGCCGGTATGGGTAGCCGCTACGGCGGGATCAAACAAATAGACAGCGTAGGCGCCCATGGGGAAACCCTTCTCGATTTCGGGGTGTACGACGCACAGAAAAGCGGGTTTGAAAAAGTGATTTTCATGATTCGCAAGGACATTGAAAAGGATTTCCGCGAGCGTCTGTTCGACCGGATTGCTGAGAATATGGATGCTTCCTATCTGTTTCAGAACCAGGACTCCTTGCTTACCGAAGAGCAGAAGCAGCTTTCAAGCGGACGCAAGAAGCCTTGGGGTACCATTCACGCCGTCCTCTGTGCCAAGGATGCGATCAGGGAACCGTTTGCCGTCATCAATGCAGATGACTACTATGGGAGGGAATCCTTCTCCATCCTTGGCCAACATCTTGGTTCACTGGAACAGGGGAGCAACGAGCATGCCATGGTGGGGTATGTGCTCGATCATACGATGAGCAGAAGCGGGACGGTAAGTCGGGCCATCTGCAATGTGAAGGATGGGTATCTGGTCGATATGGAGGAACATACGAAGATCGGGTATGAGGGCGATCGGGTGGTGAGCCGCAGGGAGAGCGGTGATCTCCCCTTGACCGGCAAGGAGTGGGTTTCCATGAACTTCTTCGGGTTTGCTCCTTCGGTCTTCGAGAGTTTTTCCTCCTATTGGGATGAGTTCATTAAGAAAAATGTGCGTGAGGAGAAAGCAGAGTGCTACCTGCCCAACGGGGCCAGCAACATCGTCACGAAGAAAGAGGGAAAGATTCGTTTCTATACCACCCAGGAGAGCTGGTTTGGCATGACCTACAGCGAGGACCGGGAGAACGTAAAGGAACAGTTGGCTAAGAAAGTCAGAAGCGGCTACTATCCTGAGAAGCTTTGGAAGTATTGATCAAGGCTGTTTTTTCTGCTTTTGTGTCACATCGGAAAGCCCTGCCCAAGCAGCTTCCTCGATGGGGGTGAAGCCCTCACCGAGGACTTTGTATGCTTCCTGGACTACCATGAAGGCATACTTGTCGTGTCGGTGTACGATATTGGTCAGCGCCCCGAGTTTGTTGTTGGAAACCACAGTCATGATGACAGGGCGGTCGAAACCGGTATACATGCCGCTGCCGTAGAGGATTGTTCCACCGTGTCCCAACTCCTTGAGGATTTCTTGTTCAATTTCCTTGCGCTTGTCGCTGATGATGAACACGGTTTTTGCCGAACGGGTGCCGAAGGAAAGCACGACCTTGTCGATGGTCACTCCGACGATGTAGACGGTGATCGTAGCATAGAGTGCCATCTCCAGTGAGAAGATGAAGGCGCTTGCGGCGATGATGAAGGCATCGACGAGGAACAAGGAGGTACCGGTGGACAGCGGCGTGAACCGTGCCACTATCTGTGCCAGGATGTCGGTCCCTCCGGTGTTGGCGCCGCTGCGCAAGACAAGACCCACGCCCAAGCCCATCAAGACTCCGCCTGAAATCGCCGAGAGCAGAATGGAAAGGGGATTGGAGTAGTCCAGAACCCCGTCATACCCCGCCCATGCATTGATGAGTGAGGTGAAAAGGGAGAGCAATATGGTTCCTGCCAAGGATTTGACCCCGTATTGCTTGCCGAAGATGGCCACCCCAAGAAGAAAGAGGGGGACGGAGAGGATGAAAATGGAGAGGCCGGTATCCAGCTTGAGGGTGTGGTACAGGATGATGGCGATGCCGCTCACTCCTCCGCTGGCGATTTTTGCAGGAGAGGAGAAGAACGCAATTCCCAAGGCCGTAAGGAACGACCCTGTCGTGATGTAGAAGAGTTCCAGCAGATGATAATGGCGTTTGGTCATGGCATAAGCATAGTCCTTCTCTGCCGATTTTTCTACTGTTCAGCTGTGCAGCTTGTCACTAAGCCTGCCTTCAAAGTGAGCAAGTCTCTCAAAGAGCTTGTCGATGTCCGACTCCACAATGAGGGCCGCCAAATGATCGGCCTTGAGAAAGCCTTCCTGCACACTGTGCTGAAGAAATGCAAGCAGACAGTCGTAGAAGCCGGCTGTATTGAGCAGGGCGACAGGCTTTGCGTGATAACCCAATTGCAGCCATGTGTAGACTTCCAATATCTCTTCGAAGGTTCCGATGCCTCCGGGCAATGCCACGAATGCATCAGCAAGTTTGTACATGGTTGCCTTGCGTTCATGCATGGTCGGTACCACGATCAACTGTTCCTCAACTGAATGAGCACAAATGTCACTGCGGTGCAACGCTTCGGGAATTACCCCGATCACCCTGCCTCCTTGGCTGTACAGGCTTTCTGCAACAATGCCCATGAGGCCTCGGTTTCCCCCTCCATAAATCAGCGTAGCCTGCCTGTTATACATCGCCGATCCCAATTTTCTGGCTGTTTCCCGGTAGATGGATCTGGCCCCTTCGCTGCTTCCACAGAATACCGCAATGGATGTAATCGTGTTCATATCGACCAGCCTAACGATATCCAAAAGGTATGACAACAGGTCGGGATTTGGAGTGACACCAAGCACATTTGCTTGTTATAATCTGATGAGAAGTGTATGATGGACGTAACGACCGCAGACTTGAATTTGATGTTCGCCTTGTTTAGGCCTATGTATAGGAGTTATGCACTATGAGAATGAAATTCATCGCATTGTTGGCAGCTTTAGTCTTGTTACCTGCCGTATTGTTCGCTGTCCCTGTCGTAGTGACATGGGAGTGGTTGCTTGAAGATCCGATGGTAACGACCTTCAGGTATCAGGTCAACGGCGAGGACGATGACAAATGGACAGTTGTCGATTCATCTGTCACAAGCTACACCGAACGTGGTTTGGATGGGACTCTCGCACACACTCTGTATCTGCAGCAATCCTACGACGGCATCCATTTCAGTGGCAGTGCAATCTCCGTAGCTGAGCCTATGTTCCCTGCAATCGAGGAGATGCCCGTCATTGCCGAAGAACCGGTAATTGTTGCTGAACCTGAAGTAATAGCTCCCGTTGCTGAAGAGATGCCGATGACGGCAAAGGCGGAAGAAAGCGCACTTCCCGTTGAAGAAGAGATTATCCCTGTTGCCGAGGAAATTGTACCGGTAACCGAGGAAGTGATTGCAGCAGCTGAAGAAGTGGTTCCTGTAACCGAAGAAGTGGTTGTTGCACAAGAAGCCGCTCCTGTTGCCGAAGAGGTTGTTGTTGCTGAAGAAATAGTTCCTGTAGCCGAAGAGCCGGTCATGGTTGCACAGGAAGTTGCAGCCCCGGTTGAGACTGTACCGGTTGAACCAGCACCCGAGGTAGTAGTTGCAACCCAGCCTGAGCCCGTTGTTGCTCCTGTCGAGCCGGTTGAGCCGCCCAAGGCAAAAGCTGAGAGCAGGTACTACACTACCATCAGTTTGGGTGGAACAGTCAACCTACAGATGCCAAACCTCACCGGGTACAACGATATCAACTTGGCAGCTGGTTTGGGTGTCCAGATGAACAATCTGGTGACTTTCAATAAGTCGCTTGGACTTGGATTGGATATGGATCTTATGTACTCCCCGTATAATACAGGCGGATGGGGAGATCTCCTGAAGTTCCAATTCAGCAATATCATCAGCAATCTCGACCATGCCTTGACCATCTCTCTTGCACCGATGCTGAACATGGAGTTCGGCAAGGTTGCCTTCGACCTGGGAGTCGGCGGGTTCTTCACCTATGGACCGTCCTTGACGGCTGACAAGATGCTCTACGGCGCCTTTGCAAAGGCGGCCTTCGAGTACAAGTTCAACAAGAGCTTCAGCATGGGCGTCAGCGGAAAGTATGGATTCATCCTCAGCGAGGGAACTGCAACCATGCCGCAATTTGCTGAAGGAACCGTCTACATGGGCTTCTCCTTCTAACAGGGTTGCTCATTCATCATAGAAAAGAGCCCAGCGATGGGCTCTTTTTTCTCACAGTGCCTTGACCTCACTTCTTTGGTATGGCTATCATAGAACAAGTTGGTATAACAGTTTCTTGTTCTTGCAGGTGTGAGATCATCTGCATCACATGCCTGGTACAGGTAAAAGGATGGTTGGTGTTTTTATGAAAGCAGGCCGAGTGCAAGCATGCATCGACTATATCAAGTTCAATCATGAAGCAGAAGGTTTTGAGTTTTCCGAAGATGAGGAGCAAGCGATACGCGGTGTGCTTGAAGGGGATGCAATAGCAGACGAACTGATTCAGGCTTATATTGACAGCCACTCTCTTTCTACAGAATATGTACCTCCCCAAGATGAACTGTCCTTCTATCCTCATACTTCCTCATTGGTCAACTATTTTTCCATCAAGGAGCGGGCAAAGCTTAGAAGGGTGGAGGCATACATGGCCAACATCCGTTCAGCGGAGATGCTGACAGAGAGTGTGCAGAACACCTATGACTTCGACTACCTCAAGTCAATCCATGAACGGATGTTCGGCGATGTCTATCCTTCAGCAGGAATGAGCCGCACAACCGTTGCTGCCAAGCGAACCGTGTTCTGCAGTCCTGAGTACATCGACAGCGCCGCCCAGGATATTTTCACCCGTCTTAGAAAGGACCGGTACCTCGTCGGTCTCGACCGTGAAACGTTCATCAACGACCTTGCTTTTTATATGGGCGAGGTTGAGGCCTTGCATCCCTTCAGGGATGGCAATGGAAGAGCCGCCCGACTGTTTTTCTATCAACTCTCCATGAATGCCGGATACGATATTGATTGGTCTCTTGTCGATGATGATCGACTGTTGGAAGCCGATATCAGCGCCATCGATGGAGATTACCATCTCCTGATCGACGTTCTGGAAGAAGTCGTCATCTAGTACAAGGAGTACCGCCTGTGACACGCGTTGCATTTTTTGACACCAAGCCGTATGACAAGGTCTGGTTCGACCGGTTGTCCGGTGAATATGGCGTAGAAATCACCTATTTTGAATCAAAACTGAACGAACGCACTGCTGCTTTGGCAGCAGGCTATGAGGTTGCGTGCGCTTTTGTCAATGATACCATCACCGAAGCAGTAATCAATGACTTGTACTCGGGAGGGGTTCGCCTCCTGGCCATGCGCTGCGCCGGATACAACAATATCGATTTCAAGGCCGCCTTCGGGAAAGTCCACATCGTCAGGGTTCCTGCTTACTCTCCCTATGCTGTGGCCGAACACGCCATGGCTTTGCTTTTGAGCGTAGTGCGGCAGACTCATCACAGCTATGTCCGGACCCGTGAATTCAACTTCAGCCTCAACGGGCTGGTAGGGTTCGACTTGCATGGGAAGACCATCGGCGTGGTGGGAACGGGTAAGATCGGCAGGGTGTTCATCGATATCTGCAAAGGCTTCGGGATGAAAGTACTTGCCTACGACCCCTATCCGGATCCGAAACTTGAGGTGACCTACTGCAGTTTTGAGGAGCTTTGCAGGCAGTCGGACATCATCAGCCTGCATTGCCCGCTGACCGAGCAGTCGTTCCATCTGATCAATCGCAAGACCATCTCCCTGATGAAGGACGGGGTTGTCCTGATCAACACCTCACGCGGAGCCCTCGTGGAGAGCCAGGCATTGCTGGAAGGTATCAAGAGCAAGAAGATCGGGGCCGCGGCGCTGGATGTCTACGAAGAAGAAGGGGAGGTCTTCTACGAGGACCGGAGCACCACCATTCTCGACGACGATGTGTTGATGCTCCTCATCTCCATGCCCAACGTACTGGTGACCAGCCACCAGGCTTTCCTGACCAAGGAAGCACTGCATAATATTGCCCAGACCACGTTGGGCAGCATACAATCCTTCGCTTCAGGGGCTGTGATGGAGCATGAAATCTGCTATCAGTGCGACACATGCAGGAAGGTTAGCGGTCAGCGCTGTTTCTGATGTACTCGTACGCCCATCTCTGATCGACTGCAGTGAAGAACCCCGCTTTGAGGGGAACCTGTTGTGCAGTAGTGAGCAGTTGCTCATACAGCTCATCCTCGCACTCGATCGAGCCTTCCAAAGCTCCGTTGCCGTCAAGAACAGAGAAGAGCAGCTTGTCTGCCTGTGTCTGATGCTCGGCAAAATAGAGCTGGGCGTCCGGTTTCTCCAAATACATGGTTAGATAGAGCTTGCAGAGTTCGATGGTTCGGTCGTCAAGGTTGCTGTCCAGCAGCAGGATTTTTTCCTTCAAGCCTGCAGTTGTTGCGACCAAGCGCAGGGTGTAGGATTGCAATCCTTCCTTGCCGATGGCAGAGCCATCCAGTTCCCTTGCTTCCGATTGGGGAGCCAGAAGCAGGCCGATGTGCTGTTTCTCGTCGACGACCAGCAGCTCATGCAGAACGGTGAACTGTTTTGCGCACGAGGGGCAGCTCACGGTGAAGAGAGAGTCGGTGAGGATGGCCAGCTTCTGCTTGGGATGCTTGCCCAGATCCAAAAACGGCTGCAGTTCGTGCTTTCCTGCTTGGTGGCAGTGGGGACAGGCGAGGGTGGCTTCTTGCATGGAGAGACTGTAGCATGCTTGGAGCGCAAAAAGGAAGCTCCCTTGCGGGAGCCCCATTTTATTATTTCTTGCGTACCGCCCTGATGGTCGGTTTTGTATCCTTGACGGTGACGACCGTCCGATGCTTGATCAGGAAGGTATAGTGAATTTTCTGGTCGCGTGCAAAATCCTCTGCGATGGTGCTCGGTGTGATGTCCTGGACATCAAACTCTTCAAGCAACCGCTCATCAAGGCGGAATTTGCGGTAGTTGTTGCTGAAGATCAAGGTACCCTTCGGGTCGAGGTGCATCATGCACGCCTTGATCAATCTGACTTGGTCCCGGTCGACATCGAAGTTCGCCCGTCCCTTTCCGTTGGAGAACGTCGGGGGGTCGCAGAAGATCAAATCATAGCGGTCATACGTATCGAAGAGGAACTCAATGCAGTCACTGCGGTAGAAAAAGTGGTTCATCTCGGTATATCCGTTGAGCTGCATGTTTTTCACCGCCCAATCCAGGTAGGTTGCTGATGCATCGACACTGACGGTGCTCAAAGCCCCTCCCTTTGCCGCTTGGACGGTTGCCGTACCGGTGTAACAGAAGAGGTTGAGGAATCGCTTGCCTTCAGCCATTTCGGCAATCTGCTTGCGGATGGGCCGGTGGTCGAGGAAGATTCCTGTATCGAGATAGTCGGTGAAGTTGACCAGATATTTCACCCCGTTCTCATTGATGATGTAGAACTTGTCGGTGCTGGCCATCTTTTCGTACTGCTTCTCTCCCTTCTGCTGGGTTCGCTGCCTCACATAGATTTTTTCGCGGTCGATGCCGGTTGCCCGCTCGGTTGCATCGATAAGTTCCCCAAGACGCCTGAGGGCGTCCTCGGGATCGATCGTCTCCGGCGGGGCGTACTCCTGCAGGCTAATGTATCGATCCTCATACAGGTCGATGGCGGCACTGTACTCGGGCATATCGGCATCGTAGATGCGATAACAACTTACGCCCTGCTCTTGCATGATCGGCTTGATGTATGCCAGGTTCTTCACCAAGCGGTTGTATGCCATCTGCGCTCCATCGCTGAGCGGCTGTGCCAGCCGTTCCTTCTTGCGTTCGATTGCCCGCTCGATCATCTGTTGACGCTCTTCGGCAGTGAATACATAGTAATGGGCAATTTGGCATGTGACACCGCCGTTGTTGACGGTATTGGTTCGATCGGGTTTCATGTCGACATGACTGAGAAGCTCCTGCTGACCACAAAGAATGGCAACATTCCAGCCGCCGAACAGCGTGCTGATCTGTTTGCCCATCTGACGATACAGGATCTCCAAATTGGTGTCGCTCTCCATCCTCAGCCCGTAGGGAGGATCGGTGATGATGTATCCCACACCCGCTGGAACGTCTGCTTCGGTTATGGTGCGGAAGTCCTTGACCTGAAACTTGATCAAGTGGTCGACCTGGGCGAGCTCGGCATGTTTCTTGCTGATCGCCACCGCCTTGGGGTCATTGTCCCATGCGTGGATTTCGATGGTGCGCCCGTTTGCTTTTTCCGCTCGTTCCATCGCTTCATCGACCACCTCTTCATAGACATCGGGGTCGTGGATGGGCAGGTTGAAGAAGTTGAACCGCCGGGCGCTTACCAGGCCGGGCGCCCTGTCTGCAGCCCAGAGGGCGGCTTCAATGGCAATGGTTCCCGAGCCGCAGAAGGGATCGAGCAGCATTGGTACGCCTTCGCCTTTCTCCAAGGTCTTCCGCCATTCACTGCGATAGATGACCGAGCACGTGAGGTACTCGCTGAGCACCGCATCGGTTTGGGCGACCCGATACCCCCGTCGGTGAAGACCGCGGCCGGAAAAATCCACATACCAGGCAACTTTATCACCGTCGATATGCAGATGGAAGACCACATCGCTGTTCTCCGTATCCACCAAGGGCCTTTCACCGTCGAATTTCGAGCGGATGCGGTCGACGATGGCATCCTTGAGACGGATCGCGGCAAAGTGGGAGTTCTTCATGTACGGACAGTTCTTCACTGTCTCGGTGACCGAGAAGGTGATGTTTGGATTAACCCAGTCCTCCCAGGGAATCTGGGCTGACGCTTCATACAGTTCGTCCGCATCGAGGATGTCTTCATCCTCGAACAAGCCGAGCAGTACCCTGGTTGCCGTACGCGACCAAAGACAGAATCGGTAGGCCGCAGCAAGGTCGGCTGAGAATTCAACCCCTCCGCTGATCGTCCTGATATCGGTAGCCCCTGCTGCTCTTGCCTCTTCCTCGATGATGTCGTTCATGTAAAGGGCTGATGTGGCGAAAAAAATCATTCGGTAACTCCTCCTGCTTCAGAGAGCAGGTGTTCCAACTCGAAACGTTCATAGTGGTAGTGGGTGTTGCAATTCACGCAAACCACCTCCAAGGGGAAGGGACCGTTCGCAAGAATGTCCTTCCGTTCCTCCTTGCTCAATTGCTGCAGGTACCGGGTGTACTGTTCTCGGGAACAAGGGCAGGAGAACGCAATGAACTGGCTTGCCAAATGGCGAACCTGATAGGCTTGGAACTGCTCTTCTACATAGGACCGGATGGTTTTTCCCTCTGCGAGCCACGTCCCGATCGAGGGCAATTTGCTGGAAAGTTCATCCAGTTCAGCCAATACGCCTTCGTTGCATCCAGGCATTACCTGCAAAAAGAGAGCCCCGCTGCCGGTAACTTGCCCTTGCTTGTCGAAATGCAGGGAGAGAACGAACATCGTGGGTGTTTGTTCCGACTGCTGGTAGTGAAGGGCCAGGTCTTTGGCCAGGTCGCCGTAGGCCATCATGGTTTGGCCGGTGAACGGAGTCTTGCGTCCTTCCAGGATTTTGGAAATGGAAAGGAAGCCCGGTCCATACAGCTCGTTCAGATCGAGACTTTTCAGGCTCTCCTTCAGCGGGATGGGATTATGCTTGAGGTATCCACGCACAGCACCCACAGCCCACGACTCTACGAACACCCCTCCGATGGGGCCTCCACACTCAATATTCAGCTGGATGCGGTCATTTCCTTTTACCGTGGCGCTGAGCAGAGCACCGGCAAGGTAGGCCTGACCCAGCACGTAGGTTTCCAGCAAGCCCAAATCATGGTTGGCCCGCATTTGGTTTATGAGCTTGGTTGCCGCTATTGCAGTAACGCGTATTTGGTCGTTATGCAAAAGAAACACCTCGCGCCCATCATCGCTTAGGGCGGCCAGGTGTTCCTGTAAGTCTCTATCTTCAATCTTTTTCTTAATCATACGAAAGCAGATTAGACAATGACCTCACTTTTTGCAAGAGCTTGGAACTCTGTTCCATTAATTACTTCATTCTCCAGCAATCTTGCAGTGACTACCTCGAGAGCCTTGCGGTTCTTCTCAAGGTTTGTCTTGACTATCTGATACCGTTCATTGACAATGCGCGCCGTCTCAGAGTCGATGTACTCCTGGGCCTTCTCCGAGTACTCGCGTGCACCACTGATTCCGGCGATTCCGCTCTGGGTCGTAGGAAGGGTGATGTTCCGGTATCGTTCACTCATACCGAATTCGGTAATCATGCGACGAACCAGGTCGCTGGCTCTGGAAATATCATTTCCCGCTCCGGTGGAAATCTCCTGGAAAATGACTTCCTCGGCGGCACGACCGCCAAGCAGGGTGTCGATGTTCCCCAAGAGCTCGCTCTGACTGAGCAGGAACCGGTCTTCGGTGGGGTACTGCAAGGTATAGCCAAGGGCTCCCATTCCACGGGGAATGATGGAAATCTTGCT
>JAAZAT010000221.1 GCA_012514185.1 Spirochaetales bacterium | reverse complement strand
TTTCATACTATATCTCCTTCTGTATGGATATGCGTATAATGAATACTTATACATTGATTGTCAATTATAAAAGAATAAATATACATAAAAAGTGAATTATTTGAAGAATCTTTCATGCCCAATGGAACTATATGCAGAAAAAAAGGGGAGCCGAAGCCCCCCCCAGTGGACGTAAAGTTTGCTTACAGCAAATTCCACTTCTTCTTCAATGCATCGAAGCTGCCGTCAGCCTTTGCAAGCTCAAGCCCCTTGTTGATCAAATCAAGCAATGTCTTGTTGCCCTTCTGCACGGCAATGGCGATATCCTCTTCAGTGAAGGGAGCACCGGCAACCACCAGGCGATTCTTATAGTTCTCGTTTGCAAGCACGAAGTCACTGGCGATCAAGGAATCGCACACCGCCGCATCCACGTTGCCGTTGAGGAGGTCCTCGATGGCAAGTCCGATGTCGTCGTAGGCCTTTCGCTGTACAGGATAGCTCTCCAGGGCGAAGTCACCGGTGGTACCGATCTGTACCCCGATTTTCTTGCCGCCGAGGTCGTCGATCCCCTTGACCTTGCTGCTGTCGGCGCTGCGGATGATGACTACCTGGCCTGCAGTAAGAATCGGGGTGGAGAAATCCATGGTGGCCTTGCGTTCCTCGGTCACGGTCACTCCGCTGGCAACACCGTCGTATGCACCATTGGCAAGACCTGCGAAGATGGTGTCCCACGGGATGTTTTTCACCGTCATCGCAACGCCGACCTTCTCGCCGATGAGCGGCATCAATTCCACTTCAAAACCGGTAAGCTGTCCGTTCTCAACAAATTCGAGGGGAGGCCATGTGGCATCGGATGCAAACACATATCCGCTTTTTTCTTCTTTTTTCCCTTGTGCAAACACCATTGTTGCAGAGAGGACCAGGATGAGCATGATGAGTATCGTTTTTTTCATAGTTGACTCCTTACTTTCGCACGTATACAAGGCATCATGCATACATATGCAATGAAAGTCAAGCAAAGGTGAATATCTATGCAGTAAATGGACTAGAGGCCGGTTATGGAGTTTGTTACCAAAAGACCCACGATCAGGCCGAGGAAGGTTCCTCCAAGCACCTGGCTGAACGAGTGCCCCAGCATGGTCTTCAAGTTCTCAGGGGTGAACTGGCCCTCCCGATGGATGTCGGAAAGGATTCGGCTCCATTCATTGATGACCTCCGCCTGCTTGCCTGCAGCCCGCCTGATACCCATTGCATCGTGGATGACAACCGCAGCAAACGTCGCTGCTATGGCGAAGTATACAGTGCCTACTCCTTGGGTGAAGGCGATGCTGGTCACCAATGCAATCACTCCTGCAGTATGGCTGGAGGGCATACCGCCGGTGCTGACAAGCAAATGCCAGGTGAACCGACGCTCAAAGAAGGCATTGATAAACGGCTTGAGCAGTTGCGCAAGAATGAATGAAAGGGCTGCCGAAAGAAAGGGGGCATTGCCAAACAAGTCGTTGTTCATACCCTACAGTAGCCTTTTTTCCCTGCTTGCGCAAGAATCACTGTTCGCTATACAGTGCACTCATCACCATCTGGAGCCAAGCATGTATTTTTCCCCGCAAAAAACAGACACGATCCAATTCTGGGTCCTGAACATCGCATCCTTCCTTGCACAGCTGACCATTGCCATGGTCAACCTCGCCCTCGTGTACCACCTCAGACAGGTGTTTTCCCTCGGTGCCGACGGTATCGGGCTGGCTGCTTCCATCAGTCCCGCCACCTATCTGATCTTCTGCATCCTCCTTGCCCCCTATACCATCCACTTCCGACCGCGCCATCTGGTCCAGCTTTCTCTTGCAGGGATGGCTGTTGCAGTCTTGTTGTTTGCCACTACAAAATCGTTGCCGGTAGCCTATCTCGCCCTTGCACTTTATGGAGGCTTCATGAGCCTCTTGTGGCCGCAGATCGAAGGCTGGTTTTCCCGGGGAAAGGAGGGAGCAAGCCTGAACCGGGTGGCGAATGCCTTTAATTTCTCCTGGTCGTTCGGGGTTGGAGTAAGTTCCTACATAGCAGGTCTGTTGGTGGAGCTGTCCACCACCATGCCGTTCTATGTATCGCTGGTGCTTTTCGCTGTAGTTTTTCTCCTCATTTTCATCAGCAGTGCACTGGTTCCCGGTATTCGTGCCGTACAGAGCGAGCATCTGGACAACAAGGTCAACGAGAAGGTCGACCAGAGCACTCCGCTGAGGTTCTATGCCTGGACCGGCATCATAGCCCTGTACAGCGGCATGAGCATCATCCTCACCATTTTCCCCCTCTATGCCCAGGATGTGCTGAAGATCAGTGAAAGTGAGACAGGATTGCTGCTGCTCATCCGCGGTGTGGCAACCTGTCTCTCCTTTCTAGCTCTTGGCAGGCTAGAGTTCTGGCACTTCAAGAAACGCTACATTTTTCTGGTCCAGATTCTCTTTGCAGTATCCTGCCTCCTGGCAACCGGTTTCACCAAGCCGCTTCCCTATGCCTTTTTCTTTTTGGTCTTCGGCTTTCTCTTTGCCTTCGCCTACGACCAGAGCATGTTCCATGGGGCGAGCGGCAGCATCAACCGCTCCCAGCGGATGATCATCCATGAAGTGCTCTTGACCATCGGCACCATCCTGGGAGCTGTCGGGGGAGGGTATATCTATGAGAAACTCTCTTTTTCCCGGCTGCTCTTCATCGTTGCCCTGGCAGCTTTGGTGCTGGTAGGCATCGAGATGGCGGTTGCAGCAGTGTGGCAGCGAAGGAAGCGATAGGTTTTACACAGACCCGCTGATTCGTATACAATAGCCGTATCATCTGAACAAGGAGTTGGGTATGGGCAAGACGCTGACGGAAAAGATTCTGTTTTCACACCTGAAGGAAGGAACGCTTGAGGCGGGCAAACCAATCGGCATCCTTATCGATCAAACACTGACCCAGGATGCTACAGGGACCATGGCCTATCTCCAATTCGAAGCAATGGGACTGAGCCGGGTGCAGAATGAGCTGGCAGTGAGCTATGTCGACCACAACACCATCCAAGTCGGCTTTGAAAATGCAGACGATCATCGCTATCTGCAGACCGTTGCTGCCGCAAAGGGAGTCATTTTCTCCCGGCCGGGCAACGGCATCTGCCATCAAGTGCACTTGGAACGATTTGGAAAGCCAGGAAAGACCCTGCTCGGAAGCGACAGCCATACTCCAACCGGAGGCGGCATCGGCATGATCGCCATAGGTGCCGGAGGGCTCGATGTTGCAGTTGCCATGGCAGGAGGGGCTTTCCATCTCATCAGCCCGAAGGTCATCGAAATCAGGCTCACCGGCAAGCTGCGCCCCTGGGTTGCTGCAAAGGATGTAATCCTTACCGTTCTTGAGCGCTATGGGGTGAAAGGCAATGTGAATTGCATTTTTGAGTATACCGGCGACGGGGTCGCCACCCTCGAGGTTCCCGAGCGTTCCACCATCTGCAATATGGGTGCAGAGTGCGGTGTCACCACCAGCATTTTCCCATCCGATGAGAAGACCCGCATCTTCCTCAAGGCCCAGGGCAGGGAGCAGGATTGGGTTGCATTGTCAGCTGATGATGATGCCGTCTATGACGGGATTTTTGAGATCGACCTGTCAACGCTCGAACCGAAAATGGCCTGTCCGCACTCACCAGGGAATATTGAAAAAGTATCGAAGCTTGCAGGCAAGCGGGTGGAGCAGGTGCTCATCGGGTCCTGCACCAACTCCAGCTATGCAGATATGAAGAAGGTTGCCGACATCCTGGACGGACATACCGTCGCCGAGCATGTGAGCCTTGGCATTGCACCGGGAAGCCGCGAGGTCTTCTTGATGCTCAGCAAGGACGGCTCCCTTTCCAAGTTCATCCAAAGCGGTGCACGCATCCTAGAAAGCGCCTGTGGTTTTTGCATCGGAAACCACCAGAGTCCGGGAACAGATGGGGTGAGCCTGAGGACGAGCAACCGGAATTTTGAAGGCCGAAGCGGGACAAAAAGCGGTCAGGTCTACCTGGTCAGTCCGGAAACGGCGGCCTTGGCGGCCATCACCGGCGTCTTTACCGACCCGCTTTCCGAGCATGGAATACAATACCCTGAAATTGTGCATCCGACACAGTTTTTAATTGATGACTCGATGTTCGTGTTTCCTCCCGAGGATGGTTCGAATATTGAGATCTTCCGAGGTCCCAATATTGGAGACCCCCCTAAAAATACCGCTCTCAAGGATAATTTGGAGGGGTATGTCACCATCAAGGTGGGAGACAAGATTACTACCGACCACATCATGCCTGCTGGAAGCCGCCTGAAGTATCGTTCGAATATT
Source organism: Spirochaetales bacterium (assembly GCA_012514185.1). Classification (GTDB taxonomy): domain Bacteria; phylum Spirochaetota; class Spirochaetia; order Sphaerochaetales; family Sphaerochaetaceae; genus Sphaerochaeta. The sequence continues at coordinate 18,665 of JAAZAT010000221.1, read as the reverse complement.
CCCGTGTATTCCAAGTACGTCTTTGAGCCGATCGACGAGCATTTCAGCCAGCGATGCACCGAGAATCAGGATCGAGGCAAAGACAACTTCATTGTAGCCGGCGCCTCCTACGGACAGGGCTCAAGCCGCGAGCATGCAGCAATCTGTCCCATGTACCTGGGAGTCAAGGCAGTCATCGCCGTCTCCATCGAGCGCATCCACCAGAACAACCTCTGCAATTTCGGCATCATCCCGCTGACCTTCGTGAACGAGGATGATTATGCAAAGTTCGACGCAAACGATGAACTGTTGTTGGAGGATGTGAAGGAGCAGATCAAAGGAAGCGAAGTGGTGCTCAAGAACAAGACCAAGAGCACTGAAATCGTTCTTTGCTGCGATATCACCGACGAACAGCGCAGCATGCTCATCAGCGGCGGCTTGTTGAACATCCTCAAGGAGAGAAACTGATGAAGGAAGCGATCAGCATTGAGAACGGCATGCTTCTAGTTCCCGATCAAGTCACCATCCCTTATATCGAAGGGGATGGCGTGGGGCCTGAGATTACCGCTGTCATGAAAGATGTAGTCGCCCATGCGGTGCAGAAGGCCTACCAAGGCAGGCGGACGATACACTTTCTTGAGGTGTTGGCCGGCCAGAAAGCCAAGGATCGGGTGGGAACCTACCTACCTGATGAGACCTTGGAAGCAGTAAACACCTATAAGGTTGCCATCAAGGGACCGCTTACCACCCCCGTCGGCAAGGGCGTCAGGTCGTTGAATGTGACTCTGCGCCAGAGCCTGGACCTCTATGTCTGCCTCAGGCCTGTGGAGTATTTTCCCGGTGTCCCCTCACCCGTAAAACATCCTGAGAACGTCGACATGGTGGTGTTTCGGGAGAATACCGAGGACATCTATGCGGGCATCGAGTGGGAGGCCGAAAGCAGTGATGTCAAAAAAGTCTTGGATTTCCTCTCCACCGAAATGGGAGTGAAGAAGATTCGCTTTCCCCAAAGCAGCGCCTTGGGTATTAAACCGGTGAGCCGCGAGGGCAGTGAACGTTTGATCAGGGCCGCCATAACCTATGCTTTGGAGCACAATCGACGCAGTGTAACCTTGGTGCACAAGGGCAACATCATGAAGTTCACCGAAGGCGGCTTCAATGCTTGGGGCTATGAGCTTGCCAAGCGGGAGTTCGGGGCTCTGGTGGATGAGAAAAAGCGTGTTTTCATCCCTCGCAAGGATGGTGAGCCCCTGTATATCCAGGATTGCATCTGCGATGCCTTCCTGCAGAACATTTTACTCAAGCCTGAGGCATACGACGTGATTGCAACGCTGAATCTCAACGGCGATTACGTCTCCGATGCCTTGGCAGCCGAAGTCGGGGGCATCGGAATCGCCCCGGGAGCGAACATCAATTACCAGAGTGGGTATGCATTATTTGAAGCCACCCACGGGACGGCTCCCGATATCGCAGGCAAGGACCTGGTGAATCCGCTTTCCCTGGTTTTGTCGGCGGTGATGATGTTGCAGTATCTGGGATGGGATGAAGCCGCTGCCATGATCCGCAGTGCGGTAGGCAAGGCAATCGAGGAGGGCAGCGTCACCTCGGATTTTTATCAGGCGATGATCAAGGAAGGGCGAAACTCCATCCTTCTGGGGACGCAGGCTTTCGGCCGAAAACTGGTTGCCTTACTGTAGGGGATAGCAAGAGAAGTCTTCAAGCAGGCCATGGACACCCTCCATGGCCTGTATCGTTTCCCGGTCGCTGCCTGGGCTTGCCACCGCCCAGATGCTCCCGATGCCAGCTCTCCTGGCTGAAAGAATGCCGGCTTTTGTGTCCTCGAATACGGTGCACAAGGCAGGTTCAATGCCCAAGGCCCTACAAGCATCGAGATAGATATCCGGTTCGGGTTTCCCTTTGCGCACTTTGTTGTCGTAGATGATCAAGGACTCGTCGATAAGCGCGCACAGGTCGAACCAACGCTTGTAGCGTTCTATGTTTGACCTGCCTGCACTGGTGGCGATGGCCATGGGAACAGCAAGTTCCTTGGCTCTAGATGCGAGGTCAAGAAAGCCCGGAGCAAGCTGAAGCGGCTGATTGTCCATGCAAATCTGTTGGTACAACAACTCTTTCTCTTCACTCAGCCTTTCCAATTCCGCCGGGTCGGGCAGATACCCCAATAAATACGTGATGGTCTCGGCATTGGTTCGGCCGTTGAGGTGGTGGCTTTCCCCAAGGGACAACGGCTTTTTCCGATACAGCATTGAGACGTTGTTCCAGGCTTGTCGATGATACTCGGAGTCCCAGAACAACGTACCATTGAAATCGAAAATCAAGGCCTTATCGGTCCTCAAGCGGCACCACCTTGCGCACATGCGGGCCTGAGTAGACTTGTCTGGGCCGGCCGATCTTCTGATACGGATCATGTCTCCATTCAAGCCAGTGGGCGATCCAGCCCGGAAGCCTTCCCATGGCGAACAGTACGGTGAACATCGATTCTGGAATTCCCATGGCGTGGAATATGATGCCGGTATAGAAGTCGACATTGGGATAAAGATTGCGTTCGATGAAATACGGGTCCTTCAATGCCGCCTGCTCAAGCTCCATGGCTATCTGCAGCAACGGGTCGGACTGATCGCCGGTTCCGAGCAACTGCTGGCACAGGTTCTTGGCAATCTTTGCACGCGGATCGTAGGTCTTGTAAACCCGATGTCCGAATCCGTAGAGCAAAAATGTCGTGTCCTTGCTCTTGGCCATTTCCAAAACTTTTTCAATGCTCAGCCCCTCGGTGTAAATCTGGTTAAGCATCTGCATGACGGCCTGGTTTGCTCCTCCGTGCTTGCTGCCCCACAAGGCGCAACAGCCGGCTGCAACCGAAGCATAGAGGTTCGCTTCGCTGCTGGCCACAAGCCTTACTGCACTGGTGGAACAGTTCTGTTCGTGGTCTGCATGGAGGATCAAGAGGATGTTCAGAGCCCGTACATGCAAAGGATCGGGGACATAGGCATTGACAGAAGTGTTGAACATCATGTTCAGGAAGTTTTCACAATAGGAAAACTTGTAGGAAGGGTCGACGAAGTCGAGACCGTTCATCTGACGATAGCTGAAGGCTGCGATTGTTCTCATTTTTGAGAGCAGCCGGCTTACGGTAAGGTCGACGTTTTCTTCAGGATCGGCATCTTCCAATTCAGGATAGAAAGCCGAAAGGGAAGCGACCATGGCCGAGAGAATCGACATGGGATGTGCTTCCTGTGGATAATCCCGGAAGAAGTTCCGCATGTCCACATGCAACAGCGAGTGGCGATTGAGCATTTCTGCATAGGTATGCCGTTGGGCGAGGGTGGGAAGCTCGCCTTTGATGAGCAGGTGTGCAACCTCGACGAAATCGCAATGTTCCACCAGGTCCTCGATATCGTAGCCGCGATAGCGGAGGATGCCCTGTTCCCCATCCACAAAGCAGATGGAGCTCATGCATGAACCGGTGTTCACAAAACCGGGGTCATAGGTTATGAACCCTGTCTGCTTGCGCAGGGAGGTGATGTCAATCGATTTCCCTCCCATATTGTCCGTGATGACGGTGAGGTCCACTTCCTTGTCGCCAAGTACAAGCTTGGCAGCTTCTTTCTGAATATCCATATACCTGCCTCCTTAAGGGGGTCTGTTGCATATACGTTCGAAAAACAGTGAGATATTTCGGCTTGCGGGCACGGACGATGTGTCAAAAATGTATCGTATATTCCCGGTTTTGAAAATACAGCGGCAATAAAACCTTTGCTTTTCATTTCTGCCTGCACACTCTATACTGGGTGCATGCATACCACAGACAGTCAATCAAATGAGATGGTTCTCCCCTTGGAAGAGGAAATTGTAGACATCGCCGATTTCTTCAAAGTCTTCGGCGATCCCACGCGTCTGAAAATCCTCTTCCTCCTCGAACAGGGTGAGAAGGGAGTGAATGCCATCAGCGAGGAACTCGGGATGCAACAAAGCACCATCAGTCAGCAGTTGAAGCTGCTGAGGGCGTGCCGTTTGGTGCGGTTCCGCAAAGACGGGCGCAATGTCTTGTACCGGCTGAACGATGAACACATCCATGAAATCCTGGCTTTGGGCATCGAACACTATCAGGAACTGCAGTAGGGCTCAGCCTCTGGGTCAATAGATTTCTTTGCCCATGGCGGCATACTCCTCGAAAAGGGGAAGACACGCGTCCCGATTGCTTGGATGCAGCTCTAGAACCGAAGCATCGCTGCATCCTTCATTGATGTACCGATAGATGAAATCATCACGGAATCCAATCGCTTGGGCGTCCTGCGGGGAGCATCCGTAGTACACTTCCTTGATGTTCGCCCACATGCAGGCTGACAGGCACATGGGGCAGGGATAACAAGTGGTGTAGAGTATGCACCCGCTCAGGTCGTGAGTTCCTTTTTTCCTGCAGGCCTGCCTGATCACATTCACCTCGGCATGGGCCGTAGGATCGTTGCTGCCCAAAACCGTGTTGGAGGCAATAAATACTTCGCCCAGATGATCCACCAACACGGCTCCAAAGGGCCCCCCAAGGTTTTGATGCATCGTCTGGCGTGCTTTCTCAACTGCTTGGAGCAAGTATTTTCGGTCGTCCATGACTGCTCCTTGCCATCGTATGGTAGCACGCAAACATTCAGCCGGTGTAGGAAAAACCGCCTCAATCGGAGGCGGTGCGCTGCTTATTGTGCATCCCGCTTGGCGCTTGCCATAAGCCTGATGGCGTTGATGTTGATGAATCCCTTGCAATCCACCGGTTGGTACCCACCTGCCTTGTCCATGGAGCCGAGCGCCTCATTGTAGAGGGAGACAGGGCTCGAGACCCCGGCGAACATGACATTGCCCTTGTAGAGGGCAACCTTGCTGGTTCCGGTGACGTTCTTCTGGCTCTGCTCGAAGGCGGCAGTGAGCATCTCAAACTCAGGGGCCCCCCAATACCCGTTGTAAATAAGCTGGGCATACTTGGGGATCAGCGAGTCACGAAGGTGCATCACTTCCTTGTCCATGGTGATGCCCTCCAGGTTGTGGTGTGCCTTCCAGAGGATTTCACAGCCCGGTGTCTCGTACACGCCGCGGCTCTTGATGCCGATATAGCGGTTCTCCACCATATCCACCCGACCGATGGCATTGTCGTGGCCGAGCTTGTTCAGGTACAGAATCATCTGAAGCGGATCGGTAACAACAGTGTTGTCATCTTCATTGGATACAGAGATGGGAATGCCGTTCTTGAATTCGATTTTCAGCAGGGTTTCCTTGTCGGCGGCTTGTTGGGGGCTGAGTGTCAGGCTGAATACATCCTCTTCGCACCGCTTTGAGGGATCTTCCAAAATACCTGCCTCATGGCTGATGTGGATCAGGTTCTCATCCTCGCTGTACGGCTTTTTGGTGGATGCCTTGATGGGAATGCCGTATTTTTGGGCATAGGCGATCATATCGCTTCTTCCCTCGAACTGGGCAAGCCATTCGGGATCCTTCCACGGGCTGATTATCTTCACTTCAGGCATGTGCATGTAGTAGCCGAACTCAAAACGAACCTGGTCGTTTCCCTTTCCTGTTGCCCCGTGGGCCACATACACCGTACCTTCCTTGCGGGCGATCTCGATCTGGCGCTTGGCGATGATCGGCCTAGCCAGCGAGGTTCCCAGCATGTAGGTGCCTTCATAGATGGTATTTGCCTTCAAGGCAGGAAATATGTAATCGGTCACCAAGGCCTTGCGCAGGTCCTCAACATAGACTTTGGAGGCACCGGTGGCCAATGCCTTTTTCTCGATGGCGGCAAAATCCTCGTTCTGTCCGACGTTCGCAACATAGGCGATGACATCGAAACCCTTGTTGGCCAGCCACTTGAGGATTACGGAGGTATCGAGTCCTCCGCTGTACGCAAGAATGATTTTTTCCTTGTTCATGCTATTTCTCCCTGCTCGGTACGTTCAATCTGGATGCAGTGTAGTAAAGAGTACCAAGAATGACAAGAGGTTTTTGTATAAATATTCTATAGAACCTAAGAATATGCAGAAAAAATCAAAAATTCTGCGAATTATGATGAATGAATATTCATAAAAACTAATTCGAAAAATATCGAAATAGAACTTGTCAAATGTACGGTTCCCTTCTATACTGCACGTATGTTGGAATGCAAGAACCTCTATAAACGCTATGGAAATCAGAAGAAGAATGCAGTGGACAATCTCTCGCTTTGCATAGAAAGCGGACAGATTTTCGGTTTCCTCGGTCCGAATGGGGCAGGGAAAAGCACTACGATCAAAATGTTGGTCGGACTTTTGAAACCCGACCAGGGGACGATTCTCTTTGACGGGAAAAACAGCAGCAGCGATGCCCTCGAATACAAGCAGGATATCGGTTATGTTCCCGACGAGCCGGTCTTCTATGAGCGGATGACGGCCTTGGAACATCTTGCGTTCATAGCAGACATCTATGAGATTGATCGGAATGAACGAAAAATGCGCATCAATGAGCTGGCAAAGACACTGCTGCTCTCCGATGTGCTTTCCGATCAGATTTCCACGTATTCACACGGCATGAAGCAAAAGCTATCAGTCATCGCCGCCTTGCTTCCTTCTCCCAAGCTTCTTATCCTGGATGAGCCGATGGTAGGCCTCGACCCAAAAGCCTCATTCATTCTCAAGCAGTTGCTCAAGGAGTATGCAAAGGCCGGCAATACCGTGTTTTTTTCCACTCATGTATTGGAGGTTGCCCAGCAACTTTGCGATACGCTGGGAATCATCAAGGAGGGCAGGCTGCTCTACAGCGGGAGCTTCGAGCAGCTGCAGGCAAAAAAGGGGGAGGGGACGGAGAACCTGGAGAAACTCTTCTTGGAGCTGACCGAGGAAGGAACACCCTCATGAACTGGAAAACCGTACGCTTGCTGGTGCAAGCATATTGGCTTGGAAACAAGCCCATCTCCAGCGCACTCGAGCGGTTGAGCTTCAAAAGAAAGGGCGGCAGGTCCCCCCTGCTCACCGTCTTGATAGCCTTGATGCTCATAATCATGTTCCTCTACTTCTCGTTGCTCCTCGGCCTGAACTATTACAGCTACCAAACACTGGGCATATTGGTCGAAGAACCGCTGTTGGGCCTGTTCGTCGCATCCGTCTTATCCTTCGTAGTCTTGCTGCTGTTCAGCTTCCCTTCCATCCAGGATTTTCTCTATACCGCCAAAGACCTCCTTCTAGTGCGAACCTTGAAGGTGGGGGATGCCTCTACTTCAATAAGCCGCTTGATTCTCCTCTACCTGCACTATGCACCGCTCTACTGGTTCTTAACCCTTCCTGCACTGGTGGTGGGCGCATTCATCCAGGGAATCTCCCTCTCCTACGTACTTGCTTCTCTGTACTATCTGCTGCTTGGCCCGATGCTTCCTCTCTGCTGCTCGGTTCTCTTGGCCCTGGTACTCATCGGTGCAAGCAAAGGCAGACGATTCCGATTTCTTCAAGAGACGGCCCCCATGGTCTTGATGGTCCTCTTCATCGTGGGCCTCAGCGTCGCTTTTACCCGGAATCTCGGCCAGGACTCTCTGCTTGACTTCCAATACGAGTCCATGCTGGTCATCTTGGCTCCGCTTCTGAAAACCTTGCAGAAGCAATTGCCGCTGTTCGGCTTGCAGGCGGCACAGCTTTTCTCAGGCTCTTCGGTAGTGTTGGTGGCCGCCCTCAACAGCGTCATATTGCTGGTGACCGGCTTGGTGGTTGTACGCACCTATCAGGCAAATCTCTCGAGACTGTTAAGCAACCAAAGTACGCGCTTGCGCAGGCGAAAAGAGGTTGCATTCAAGGCGAACAGCCGGATGGCCGCCTTGTTCAAGCGGGAACTGGTGGTCATCAGGTCGAATTCCAGTTTTCTTTTTGAACTCGTGGGAGAACTATTCATCCCTGTCATCCTGATACTCGTCTATATGCTGACCGGGGTGATGGATGAGATGGCTGTGATGGCCGAAGTCCTGACAGCTCTTCCCTTTTTTGAGCAGCTGGTGTTTTTAATCATGCTGTTGGTGGCCAATCTTGGAATGCTCAGCTCTACAAGCGTCTCCAGACAGGGCCGGATGTTCGTTTTTGACCGACTTTATCCTGTGCCTGCGGGTGTATACGTGCAGGCAAAGCTTCTCTTTCACCTCTGCCTCGTGGGTATTCCAAATTTGATATACCTGAGCCTGTCCCTGCTGTTTTTCAAGCTGAGCCTGGTTCACCTTGCATGGATGGCACCGCTCTCGGTCTGCCTGATGCTTCTGTCCGCCACCCTGCATCTTTGCATCGATTACCATAATCCAAAGCTCGATTGGACCTTGGCGCAGCAGGCTATGAAGAGCAACGCCAACGGCTTGATCGGGCTGGGCCTCTCCTTTGTCTTGGAGGTGGTGGCGGCGGGATTTTTGATCCTTCCGGTCCTGTTGGGTCTTCCGATGATGTGTTTTGCGGCAATATTGTTCGTACTCGCCCTCTTTGGGTTGCGCCATGCCTATCGGCTTGCCGTCAACCTGGCCGATCAAGCACTCTCGAGGTAGGCTAGAATGCGCATGCAGATGTCAGGAATGCTGCCGTAGGTTTCGAAGGGGTATTCCCGTTTGTTCCGGTTCCAATCGATGATCAGGGGCAAATCCGATGCATGCAGCATGGGCATATCGGTGGGTCCGTCCCCTACAGCCACGATTGTCCGGTACTGAGACCTCAGGAGCTCCAAGGCTTCAGCCTTTGCCTGGGGCGAATCGATATCTACAACCATATGGTTCCTTCCCGGTTCATCCCAGACCAAGCGTTTGCCTCGAATAAGGAAAAAGTGCTCACGAAGGCCGATGTGCTGCAAAAAGGACTCTACGAGGTTCTCCGTCCCGCAGGTCAATATGGCAAGGTCTGCCCTGCAACTGAGAGCAGCGAGAGCCTTGCTGTCCTCTTCACTGAGAAACAAGGAAATGTCGCGGGCGACCTCATCGATCATCGAAGGTGTTGCCGTTCGTACCAGATGCGCATACCGCGTGTGGAAAGCATCATCGATGAGCTTGCCTGCCTGGTCCTGGGCGATAAGGCGCTTCGCCCTCTGCCGGAAGAGTGTACCTTTCGCATCTGCAACCTTACGAATCAGGCGCTGTTCGCTGTCGTAGGGGGCGATTGGGTAGAGGGTTCCATCAAAGTCGAAGATGATGCACGCTTGCTTACTCATGATCGAGAGTGTAGCAGGCGGGAATAAAAAGAGGAAGGGGTATTCTCCCTTCCTCCAAATACTGCGAAAACTAGGGTTTACAGAGATTCTTTCCCATAGAGGATATCGAAATACTGCATATCGGTACTCAGGATCTTGTTGAGTGCGGGAATGGTCTTTCGATAGGACTCCAAGGTTCTCCACAGCTCGAAGAACTCAGGATCGGCTTCATAGGCCTTGGCATAAATCTGTGCTGCACGCGCATCGGCGACACCCTTGATTTTCTCACTGGTCGCATAGGCGGCGGAGAGAATCTGGCGCTGTTCACTCTCGGTCTTGCCCTGCCACTGGGCGAGCTGGCCGCGTCCGTAGGAGCGGTATGCCTCGGCGATCTGGTTTCGTTCCTTGATCATCCTCTGGTATACGCTCTCGGTCAGGTCGTCGCTGTAGCGGATCTGGCGGACTACGATGTCGATCAGCTCAATGCCGAAGCCATCGGTGAACGGCTTGGCCTGATTGAACATCATCGTTGACAATCCATCACGACCGATGGAGATGATCTCCTGCCTCGACTGGGTGACTGTCAGGTTTCTCAACGTTTCAGCATCCTCGTTGCTCTCCACATCCAAGCTTTGGACCTGTTCCTCAACCGTCATCGAGTTGATCTGGTTGGTGTTTCGCACTGCCTCGTTGAGGTAATTCTCACTGATGATGGTACGGATCGAGGAGTCGAGGATGTCATTGAGCCTGGCCAAGCCGTTATTGATGGTGTTCACCGACTCATAGTATTTTGACGGGTCGGAGATTCTCCAACGGGCTGTGGTGTCGACCCAGATGAACTGATTTTCCTTGGTGGGGATGCGCTGTGCGGCTCCATCCCAGCTGAGGATCTTCTTCGGGTAGATGATCACATTGTCGATGAGCGGCATCTTGAACTTCAGGCCTGACTCTTGCTCTTGATTGACGATTTTCCCGAAGCGGGTGATAACCGACTGCTGGCCTTCATACAGGATGTAGAAAGGTCCAAGCAGGACGAATATTACGAGAAATACCACTGCAACGACCAAGGTGGTGATGAGTTTCTTGTTGGTACGCGCCTTCATTTTGCACCTCCTTCAAGCATTTGGATCGGGAGGAAATTGGCCAGGTTCTTATCAACCAAGGTTACCGAACCTTCGCCGGTCGGGTTGATGATCGACTCCATGGCTTCAATATAGAGGCGGGTGCGAGTGATGTTCTTGCTCTGCTCGTACACTTCCCGAACGCTGTTGAAGCGTGCTACATCACCGGTTGCCTGGTTGACACGCTCGCTTGCATAGCCTTCCGCCACCTGGATGACCTGGTTGGCTTCACCGCGGGCCGAAGGAATAATCTTATTGTAGTTCTGCTTGCCTTCGTTGATCAGGCGGTTCATGTCCTGGATTGCCTTGTTGACATCCTCAAAGGCATCCTGCACCTGACCCACCGGAGGTACGATGTTCTGCAGCTTGACGGTGATGACCCGAACTCCCAATCCGAAGTCATCGAAGAGTTTTTGCATGTTGTCCTGGGCTTCAACCTCGATGCGTGTCCTCTGGCTGGTCATGACCGCCAGGATGGGAAGGTCTCCGACCAGCTTGTTCATGACGCTCTGGCTGATGTCACGAATGGTGGTCTCCCTCGATTCAACGTTGAACATCCATTTCACCGGATCCTCAATCTTGTACTGGACGATCCACTGCACATCAATGATGTTCAAATCACCGGTAAGCATCAACGACTCATTGGTGTAGTCTGTGTTGCCGAAGAACGGGCTGGCATTGCTGTTTGTCCGATACCCGAAGGTCATGGTTTGTACGACCTGCGTAGGTACATTATAGCTGGCTTCGATCCCCAGGGGAATCTTGGTCTGAAGGCCGGGACCTACGGTACGGTTGTACTTGCCGAGGCGAAGCACAACCGCCTGTTCAGTCTGGTCGACGACAAAGAAACTGCTGAGAACCAACATGACAAGCACGATTGCGACAATAATCCAGATCACCAGTTTCGGGCTGATATTGTTCACTTTTCGCGCAGGCCTCGGTGGTTGCTGCATGGTATCCATAATAACTCCTGTTGGTGCCGTAGCACTCTATCAATGTACCCACACAGCTTGGTATCGTCAAGGTCGCAATCTTGGCGGCAATCTCCGGTTTGCCATTGAAATAAACGCTTTTGAGGGCTATGATGTCCCCTATGAAAAAGAGACTCGTAACCAGCGCACTTCCCTATGTGAACAACATCCCGCATCTGGGCAACTTGACCCAAGTGCTCTCGGCCGATGTATTTGCCCGTTTCTGCCGCTCAAAAGGGTATGAAACCTTATATATCTGTGGTACTGATGAGTATGGTACGGCCACCGAGACCCGTGCTTTGAAAGAAGGGGTGAGCCCTCAGGAACTTTGCGACAGGTATCATGCAATTCATCGCGATATTTATGCATGGTTCAACATCGGCTTCGATTATTTCGGCAGGACGAGCACCCCGGAACAAACACGGATAGTCCAGGATATCTTTACCAAGGTGGATGAGGCCGGGTACATCAGCGAGCATGAGCTGGAACAGCTGTATTGTCCCTCCTGCCAGCGCTTCCTTGCCGACCGTTTTGTTGAAGGAACCTGCCCCCACTGTCATTCTGATGGGGCGAGGGGAGACCAGTGCGACAGCTGCCAGACCCTGCTCGATCCGATCGAGTTGATCAACCCGCGCTGCGGAGTGTGCGGCACCCGCCCGGTTCCCAAGAAAACAAAGCACTTGTACATAGACCTTCCCAAAGCGCTTCCTCTTTTGGAGGGATGGATGGAGAAGGCGAGTAAAGAGGGTTTTTGGGCGAACAACGCCATCCAGGTCACCAAGTCCTGGATTCGCGATGGCCTGAAGGAGCGGTGCATCACCCGCGACCTGAAGTGGGGGATCCCCGTTCCCAAACCCGGCTATGAGGACAAGGTTTTCTATGTCTGGTTCGATGCTCCGATCGGCTATGTCTCCATCACCGCCAGTGCGACCAAAAATTGGAAAACCTGGTGGCATGATCCCGAACATACTGAATTGTTTCAGTTCATCGGCAAAGACAATATTCCCTTCCATACGGTGATTTTTCCTTCCTGCCAGCTTGCAAGCGGTGAGAACTGGACCATGCTCCATCATATGAGCAGCACCGAATATCTGAACTACGAGGGTGGAAAGTTCAGCAAGAGCCTTGGCATCGGCATATTCGGCAACGATGTGCAGGACACCGGCATCCCGGCCGATGTCTGGCGCTTCTATATGTTTTACAATCGTCCGGAAAAGAGCGATGTCACCTTTACCTGGGCCGACTTTCAGGAGAAGGTGAACGGGGAGCTCATCGGCAATCTTTCGAACCTCGTCAACCGCACCCTCACGTTCGTACAGCGCTTCTACCCCGATCCCTCGTCCTTGCTCGCTGCTTCCATCGACCAAGGGCTCTGGGAACAGGTGTTGGCCAAGGAAGCGGAAATCGACGGGCTTTTGGAGCGTGCTGAAGAGCGCGAAGGGCTTCGTCAGATACTCGCACTCTCCTCGATCGGCAACAAGGCTTTCCAGGACGGCGAGCCTTGGAAGCTGAGAAGCAGCGATCCCTCCAAGGCCGAGGGCCTGCTCAAGACGCTGCTGTACCTCATCAGGGATTTGGGAGTCATGATCGAGCCGTACATGCCGACTACGAGCAGTCGCATTCTCGCTTTCTTGGGATCAGGGAAGGCCCGATGGACCGACTTGGGAACTGCAGCAGGGATCGAGCATCTCAATCAACCGGAATTGTTGTTCACCAAACTGGAGGATGACAGGATCGAAAGCTTGAGGAATCGATTCAGCGGCTCTCAGGAAGAGCGGAAATTGAAAGAACAAACCACCAAGATGGAGAAGGAAATGGATCATACAGAAGACCAGGTCAGCCTGGCAGAGCAGTTCGCCAAAAGAGTCATTCTCAAGGTCGCCAAGATTACCAATGTTGAAAAGCACCCGCAGGGGGATAAGTTGTATATCCTCACCCTCGATATGAAGGAAGAGGAGAGCAGGACCATTGTCAGCTCGATCGTTCCCTACTACACGGCAGAACAGCTGCAGGACCAGCACATCGTGGTGGTCAGCAACCTCAAGCCTGCCAATTTCAGGGGAGTGAAGAGTTTTGGAATGCTGCTTGCTGCCAGTGACCCGAAAGCAGAGGAGCACACAACCTGCGAGGTGTTGTTTGCACCCCAGTTCGAAGTGGGCGCCATGCTCACTCCTGAGGGTTTTGAGGCTCCCCAGGAGGCTCTGCCCTATGTAAAGGCCGATCATTTCTTCTCCATGCCCATTGTTGCCGAGGCGGGAGTGGTGAAGATCGATGGCAGGCCGGTTGGTAAGGATGGGGTGTATCTTACCTCCAAGCAGTATCTGGATGGTCCGGTAGGTTGATGAACTGAAGGATTTTCATGGACTGTGTGGGGGCCGTGGGGGCCCCCGTTGTTTCATAAGGGGAAGGTGGAAGCGATGGTTGTCCGGTCAATTGACTACAAAAAATTTGTTTGTACCGGATCGGTGATGCAGAGCAGCTACTGGGCTGCCGTCAAGCATGGGACCGGTTGGAAGCCCTATGCCTTCGAGATTGAGGACGAAGAGAGGCAGTTTTCTCTCCTGGTCCTTGTCAAGCAGGTGCTGCCGTTCCGGCAACTGGCGTATATTCCGTTTGCCCCAGTGCAATCCTCTCAGACAGGAGAGCTTCTCAAGCAGCTTGCAAAAGCCCTGCGTAAGAAGCTTCCCTCCTCTGTCTTTGCGTTGCGCTACGACCTCCCCTTCGATGAAGTCAACGACCAGAATGTCATGCTCTACAATGGTCCCCGCTTCAGAACCTGCAAAGAAAGCGTCCAGCCTGAAGGGACTGTGCGCATTGATCTGCATTGGGGGTATCAAGCGGTGACGAAGGGGTATCGCGACAGGGCGAAACGGGCCCTTCGAAAAGCCGGCCAGGTATTTGAGGTGGGCCTTTGGGGCGGCGATGGTGCTTCGTTCAAGCGTTGGTATGAAATCTACCTGGAAACCGCCAAACGTGACGGGTTCTCCCCTCGCTCGGAAAAATATATCAAAGCGCTCTTGTCCCTCGACGGCAAGGTAGCCGGGGATGTGGAGTGCAAACTCCTGCTTGCTGCAGAAAAACGCAGGATAGTGGGGGGCATCATCGTGCTGTTTACCAAAACCGAGGCTGTTTATCTCTACGGTGCTTCCCTGCGCTTCGACTCTCTCTCCTGTGCCCATGTGATGCAGGACTATGCGATCAGGATGGCTTGCGAGAAAGGTTGTGCAATCTATGACCTGTACGGTATTCCCGGTCCCAAGGGAAGGGGAAGCCATTTGGCGGGTCTGGAGGTGTTCAAGCTTTCATTCGGAGGCCAGGCGTATTATCGCACTCCTTCAACCGACTATGTCTATTCCTTCATTCCTTGGAAAATCTATGCCGTGTCAGAGTACATCAGATACCGGCTGAAGCGGCGCATCAAGCCTCAAGAAGGAGCCCAACCAAATTCTTGAACTGGTTGCCCCGGTCGAACTCATTTGCAAAGAGTTCGAAAGAAGCGCATCCCGGTGATAACAGGATTGCCTGAGGCAGATCAGGCAGTTCGAGCTGTTTTGCTTGGGCGGCATCGAAACTTGCCTGCAAAGCGTCCCCCATGGACTTGAATGGACCCATATAGGCGATACCATGCATCTGCAGCAGGGGCAGCAACTTGTTTTGCGTGAAGCTGCCATCCAGAAGGGAAATGCTGCTGGCATGTTTCACCTCTTGCAACATGGCATCGGCTTTCAGGTTCTTGTCCGTCCCTCCGCAGATCAAGTGCACCGCCATCGAGCGGAATTTCGCATACGAGAAGTGCACTGCCTCCGGTATGGTTGCAGCGCTGTCATTGACAAACAGGATGGAGCCGAGTGTTCCCACCTGCTCGATGCGGTGAGGTACTCCCTGAAAGCTTTCCAGCGCCTTGAGGATGCTCTTGTATTTGAGACCCAGAGCCAGCAGGATTGCATAGGCGCTTTGCAAGTGAGGTTGCTGTTCCAGTTCTTTCGGGCAGGATCGGTCGATGCCCCTGATGTGCCGGCGGTCGAGTTTCGTCTGCTTCTGGATTCGATTGATCATGACATCGGGGACCACTGCGGTGTGAATGTTTGGGGTGAACAGCTCAAGTTTGTCCTCGAGGTACTGTTCGATGGATTCGTAGGAGTTGAGGTGGTCGGGATAAAAATTGGTAAGTGCGCACACCTCCATGATCGGAAGCTGCCCATGCAGGGATTGTACCGAGTCCCTGATTTGCCAGGAGGAGAATTCAACAACCAGGAAATCCGGAAGCCTCCGCCCTTGTTCGTGCCGTCGTTCCCACTCCCTGAGTACGGTAAATGCACTGATACCCATATTGCCGCACTGCATTGCTTCATAGCCGAGGTGGGTCAATACGTGTGCTACCGCAGCACTGGTGGTGGTTTTCCCCTTCGTTCCGGTTATTCCGATGATTTTCACCTGTTCACACCAAGGCGAAGAGAAGAGCCAGGCAAAGTCATTGACCACCATCCTGGCATGGACGAGCATCGGATGATTGGGTGGGATGGCGGGATTCTTGACAACGATGTCCGCCCATAGGAAATCTTCACTTCGATGCATTCCCGATATGCACAAGGCACCACGAAGCGTGAGCGACTCCATCTCGGAGCCCAAGTCGCAAGCTCCCTTCAGGTCGGTTATCCTCACTTCATCGCCATGGTCGAGAAAATAGGACGCAGCAGCATACCCTCCACCATGCATCCCCAATCCGAAGATGAGAACCTTCATACAACCTCCCCCTGGCTCTATAGTAGGAAGAAAGCGGGAACAGGGCAAGACGAATCGGTGCAATTTGCGAGGGAAATCGTGTTTGAAAATTTAATGTTCGTCCCCCTTGACCTTGGTTATGTATACTCGCATAATGATACGGTAATTACAAAACCACCCTGATTCGGTTGATGCTGAAAAAAATTCGGATGGTAAGGAGCTCTACAGTGCCTTGTGGAAGAAAAAGAAAAAAGCATAAGATTGCTACTCATAAGAGAAAGAAAAAGCTCAGAAAAAATAGACATAAGAATAAATAGTTTTTTCTGGTAATCTTTAGCTTGGTACCAAAGCAGAAAACCGCCGGTCGCTCCGGCGGTTTTTCTCTGCAAGTATGTACGGCATTGTAAGATATTGCATCGGTTTTGTTGACCTTGGTGCAAAAAGTATGGTAGTGTTCAGAGAACCTCTTTATCCGCTCTTGTGGGCGGATCATTTAGTCCGTAAGGAGGAACCATGAGAAATTATGAGTTCACCGTTATCTTCAATGCAAATGAAGAGAACACAAACGCTGGCCTGGAGTATGTGACCAGCACCTTTGCAACTGCCGGGGTAGAGATTACCAAGCAGGAAGACATGGGCGTCAAGTATCTGGCCTATGACATCAAGAAACAGGAAAAAGGACATTACGTCTACTTCGAACTGAAGGCAGATCCGAGCGCCATCCTCGAATTCGAACGGGGATTTCTCTTGAACTCCAACATTTTGAAGTACCTGTTTGTAAACACTGAGAAATAATCTAAAAGAAATGGAGCAAAAGAATGGCAAATGACTTGAATGTAGTCGCGTTGGTGGGTCGGCTTACGAGGGAGAGCGAGCTTCGTTATTCCAATGGAGGCATGGCCATCTGTCGTTTTTCCATTGCAGTCAACCGGAGAAAGAGGACGGCTGACAATCGATGGGAAGATGAAGCCAACTTTTTTGACTGCACGATGTTTGGAAAGAGCGCCGAGTCCATCAACCAGTATTTGGAGAAGGGCAGGCAGGTCTCAATCATCGGAGAACTGAGGCAGAGTCGCTGGGAACAGGACGGACAAAGTCGAAGCAGGGTAGAGATTGCCGTCAATTCTTTGCAGCTCCTTTCCAGTCCCGGTTCTGCCGATGGTAGAAACGAGAGAAGCTACGGCGAACAACCCGTGGCAAGAAATCAGGGTTCGTACAGCCCTCGTCCAAGTGCCAAGCCGGAATCGGTCCCCATGATGGATATCTCCGGTCCCGAGCAGTTTGACGACGACCAGATCCCATTCTAAAACGCTGCCCGGGGGCAGCCGATGTTGCAAGGAGAAATATGCATGCGTGATGATGATAATGATTCCATGATGAATGATATGGATGGAAAAGGTGGAAGAGACAGACGGATGGGTGGCCGGAAGCCCGCTTTCCGCAAGAAGGTTTGCAAGTTTTGCACTCAGAACCTTACTCCCGACTACAAGAATCCCGAGATGCTTCGGCGCTACATCACCGAGCGTGGAAAGATTCTGCCCGCCCGCATCACTGGTTGCTGTGCCAAGCACCAGAGAGCAGTTACCAACGAAATCAAGAAGGCCCGCGTGCTTGCGTACCTTCCGTTTGAGAAGAAGTAAACTGTGTTGGGCAGCATGAACCAGAAGAATCGTGAAGCATTGAAGTTCCTGTTGGTCGCTGTGGGTGTAAGCTATGTGCTCTCCCGCTTGATGGTCGGCAATTTTCTCTTCACCATTCCCTTGATGGTTCTTGCCCCAAAGTTTTCCGATCGCAAAGGAGAACTGCTTCCCGTCATCCTGGTGGCTGTCTTGATACTGCTCACCGAGTTGATTCGCTCAAAAAGTGCTTTGGGCAGTGAGGAAGGAAGGATCCTGTTGGTGATTGGATTGTTCATCCCCTCTGTGTTGTTGGTTGCTGCTGCGGTATGGATCGCATTGGCAAAACAACGGACAGTGTACCGCTATCTGGCTTCCTGCCTCTTCGGGGTGGTCGTCTCCTTCGCGGTGGTTATCTGGTTTTCACAGCCGACCGAGGCGCTGATGCGGGTAAACTCAGTAATGTATGAGACCTTCCGCCTCATTCTCGGACAGGCTTCCGGCACGACTGATTCAGTCCTTCCGATGGCAGAGGATGCCCTCAAGGGAGTGTATCATATGTCGGTATTGACGATAGGAGCCGTATTGGCTCCGCTGTGCATGGCATTGGTAGGATTTGCCAGTTTTCTGGCAATGAGTTATCAGGCGCGGTTTGACGGCGGTTTTTCCGTCCGGGTTTCCAAGTGGAGAGTCCCCGATCCTGCGATCTGGATTTTTCTCGGTTCCTGGACTGTGGTATTGCTGCTGATTCTTGCCAAGTCAGGCTATCTGGTGAGGGCTCTTGCCCTGCAGGTTGCCCTGGGAAGCGCTGTGTTGTATGCTGTGCAAGGTATGGCCATCGTGACACATTTCATGTTGCGGAAAGGCATCGCCGTCAATACGGGAAGGTTGGTCGCAACCATGTTCCTGCTGGCTTTTTTGATTCCCGGGGTGAACCTGCTGGTTGTCTTTGTATTGCCTTTGTTGGGTGTTACGGAGACTTGGATTGTGTATAGACGTAATGAGTAAGGAGTTTTCCCTATGAAAATCATTCTCAATCAGGATGTCGTCAACCTCGGTGAAGAGGGAGACGTTGTAGTTGT
>JAAZAT010000267.1 GCA_012514185.1 Spirochaetales bacterium | reverse complement strand
CCGCGATAACTCCACCCGAACACGTTTCAGTTTCGCCAGTGCCTGTAATCTCCTTGGTCTCGAGGTTCAGGACCTTGACGAGAAGACCAGCCAGATCGCCCATGGTGAGACGGTTCGCGAGACCGCCAATATGGTCAGTTTCATGGCCGACGTCATCGGCATCCGCGACGATATGTACATCGGCAAGGGCCATACCTACATGAAAACAGTTGCCGAGGCTGTCCAGGATGGCTATGACGACGGTGTGCTTGAGCAGAGACCGACCTTGGTGAACCTCCAGTGCGATATCGATCACCCGACCCAGAGCATGGCTGACATGCTGCATGTCATCAACCACTTCGGCGGAGTCGAGAACCTGAAGGGCAAAAAAATTGCCATGACCTGGGCTTACAGTCCTTCCTACGGCAAGCCTCTCTCAGTTCCTCAGGGAATCATCGGACTGTTCACCCGCTTTGGCATGGATGTCGTGCTCGCCCACCCCGAGGGGTACAATGTAATGCCCGAGATTGAGGAAGTCGCCAAGGAGAACGCAAAGAAGAGCGGTGGTTCCTACAAGCGTGTCGGCTCCATGGCTGAAGCTTTCAAGGATGCAGACATCGTCTATCCGAAGAGCTGGGCTCCTTTTGCAGTAATGGAAGAGAGAACCAAGATTGTCGAGCATGGGGATCAGGAAGCCTTGAAGGCTCTTGAGAAGACCTGTCTGGCAAACAACGCAAAGTTCAAGGAATGGACCTGCACCGAGGATTTGATGAAGTTGACCAAGGAAGGAAAGGCCCTCTACATGCACTGCCTGCCTGCCGACATCACCGGAGTCTCCTGCAAGGAAGGCGAGGTTGAGGCTTCCGTGTTCGACCGCTATCTGGTACCCCTCTACAAGGAAGCCAGTTACAAGCCGTACATCATTGCAGCCATGATCTTCCTCTCCAAGTTCCGAAATCCTTCGGTAAAGTTGGAAGAGCTGCTTGAGGCCGCAACCAAGAGAATCAAGTAAGTCAGTATCTTGTTGATAGTGAAAAAACGGGCCGGGAGCAATCCCGGCTCAATGTTATTTCAGCGTCTTTCCACAAATTGGATTCTCAAGCCGTTCGGGTCGAGGACATAGAAGAATCGGACATGGGGGTTGGGGGCAAACGGGCCCTCATGGATCTCCAAACCCAGCTCCTTGATCTTCAGCATCATCCCATCGAGATCTTCGACACCAAATCCAAGGCTGATGCCTTTGCCAATACCCTGCGGCTCACCATTGGAGCGATGGATCAGTTCAATTTGCGTCGGCCCGTCACCAAGGAAGGCCAGCTCCGTGCTCTCATTGCTTCTTACCCGCCTGTTCAGTCTCAGGCCTGCAACTTCCTGGTAGAATTGCAAGCTCTCCTCCATGTTGCGTACGGTAATGGTCGCCCATACAAAATCCATACCATCCTCCTACTGTAGATGTTGCACTGCGAGATAGGCAGTACTAAAGGCTGCCTGTAGATTATATCCTCCGCTCTCCCCGTCATAGTTGAGCATCTCACCGCAGAAGAACAGGCCCTCTGCAATATTTGATTCCATGGTCTTTCTATCTACCTCTGCTAGAGATACCCCGCCGCTGGTTACCATCGCCGACTGGAAACCCTTCGAACCGGAAACCCGCAGCGGCAGGGCGCTTACCAGATTGGCCAAGGCTTTTCGCCTTGTCTTGTCCAATGTTGAGGTGGTCGTTTCCTTCTCGATGCCTACCATATGAACCAGCGTCTGTGCAAGGCTGGAAATGATGCCAGTCTCCTTCAGGGCAGTGGTTATGAGCTTCTTCGCAGCGCTGAGAGAGCGAAGCAGGACTTCTTCGGCTTCGTGGTGGTTCACACCGCTTATGAGGCAAAGCTTGATCACATCCTGCTTCCTGACGATTCGGGAGCTGCTGAGAATCGCCGGTCCTGAGAGTCCGTCGTGGGTGAACAAAACATCGCCCCGTCTCTGCTCGTACGCAGTGTTTTCGCCGCTGTGGTAGAAGGATACGAAAGCATCGCGTACAGCGTTACCTGCCAGGTGCTTGAAAGGATACTCCCCGATGCTGAGGGCAACCAATGCCGGCTTGAGCAAGGTTATGCTGTGACCGAGCGTTTTGGCCAACTCATAGCCGCTTCCATCGCTGCCGGTTCTCGGATAGCTCATGCCTCCGGTGGCAAGAATGAGGTTGCGTGTATCATAGTGAGCCTCGGCTGTGATAACCCTGAATCCAGGATTCAAGGTTGCAATGGATGTGATGTGCGCATTAGTTCGAATGTGTGCCTTGGAATGGCTGACTAAAAAGTCACGTACGTCGTGGGCATCCAGGCTCTTGGGGAACACCTTGCCGTCCTCACGGATGAGAAGGCTCAGTCCTCGTTCTTCAAACCAATCATACAGGTCTTTGGTGGTGAGGTTCTGCAGTGCCGGCAACAGGAAGTTCCGTTGTTGCTTGCTGCCGAAATGAGTAAGAAAAGCTTCTACAGGCAGGGTGTTGGTGAGGTTGCACTGTCCGCTGCCGGTTATCAGCAGCTTTCTGCCCACCTCGGGAGAATGGTCGAGCACCAAGCCGTTGTGAGTCTTGAGGTTTGCAGCCGCAAAAAGGCCCGCTGCTCCACCTCCAATGATGATGACATCGTACATGTGCATAGTCTAGCAGAGTCGCTCTCTTGTGTCTTGGTCAACCTGGTGGTATACAGCAAGCTATGAAGAGAATTGTGATGATATTTCTATTCTCAAGCATAGTACTCTTTTCAGGCTTTGGAGGAAGCGGGCTTGCTGTGGAGACGCTCCATCGAAGCAAGAGCGGGACTGTACGTTCTTATCTTGGGACGACTGACTACCAAGGTACTGAGTGGGAGCTTCTGTTCTCCAGCAGGACGGTAGTGGATGACTTATATGTCTTCAACTTTTTCGGAGGCTTCACCAAGGCTCTTTCTTTGGAATCCAATGGGGTGACAAAAGATGTTTCTTCTTATCCTCTTGGTTGGTTCTATGGAGCGGGCAATGCAATCCAGGTCCCCTTCGTTGATGGATCTGCAGCAGAGGTCAGTGTCGGCTACGATTCTGCATACCTTCAATACAACGGGGATGAAAGCAGAGTAGACCACCTTCGCATCGGACTACGTTTCATTCAAACGTCTTTTGATGGATTACAATTTTCCCTGGGCTTGGAATATTCCAAGCCGCTGTGGGGAAGAGTCAGCTCCGATACCGGCATCATCAAATACCGTTATACCGGCTCTGCCTTTGCAGTATCGGTCGGGGTGGGGTATCAGAGCTGGTAGTAGCTCTTGAACCAATTCACAAACGATGCAAGGCCCTTTTCAAGCGGAGTATCCGGTTTGAAATCGAAATCCTCCATGAGGTCGGAGACGTCGGCATAGGTTTGGTACACATCCCCGCTTTGCATGGGCAGGTATTCCTTGATAGCTTCCCTGCCCAGACAGGACTCGAGAATCTCAATGAACACATTCAACCTGACCGGCTTGTTGTTGCCGATATTGTATACTTTATAGCGGTCCTTCGCCTCGTTTTCCTCGGGAGGATTCGGAATGATCCGCTCGAGGGCGCCGATGATGTCATCGACATAGGTGAAATCACGCCACATGTCCCCATGATTGAATACCTTGATGCTCTTGCCTTCCATGATTCGTTTGGCAAAGGAGAAGTAGGCCATGTCAGGTCTTCCAAAGGGACCGTAGACGGTGAAGAAGCGCAACCCTGTGGAGGGAATATGGTAGAGATGGGTGTAGGCATGTGCCATCAGTTCATTTGATTTTTTCGTCGCTGCATAAAGGCTTACCGGATGGTCCACCTTGTCTTGGGTGGAGTAGGGAATCTTGCTGTTCAGCCCATATACCGAGGAGGAGGAGGCATAGACAAGATGCTTGACCTGAAAGTGACGGCAGGCTTCAAGGATGTTGAGAAAACCAATCAGGTTCGACTGGAGGTATGCATAGGGATTGTCGATGCTGTATCTCACTCCAGCCTGTGCCGCCAGATTGATGACATAATCGATGTTGTGCGTTGCAAAAATGTCATCGAGCGCCTTCTTGTCGGCAAGGTCTGCCTTGTAAAAGTAGAAGTTGTCGCAGGCAAGCAGCCTCAACCGCTCCTCTTTGAGACTCACTTCATAGTAATCGTTCAGATTGTCAAGGCCGATGACCGAACAGCCTCGGTCCAATAACCTGCGGGTCAGGTGAAACCCGATGAAACCGGCTGAGCCGGTGACTAGGTATGTCTTGCTTGTATCGAGAGAAAAAAGGTTGGTACGCATCGATTGCTCCTTGGCCTTGTTATTGTACCGTAGAAGATTCGCGATGGGTAGAGGCAAAAGGAAGGACCTCCCATGCAGGAGGTCCGTCAAGAACAGGGCGGAGGCTCTTAGAGAGCGCCAAAAATAATCTTGAGCACGAACAAGCCGAATACAACCCAAGTCATTTTCGGGATCTCGTTGGTTTTCTTGGTCATCAGCTTGAGCAGCACGTAGGAGACGATACCGAACATGATACCATCGGCGATGCTGTAGGCAACGATCATGAAAATGATGGTGAGGAAGGCAGGGATTGCCTCGGTCATCTCGTTCCATTCGATCTCCTTGACCGGGCTCATCATCATGACACCGACGATGATCAAAGCCGGAGCGGTGGCAGCACTGGGGATCGAACCGAACAGCGGTTCGAGGAACAATGAGAGAGCAAACAAGATTGCTACAACCAGTGCAGTAAGCCCGGTGCGGCCGCCTTCGACGACGCCGGCGGAGGACTCAACGAATGTCGTTACGGTGGAGGTACCAAGGATGGCTCCAACGGTGGTACCGACTGCGTCAGCGAACAAGGCTTCCTTGCAGTTGGGGATTGAGCCGTCTTTCTGGATCATGTCGGCTTTGGTTGCGCATCCGATCAAGGTTCCGACGGTGTCGAACATGTCAACAAACAGGAACGTAAACATGATGACAACAAAGTCAATGCTCAGGATGTTTGAAAATTCGAAGGGGAAGAAGTAGGGGGCGGGAGGAATATACGAACCGCCTGCGTACTTGGTGATTCCGAAAGGAATGCCGATGATGGTGGTGATGGCAATACCGATCAAAAGAGCGCCGTTTACCTTGTAAGCGAGCAGGATACCGGTGATCAACAGGCCGATCATGGCAAGACCGGGGGCTCCCTTGAACCAGCCGGGATTGAGGGAGACCAAGGTGGCTCCATCAACGATGATGCCGGCATTCTGCATGCCGATGAAGGCTATGAAGAGGCCGATACCAACACCGATTGCTCGCTTCAAGTTTGCAGGGATGCTGTTGACGATGGCTTCGCGGATGTTTACAGCAGTAAGAATCAGGAAGATGATACCTTCCACGAATACTGCGGTAAGGGCGAACTGCCAGCTGTATCCCATACCCAACACAACGGTGTAGGCAAGGAAGGCGTTCAGACCCATGCCTGGGGCGAGGGCGAACGGCAGGTTGGCCAAGAGGGCCATGAGCAGGGTGGCAATTGCAGAGGCAATGGCTGTTGCTGCGAATACCTTTGAGAAATCCATTCCGGCGTCGGAAAGGATGCCAGGGTTGACGGCAAGAATGTAAGCCATGGTGAGGAAGGTGGTGATACCTGCCATAACTTCAGTCTTGACGGTCGTTTTTCGTTCCTTGAGCTTGAAAAACTTTTCCATCGATGCACTCCTTGCAGATGTTTTGAATATGAGTATTCTATATCAAATGCTGCATCTCGTACAGAAAAATCGTTGGATTTGTTATTTAACCCAATTTACTAGTACATTTTCAGCAATGTGGATAAATAAATTCCGATTATTTTGCTATATACTTAAAAATGTCCGGGATTTTTATCAAGACAAATTCTTAAAAAGAAAAATCCGTATTTGCACAGTGTTGATAAATGACCGTTGAAGCATAAGCAAACAAAAGCATATACTGTGGCTGTAATTTGTGAAGACAGTTGGCTGGATAGTTGCGATGTGGTAGTCCCTATCTGGCCT
>JAAZAT010000297.1 GCA_012514185.1 Spirochaetales bacterium | reverse complement strand
CGGAGGTCTCTGCTTTTATCATGAAGAGGGTCAGTCCTTGTTCACCGGCGATACCCTGTTTGCCGGAAGCATCGGCCGCACCGACCTTCAAGGTGGTTCGTATTCACTGATCAGAGAAAGCTGCAAACGCCTGCTCACCCTCCCCGAGGAAGTCCAGGTACTTCCAGGGCATGGACCTGCGAGCACGATTGCAAAAGAACAGCACAATCCGTATCTCTAGCATACAGCAACAAAAAAAGAACAGAAGAGCCCCTTGGAGCGGGAAACACTTCTGTTCTTTTTTTTACGTCAGGACGTATGTCAGCGCCTGCCAGGGACTTCCTCGGCATTCTTGCAGTCTACGCACAATACCGCATAGGGAATTGCGCGCAGGCGCTCTTCAGGAATTTTTTTCAGACACTTCAAACAATGGCCGTACTTGCCGTTGTGAATACGGGCAAGGGCATTTTCAATCGAGCGCAGGCGGTTGGCCTCATGCTTGTTGATAGCTTCCATTTTCTTAAAGGCAATATCATCCGCGGCTACATCGATGCTGTCCTTGATGCCCATGGCATTGACCATCTCCCGAAAGTCACTGTTATCTTCAGTCAACTTGTCCAGCAACTCCTTTCTCATGGCAATAAGCTGCTCTTCCATCTCTTGTACAAACGTGTCGGACACCATATGCCTCCTGCAAAAGTCAAACTTCGACCCTTGGATTTTTATTCCATATAAGATGGGGATAACCTGTCCATCTGTCAAGCTCTCTACCACACTTTTTGCATTAATAGTTCCTTTTGTACTAGAAAGGATACCAAAACATTACTTTCAGTCCAAACCGCACCCAAAGACTTGCAGATGCCAGAATCAAAGCAAATCCAAGGGCTAGGTAATCACGAGATCTGAGACGCTGACTCAGATACCAGGTCCGCTTCTCCATCCGACCAAATCCCCTGAGGATCATGGCATTGGTTATCACCTCGATCCGGTCGAGGCTGGAAAGCACCAGCGGGGCGAGAATCCGGCTCACGGACGAGACTCGTTTTGCCAAGGAAACATCCTTGGAAATATCCACTCCGCGAGCCATTTGCGCATGAAGGATATGCAAATAGCTGGATGTGACTTCCGGCAGGTAGCGAAGGGCCAGGGCAACTGCATAACTGATCCTGTACGACACACCGAGGCGGTTGAGCGAAGAAGCAAACTCCGAGGGATTCGTGATACTTACAAACAACAAGGCCATAGGGAAGATTGAGAAATACTTGAGGCAAACCACCACCAGGTAGAACAACGTCTCTTGTGTCAAAGCGTACCGTGCATCCGGCAATCCGAGGATGACCGTCCTGGTTCCCAGGTACAACGTCCCTTGGTCTGGCGAGAAAAGGTAGATGAACAGGGCGTTCAATTCGATGACCGTACCCATTCCGATGAAGTAGGGTTTGAACTTTCGAAGCGGGATCCTTGAAGCGATCAACAAAAGAAATGAACAGGCCGTTCCGAATGCGAGGAACCGCAAATCGAAGGTGGTAAGGCTGAAAATGATCCACAGCAGGAATACTCCCAGCTTGGCAACACCGTTGAGGGAATGTAAAAACGAATCGGTGTTATCATAGGTGAGGGTGAAGCCGAACTTGCGCCCGCCCTTCTGTATTTTTTTCTTGGGTTTGCTCTTCTTCCCTGTTTCGATTCGCTGCTCTTTTTTGTGGGGAATCGAGCAGACATCCGCTGTCAAGCCGCGTCCCTTGCCTTCGGTCTGCACAAACGTTTCAATGAATGAGGGTATATCCTCGATGCCGCACCGTTTGGCAAGCGTATAAAGGCTGGTAACCTTCAGGTTGGCATTCCTGAGCACCGCCTCATCGCTGAACACCTCGACGGTAGGCTTATCGCAGAGAAGCTCTCCCTGATGCAACACCAAAGAACGCCGGGTATACTCCAAAGCCAGATGCATATCGTGGGTGATGAACAGGATGGTGAGGCCGATGGTGCGGTTGAGGTGGCGAAGAAACTCCATCAGGGTGGTATAGCGCTGATAATCCTGTGCGCTGGTGGGTTCATCAAGAATGAGCACCTTGGGTTGGGTGACCAGGATGGACGCTATGGTCACGCGCTTCTTCTGTCCATGACTCAGAGCCGAAATCGGCCAATGATGGTATGGCCGCAAGGCGCACAGCCCCAGCACATCCATCACCCGGTCCTTGAT
>JAAZAT010000194.1 GCA_012514185.1 Spirochaetales bacterium | reverse complement strand
CTGAACCACAGTTCAAGGAGTACTGCTGGCTCATGCCGCCGCTGTAGAACGCCCACGGAGTTTCGCTTCTCCCGCCGTAGTCGAAGAGGAAGTTGTTGAAGTTTATCGGCAGCATATCCTCTTCCAACGCAGCGGGACCAGGGAAGAACGTAAAGTAGACCATCTGCTGTCGCGGATTGATCACACTCGCCCACCCTAGATTGGCAGTTCTTGGAACAACGCCGGTGATGAAGTCGGTTTTTCCAATCGGAGGTGGGACTTCAGTCAAGTCGACCGTCCCCCCGCTTTTAAGCGGAGCCTTCTTCCAATCGTCAAATTGGACGTCTGCAACAAGACGGGAGGAAGAGCCGATGAGTTGGTCGTCCCTGCCGGTTGCCCAGAGATTGGCACTGGCATTGAGCACGCACCCCGACTCCAAGAACGGGGAACCAAGCTCATTATTCCAGGTTGTATTTGCAATGAGGTCTTCTTGGGCATTGTTGGTGATGAAGAGCGCACTATAATGCACCGGCTGGTTGGGCAACAGCATATCTATTTTGCGTACCGTCCAACGAGCCTTACGGTTGCGGACCATGCTCATCAACCACACTCCGCCAAATTCTGGGTCGGTCCCATAACGCTCCACCATCCAGTAGGAAGACGCAGTGAAACCGCTTTGCTCCTGGGTACCTTGATCGGACTCGTAAGCCGGGCCATAGTTGGGAAAGCTGAAGTAAGAACCCCCTTTCTGGTAGAGGTAGGGGCTGTTTTTCCAAAACTCGGCGTTCTCATCGCTGAAAACAGAAGTTCCGGTCCCCCGGTAATGAGGAATAAGGTGCGCATTGAGCCTGCCGCCCTGAGGGGTGACGGCGCTCAGTTCAAGCACCATGCCGCCCTGGTCTTCAAGCAAGACCCTGATCATGTCATTCGACAACACGGTAGCATTGCGGCTCTCCCACAATCTCAGACGACGGATATCCATCTCGTTTCTCCTCATTCATGGTGTTAAAAACCCTATAATACCAGTATACTGGTACCAGTAACCGCCGACTTATGCAAGGAGTGCAGATTCATGATTTCCAAGAAAGACCGACTGTTCAACCTTTCGACCAAGCATACCACCTATCTGTTTGCGATAACCGAAACCGGTCATCTTGAGCACCTGTATTACGGGAGGCTCCTTTCCAATCCCACCATCAGCGTCGATGCCCTTGCTGAGAAACGAAGTTTGAACATCGGAACCAGCACCGCCTACGACAGCGACCACCCTACATTGTATCTTTCAAACCTTTGCATGGAATATTCTACCATGGGAAAGGGAGACTATCGAGAGTGCATGGTCGATATTGAATATACACGGGGCATGCAGACCCTCGATTTCATCGTAAAAAGCTACCGCATTCTTCCCGGAAAGCCCAGAACCTTCAGCGGACTCCCAGAGTCCTATGGTGACAAGAGCACCTGCACCACCTTGGAAATCACGCTGAAGGAGACATGCCTGCCTCTTCGCTTGGTCCTTACCTACACCATCTTTGAAGACAGTGATGTCATCACCCGAAGGGCAACCGTCTACAACGACAGCACCAGCAGCATTCGGATCAAAGGCCTTGCATCGGCCCAGCTCGACCTCGACGCTGATGAGTGGAAGCTGGTCACCTTCGATGGAGCCTGGGCCAGGGAGCGATACATGAACGAGCGGGCTCTTCTGCCTGGCATCTACATCAACGACAGCAAGACCGGCGTCTCCAGTGCCGACCACAACCCTTGCATCTTCCTTAAGAAGGACGACGGGGAGTGCATCGGTATGAACCTCGTCTACAGCGGGAACCACCGCGAATTGGTCGAAGTCTCCCCGTATGGGAAGATCAGGGTGATGACCGGAATCAACCCGGCGACCTTCAGCTGGGAGCTCAGTCCCCAGGACCGTTTCCAATCCCCTGAAGCGGTACTCACCTACTCCCACCAAGGCATGAATGGAGCGAGTCAGAACTTCCACCACTTCATCAACAACCACATCGTCCGGGGAACCTGGAAAATGCGTGAGCGACCGGTACTCATCAACAACTGGGAAGCCACGTACTTCAACTTCAACGAGGACAAGCTGCTCAACCTTGCAAAGGAGAGTGCCGCCTTGGGCATCGAGCTCTTCGTCCTCGACGACGGATGGTTCGGCTTCAGAAACGACGACACGACCAGTCTCGGCGATTGGACGGTGAACCCGAAGAAACTCCCTTCGGGTCTTGCAGGACTGAGTTTGGAAGTGCACCGCCTCGGGATGATGTTCGGTCTCTGGGTTGAACCTGAGATGGTCAGCATCGAAAGCCAGCTCTACAAGAAGCATCCCGATTGGATGATTGCCATCCCCGGTCGCAGACCGAGTGTCGGACGCAACCAGTATATTCTCGACCTGAGCAGGCAGGATGTTCGTGACTACCTGTTCAAGAGCCTTTCCGAGACCTGGCATCTTGCCGATGTGAACTACATCAAATGGGACATGAATCGTGTTTTCAGCGATATCTACAGCACCAATGCCGAGATTCGCAACCATGGTGAATTCTTCCACCGGTATGTGTTGGGCCTGTACGACCTGCTTGGAAAACTTACCCAGGCGTTTCCCGACGTTCTCTTTGAATCATGCGCAAGCGGAGGAAACCGCTTCGATCTGGGCATGCTCTGCTACATGAGCCAGACGTGGACCAGCGATAATACCGACGCCCTGTGCAGGCTTTACATCCAGGAAGGAACCAGCTGCGGCTATCCTCTCTCGACGATGGGCAGCCATGTCAGTGCATCACCCAACCACCAGACGCTCAGAAGAACCGACCTCGAAGCTCGGTTCAACGTGGCCGCCTTCGGAGTACTTGGGTATGAGCTTGATGTGACCAAGCTCAAGGGGCAGCAGAAAGAGGCGATCAGGAGCCAAATTGCGTTCTACAAGGCCCATCGTTCGCTGCTACAGTACGGGAATTTCACCCGCATCAAGCTGGCTAACAGCTGTTCAAACCAGGTGGTTTGGGCGGTTGCCAGCCACGACAAGAGTGAGCTGCTCGTGCTCTTCGCCCAGAAACTCAATATGCCAAACCCCGGCTCGGACAAACTGAGGGTGGAGGCTGTTGATGTGAATGCCGTCTATGAGGTGTTCCCCCGCCAACAGAAGATCGACATAAAGATGTTCGGCGATCTGCTCAACAGGGTCAGTCCTGTTCCCATCACCGAGGGAGGCCTTGCCCAGGACACGATCAGCAAGGCCATCTCGTTGGAGAGTGAAATCGAGCACTACCGTGTCAGCGGCGAACAGGTGGCCTACGGCGGCATCAAGCTGAACCAGCAGTTCGGCGGCACCGGCTATGATGCCATGACCCGGGTGCTCGGAGACTTTGGGAACAGGATCTACATCTTCAAGAAGATCAACCTAGAAAGCAAGTAAGGTTGCTATTTCTTCCTGTGAAACCTCTTTCTGATAGTGGGAACGCACAAAGCCCAAATGCTCTGTGCTACCCACCAGAATTGCTCCCTTGAGCCTGCCGTCCTGCACAAAATATGCCTCATACCGGTTGCCTGCCCGTTTCTTCATCGCAGGTCCTTCGATGGAACCCACGCTGACCACATCGAGCCCGTCACCCTTGAAGCGGGTGAAAAGCACCGGCGTCTGATAGGGCTTCTGTTCACCCAACAGATTGGCTACTGCGGTTTCTGCCATGGCCAGGGCGACCGGGATGATGCCCGGAACCTGGCCTTCATACTCGGCGCAGTCGCCGATGGCCAGAATATCGCTGTCGCTGGTTTGCAAGAATTGGTTGACCACGATACCGCGATTGGTTTTCAGCCCAGCCGCCTTTGCCAAGGTGGTCTCTGGCAATACTCCCAAGGAGAGCAGGAGCGTACGACAGGGTACTTCGTCCTCTCCCTCTGTCACCAAAGCCCTGATGTGGCCTCCCAGGTCCAACTTCTGCGCCTGCGTCTTCACCCCTTCCTTGACCACCAATCCCTGTCCCTCCAGGTGCGCCTTGAGAATCGAGGCGCCCTCTGTGTCCAACTGACGGACAAGGATGCGGTCGGCAGCTTCGAGGACTGTCACCTCATACCCTTTTCGCTTTACCCAGAGGGCGGTTTCCAGCCCAAGCAACCCACCACCCAGGACGACTACCGGGTTTTCGATGGTATCACTGATATTCTGGGCATCACTGAAAGTCCTCAGGGCGCAGGCTCCATCGGTACAGGAGAAAATATCGAGCATGCGCGACCGACTACCGGTGGCGATGACCAATTTATCGTATCCAAATGCGGTATTTCCACTAAAGACAAGCTTCTTCTCAGGATCGATGGCTGTGGCTGCGCGTTTGAGCAGATAGGGAGGATCGCTCTTGGCGATCAAATCCTGCAATGCTTCCTTGTCGCACAGTGCCTGGGGAAGCAGAATCCGGCTGTAAAAGCCCACCGGCTCCTCACTGAAAAGCTGTACGGACACACCCTTTGCTGCAAGCTTGGATGCTACCGTCGCCCCAGCCACCCCGTTTCCGATTACTACTACGTTCATATCGACTCCTTCTTCCCCTAGAGGCTACCCCAAGAGGCACAAGGATGTCCAGAAAGAACAGGACATCCCTTGCCAGCAACTGCCGCTTCTCAGTAATATGGACAGAATGGAACAGACTGTCATATATCTGGAAGCGGGAACGGCCTCGCTTCCAACCAATGCAGCGTACCTCGCCCTGTGCCAACAGGTACGCCGTTCTGTCTTCGTACAAGAACAAGGTGTCAGCGAAACCATCGATTTCGACGGCAAGGATCCCTCTTGTGCCCACCTGTTGCTCCTCTTCGGGGATGAAGCTGCAGGCACGCTCAGGATACGAAAGACGGACAACGGCACCAAGCTTGAGCGGATTGCAATCATGCGCGAATACCGCAAGCAGGGCTTGGGTGAATTGCTGGTACGCTGTGCCTTGGCATTGGCAGATGGTCCGATTTACATCCATGCACAGGTCCAGAGCGAAGGATTTTACCAACGTTTGGGCTTCGTTGCTGAAGACCCGACAATCTTTTACGAAGCTGACATTCCCCATAAAACCATGATTTGGCCGCACAAGAAAGGAGTTTTACCTTGTACCATCACAAGACCATCGTAATCGCGGGAGCCGGCGTCTTCGGAACGGCCATGGCCGAACGGCTCTCGTGGAATACCACCAATACCGTAATCCTTTGGTCCATCGAGGAGGATGTGGTTGAGGATATCAATAAGAATCATCGGAACACCAAGTATTTCCCCACCCATTTTTTGAATACCAGCATCAGGGCCACAAGCGACAAGCAGATCTTCCGCTCGGCGGACTGCATCCTGTTGGTCATTCCCTCGAAGGCGATCGTCTCCTTCACCGAAGAGATCAAAGCCCTGACAAAACCCGATTGCATGGTGATCAACCTGGCAAAGGGAATGAGCGACGACGGTGCCTTCATCACCGAGCAGATTCCCTTCACCCGCACTGCGAGCATGAAGGGACCGACCTTCGCCATCGAGGTTCTGCACGGCCTTCCCTCTTCCTTCACCTTTGGAGGCAGGAAGGAGGACTACCTGGTGCTCAAGGAGAACATCCTCAAGGGGACAGGCTTGTACCTGGACTACACCAGTGACATCCGCTCGGTAGAGCTGATGAGCATCCTGAAGAACATGTACGCCATAGCCATCGGGCTGGTCAGCGGAAGGTTCAACTCTCCCAACGTCGACTTCCTCGTCTATACCAAGGCAGTCTCTGAAATGAGGAAGTTCCTTGCCCTCTTCGAATGCAGCACCGATACTATCTTCTGCTACTGCGGCATCGGCGACCTCGGCCTTACCAGCCTGAACGACCTGTCACGCAACCGAACCCTCGGCCTGCTCATGGGAAAGGGGTTCTCCATCGACAATAGAGGGACCTCGGCGACCGTCATCGAAGGCAGCAGAACCGTCAAGCTTATGGGAGAAACCACCCGGCAGCAGGGCGTGCAGGATGAGTATCCGCTGGTGCAGGCCCTGTATCGGTTGATGTATGAGGGCGAGAGCATCAACGACTATATGGCTGCGGTGTTCGCCTAGTTTCAAGCAAGCCCCATCTCACTGATGAAATGGGGCTTGGTCGGAAGAAACTTTAGAATCTACAGGTTCTTCAGCACCTCCACTCCTTCAATGCGGTAGGTTTGCTTCAGGTTTCTCAGTTCAGCTTTCAATGCCTCTTCATCAGATTTTGAGAGAGCTGAGAACGGGCTTCTGGCAAAGCCTGCATCGACGCCGATCCAGGAGAGCATGCGTTTCATGCTCGCGTGCATCGGGTACTTGAGCACGCAGAATATGATCATATCGGCCTGGGTCTGCAACTGTTTGGCCTCCAGCCAGTCGCCACTCCTATAGGCGTTGTACAGCCTGATGAAAAGTTCGGGAATTACATTGTAGAAACTGCCGATCAGGCCGTCCGAACCATAGGAGAGCCCGGAGAGGGCCATCTCGTCACTGCCTGAGTAAATCTTGAAATCGGGACCAAGCTCTTCCTTGATCCTGAGGATCTCATAGTGCGAGCTTGCAGTATATTTTATTCCCTCCACGCCCGGAATGGCAGCCAATCGCTTGATCGTGGAGAAGTCCACCGTGGCAGCAAGAGCAACGTTGTAGACAATCATGGGAAGGTCGACACAGTCGCTGATCTCCTGATAATACCGCACCACCTCATCGGAAGAGAACTTCCAATAGAACGGAGGCACCGAGGAGATGGCTGCCGCCTTGCACGTGGCGGCATGCCTTGCCAAGTCGATCGACTTCTTTGTGCCGATGTCACCGACATGGACGATCAAGGGAATGCGGCCGGCAACTTCGTCGGCAACCACTTCCACCACCCTCTTGCGCTCATCGCCGTCCATGAGAAATGTCTCACCGGTACTGCCGGTCAGATAGAGGGCGTTTGCTCCCTTGTCGAGCAGAAAGCGCACCAGGTGGCGCTGAGCCTGCTCGTCAACGTTCTGTTCTTCATCAAAACACGTCAGTACTGCGGGGATCACCCCGTGTATGGAATCCAATCTCATCTGTATCATGTTGGTACCTTTCTTCTCTTAGCCTTTGACCGCACCCATGGTGATGCCGCTGGCGAAATACTTTTGGAACAGGAGGAAAATCAGGACGATCGGCAAGGCTCCCAGTGCAGCACCCGCCATAATAACCCCGTAGTTGG
>JAAZAT010000190.1 GCA_012514185.1 Spirochaetales bacterium | reverse complement strand
CAAACACATTCTTGGAGTCGTCCCGCATGACAATGGTCTTGAAAACCTGTTGGGGGAGCAGTCCGACAGTCTGGCTTGCATGCACGGCATCCAAGTGCTCCTCATCCCAATCATAGGAAAGTACCTCATATTCGATACCCATGCTCTCTAAAATTCTCATTGCATTGGTTTTCTTCATGCCAGTATCCTATGCAATCGAAACAAAGAGGGCAAGGGCAAAAGAAACGAGGACCCGCAGGTCCTCGAGTCGCAGAAACTTGGTGAGACTATTTGTCATCGATGGCAAACGACGTACCCAACGCAGTAGGGGAGGCAAACGACCCTCGCTTCTTCTGATTGATGATCGTCATGGCTGTGAGCACCAACAGGGTGATCAAATAGGGGGAGAATCCAAGGAACTGGGCCGGGATGACCATTTTAAAACCAGCGGCCTGGATGCTGAACTGCAGACTGGTGATACCTCCGAACACCAAGGTGCCGATGACCACCCGGCCGGGGTTCCATGCTGAGAAAATCACCAAGGCGATGACAATCCAGCCCTTGCCTCCGGTCATGCCCTCATTCCAGCTGGGAATGAAGCTCAGTGAGAGGCATGCACCGCCCAAGCCGGCAAACATGCCTCCGATGGTTGTGTACAGGTACCGGATCTTCGATACTGAGATACCCATTGCAGCAGCTGTTCTTGGATTCTCTCCTACGGCTCGAACTACCATGCCGTGCTTTGTCTTGTAGAGGAAGAACCATGCGAACGGCAGCAGGAAGTACAAGGCATAGGTGAGCACTGATACATCGAAGAGTGCGCCGATGATGGGAATCCGGCTCAAACCAGGAATGGCGATGTTGTCAAATTTGGAGGCGAGATTCATGCCTGTAAGGTTGAAATTATTGGTTGCCGGTCCCAATCTCTGGCCCAAGAAGTTTGCCAGGCCGGTACCGAACATGGTGATGGCCAAGCCGGCAACGACTTGGTTGGCTCGCATGGTGATGCACAGGAATGCGTGAATCAAAGAGAGAACGGCTCCAACAAGCATGGCTACAAGCAATGCGACCAGGAGGTTGCCGGTATTGTAGGCTGTTGCAAAGCCGGCCAGGGCTCCCATGAGCATGGTACCTTCCATCCCAAGGTTGAGGATGCCGGTTTTCTCTGTGTACACCTCTCCCAAGGTTGCATAGGTGAGCGAGGTTCCCATTGCAAGCGTTGCGGCCAGCAGCCGGGTGAAGAAATCAAGAAAGTTCATAAGCCAGCCTCCTTGTGCTTTGCATGGAGCACCAATCGATATTCAACAAAAATGCTTCCGGCCAGCAAGGGGATGAGGATCAAGCCCTGCATCACCTCACCCATCGCAGAGGGCAGTTTCATAATCTGCAGGGCATCCGACCCTGTTTCCAACGAGGCCATGATGACGGCTACCAGGATCGAGACAAAGGGGTTGAGACCGCTCATCCATGCAATGATGATGCCGGTGAATCCATACCCGGAGTTGACTCCCTTGGTGAGCTGGTGCGTCACGGCGGCACTGTCGATGACTCCTGCAAGGCCTGCAATGCCTCCACTGACCAGCATGGCCAGGATGATGTTCCGTTTGATCGAAACACCCTGGCAACGGGCGGCCCGTTGGTTCTTCCCGATCATATTGAGTTCAAATCCCCAGCGGGTCTTGTAGAGCACAAACCAGAGAATGACTACGAGAAGCAATGCAAAATAGATGCCGGCATGTACTCTTCCCCAGATCCTCGGCAGCCATGCAGCCTCAGGGTACAGAATCGTTCCCATGTTTCCACGGGGAGCCTTCCATGCATTGATGTACAAGTATTCAGCATAGCCAATGATGATATAGTTCATCATCAATGTGGTAAGTGTCTCATCGACGCTCCATTGCGCCTTCAAGAGCCCGGGAATGCCTCCCCACATCGCCCCGAACAGAATTCCAACCACCATGCCGACAGGAAGCAGCAGGTAGGTGGGTAGGAAGGTCCAGAACTGCATGACCCAGGTGATGCCGATCACCCCGCTGATATACTGGCCTTCAGCCCCGATGTTCCAGAACTTGAGACGGAATGCAATACCCACTGCAAGGCCGCACAGCAGCAACGGAATCGACTTGGCGATCGTGTACTGTATTTTTGTCTGGCTGCCGAATGCCCCCTTGAGCATGGCGGCATAGGTTCTCACCGGGTTGGCATTGGAAATTGAAAGCACGATGGCACCAAGGATGAATGAGACCAAAAGACTGATGACAGGGACGAGGATGGTCATTTTTTTTGAGCGATAGTCACGCTTTTCAAGGCTGAATCTCATATATTCCTCCTCTCTACACCAGCCATCAGCATCCCCAGCTCCTCGGTACTTGCATCCGCTGCATTCACAATATCCATGATTCTTCCTTCAAACATGACGGCGATTCTGTCCGCCACCATCAACAGTTCTTCCAGCTCTTCGCTAACGAGCAGGATTGCATTGCCCTTGTCCCGCTGCTTGATGATGTTCTGCCGCACCGCCTCGGTGGCCCCGACATCGAGTCCCCTCGAGGGGTAGACTGCAATCAAAATCCCCCCGCATGAATCGATTTCCCGGGCCAGGATGGTCTTTTGAATATTCCCTCCACTGAGGAACTTGACCGAGGTGTCCTGGTTGGGAGTCTTGATGGTGAAGACCTCGATGAGGTGATCGGCAAACTTGCGCACCCAATTGCGCTTGATCACGCTGTGACTGGACAACTCATTGGTGCGATACTTCTTCATGGAGAGGTTGTCGCCGACACTCATGTCTCCCACAACACCCATGCGTCCTCGATCGGCCGGTATGTGGCTCACCCCGCTCTTGATGACCTGCAGCGGGGTCTTGTTGGTCATATCCTTTCCGTTGAGAAGGATTGAGCCTTCATCGACCTTGAGCAATCCGGTGATCGCTTCAGTCAACTGCTGCTGTCCGTTGCCTGCAACTCCTGCGATTCCAAGGATTTCCCCACCGCGGATGGAGAAGCTCACATGGTCGAGCACCGGCTTCCCCCCACCGAGGGGAAGGACCACCACATCCTTGGCCTCCACCATGACATCACCGGGCTTGTAAGGCCCTCGGTCCAAGGAGAAGAGGATGTCGCGTCCTACCATCATATTGGCAAGATCCTGCACCCGCTTGATTGATTTCGTGCTGCAGGTTGATACGCTTTTGCCCCTTCTGAGGACTTGCACCGTGTGGCTGAATTCCATGACCTCATCCATCTTGTGGGTGATGAAGATGGCGCTCTTGCCCTCAGCCAGCATTTTTTTCAGGATCTCATTCAAATCCCGGGATTCTCCGGGAGTGAGGACTGCTGTCGGCTCATCAAGGATGAGGATGTCTGCACCACGGTACAACAGTTTGAGAATCTCGACTCGCTGTTGTTCCCCCACTGAGAGATCCTGGATGATTTTATCAGGATACACCTGCAGTCCGTAGCGTTTGCTCAAGGCGGTTATTTTCGCTTTTATCTCTGCCATCGGAGGAATGAATGGAAGATCCCTCATTCCCAGGATGATATTCTCGGCAACACTCATATTGCCCACCAGCATGAACTCTTGGTGGATCATGCCGATGCCCAAGGCCATGGAGTCTTGGGGGGAGTTGATTTCGACAAGGTCCCCCTTGACGTAAATCTCTCCGCTGTCCGGTTGGTACAAGCCGACCAGCATGTTCATCAGGGTACTTTTACCGGCCCCGTTCTCACCAAGCAAGGCAAGAACTTCG
Organism: Spirochaetales bacterium; assembly: GCA_012514185.1. Classification (GTDB taxonomy): domain Bacteria; phylum Spirochaetota; class Spirochaetia; order Sphaerochaetales; family Sphaerochaetaceae; genus Sphaerochaeta. The sequence continues at coordinate 688 of JAAZAT010000190.1, read as the reverse complement.
CCCTTATGCAAGGTCAGACTAACCTGGTCGTTTGCAAGAACCCCGGGAAAGTGTTTTGTTATGTTGACCATACGCACGACGGGCGTTTCGTCGGTGTTTGCTTCACTCATGTTCTGTCCGTTTACAATGCCCGGAAATGGGCGGTATTTTGGTTAATCAAGGAGAGGCGGGCGTTCGCCCGCCCCTCTGAATCGAGGATTGATGGTTAGTTGACTCTGCCGATGACGCCTTCCACGAACCAATCCATGGTCAGCATGGCTTCATCACTCATCTTCTGTCCGGCATTCTGACGGACTTTGCCGGTGTTGTCTTTCAAGGCACCCCAGAAAACGTCCCACTTGCCGTCGTGAATCTCGGTCTGCTTGGCTTCGACCTGCTTGACGAAGTCTGCAGGTACGAGCGGGGAAATCGGGGAGAGGTGGATCATCTCGTCCTCAAGACCGCCCCAGTAGCTCTGGCTCTTCCAAGTCCCATCCAATGCACTCTGGACGGCCGGGATCATATAGTTGCCCCAGTTCCACATCGGGGAGACGAGAATGCGGTCGTCACCGATCATGCCGCGGAAGTCGGCATTGTAGCCGATGGCATACTTGCCTCTCTCGATTGCGGCCTTTGCAGGCTCGGTGGTATCCTGGTGCTGGGCGATGACATCACAACCCTGATCGAGCAGCGCGATGGCACCTTGTCT
>JAAZAT010000138.1 GCA_012514185.1 Spirochaetales bacterium | reverse complement strand
TGACAAGGTTGCATTTTAATATTACATATGTTATATATCATTTGTTTCTTATCATTGCCAGAGTACAACCATGGCACCAAAACAAAAAAATCACGGACCAGATGATTCTCGAGGCCGCGTTCCGACTCCTGTGAATGAGCGAGGTGATGGATTTGCATGGGTTCGAACACATGCACGACGATCTTGAGACCCTGGCGGCTTCATCCAATTGGAAGCGGGAGAAGCGGAAGCACAGCAAACATTCACAGACCACCATACGACTAGATCAAGGGAGTTTTCATGATGACTATCGGGATTTTGCTTATCTTGTGTACCGTAGAAGTGGCGTTGTTTGCCCGCTTCGCAAAGAAAAAGAGCTTTAATTCTTAGCATTCATTTACAAAATTCGTTAGAGACATAGACTTGAGGCACAAATCCACACGTGCGGATTTAGGCCTTGTTTCAGAATTTTTGAAATAATGCCATTGAACTAATCCTAGCTGCTATGGGGAATACAAAGCTCCCATCTTCCTGAAAATGAACGGTAAGGTGGGACTGAGGTGCCGGAGAACCGGCTGACCAGACTGTTCTACCATGGGGGGAGCCTTTTTGGCAACAGACCCCCTTACCCCCAGGCAGTGGAGAGGGGCTGGAATACAAGGCCATAAGATGTAGTTGTGTTTAGGGAGGGAGAGCCGGTGGCAAGAAGCTGCTTGAGAGCAGTCCCCCACATTCGGGACAGACCGACAGGTTGACCTTGTAGAGCCTCAACACGATTTCCTCCATGGTCTCCTTTTCGGGAACCCGCTTCTTGGTTTTTGTCATCACCATGCACATTGCAAGCTTGGTCTTCTTGTTCGCCGAGGCATAGATTCCATAGTGGCGGATCCTTGTGAAGCCGCGGGGAGGCACATGCAGGAGGAACCTCCTGATGAACTCCCCGTTGTCCAGTACCAGTATCTTCTGCCTGCCCTTGTCCTTGTAGTCCTTGTAGGTGAAGGTTGTCCTTTCTGCCGTCACCTCGACAAGCCTGCTGTTGGTGATGGCAGTCCTGTGGGTGTAGTTTCCCAGATACCGGTACACCCCTTCGGACCCCTTGAAGGGCTTCTTGCAGTAGACAACCCACTCCTGGCCCATGACCGTATCCAGAAGGGTGTCGAACTCATCCTTTTCGAAGGCGATGCCACCCGTTAGGTAAGCCTTGCGCAACAATGACACGAACAGCCCCCTGAACTTCCTGGACATGGCCCTTACCGGCAGGAAGAACTTCTTGCTGCCTTGCCTCCATCCCGTATCCGAATACCCGCCTCCGGTGACAATCATGTGGATGTGGGGGTGGAACGAAAGATTCTTCCCCCAGGTGTGCAACACCGCTGTCATCCCCGGCAACGCCCCAAGGTGCTTCTTGTCGGCAGCAAGGGCTTTCACCGTCTCCGTGCTGACCTTGAAAAGCAAGTCGTAGAACACATCCTTGTTGGCCAAGGCCACCGCGTTGAAAGCCGAGGGAACGGTGAAGACCGCATGGAAATGCCTCACATCCAGTATGTTGCAGAGCCTTCCCTCGATCCATGCCTCCCTTTTGAGGGAGCCGCACTTGGGACAGCTGCGGTTGCGGCAGCTGTTGTAGCTGATGCGCGTATATCCGCAGGTGCAAGAGTCGGTATGACCACCCAAGACCGCTGTCCTGCAGCGTAGGATGTCGTTGGCCGCCTTGTACTGGTCCTTGTCGAGTTGATTGTTGAGCCTGAAGCCGTCGAACGAATGGGCGAGGATGTCCTGTACCTCAAAGTGTGGGCGTGTCAACATGGCGCGCTGCGTACTGGGCCCAGAGCATGTCGCAAATCTCTGAGGGACTCATGCTGTTGGTGGTGTCGACCATGCTGACGTCGATGTAAATTTCGGTGCTTGCAAGTGAAGCGTGACCGAGAAGGTGCTTCAGCCTCAGGATGGCGTCGGGGTCGTTCTGGATGTAGTGGGTGCTGAAACTGTGTCTTACGCTATGGGGATGAAATTCCGAAGCCAATCTGCTATGCTCCAGACAGGTCTTGAACTCATGGGTGAAAACATTGGACTTCAAGCAACCTGTTGTTTTTCCGGCCGGGAACATCCAGTTCTCTGGGGTTTCCGGCCTATATTCTCGCCAGTAGTGGCGCAACGCCTGGTAGCAGGCATCCGGCAATATGACCCGCCGTTCCTTGTTTCTCTTGCCCTGGGGGATTCTCAGGAACCTCAAACCCGAAGTCTTGTCAGTCTCGATATCCGTGACCTTCAGCTTTGTCAGCTCGAATGTCCTCATTCCAGTCCCATACAGGGTGAGGAAGAAGGCGAAGGCCCTGATTTCGTTGAGATGGGCAAAGAACTGCTCGAGCTGCTCCACCCTGAAATGGACCGGCAACTTGTGGCGCGCACGCACATTGGGTACCTGCTTGCGGTTGATGGCAAGGTTCAGGACAACTTCCAGGAAGAACTTGCATCCGGCATTGTAGGTGTTGATGCTGGTACCCTGGAGCTTGCCTTCCTTATGCAGATGCAAGAGGAAGCTCCTCAGGTCCTTCTCATCCAAGTCCGAATACCTCTCCTTTCCTGCGTATGCGCTGAAGCGGAACAGTGCTGTACGATACGTCTGCCTGGTCTTTTCGGAACTTCCCCGTAGCAGAAAATCCTCTTCCATCTTCTGCAAAACCTGTTCATTGGTCATCATTGGTAAAATCCTCCTGTGAAATAGCTTGGTTCAAAGAACCACAACCATGGTACAGGAGGACTTTGGGATGACTCAATTCATGGAGGAGGAGGCCGAAGGTGTATGGATGAGACTAGCAGGCAAGAGGTTTGAGAATCTCAGTCACAAGAACCCAACCAAGGTGCGGATGGAGCTGAAAGGAAAACAGTTCATGCCGGCAGTATTTTACAGGAGTGGATATGGCTCACGAGCACAATGTCTTAGAAGCTTCCGCGCAGCGGATTAGTTCAAATCTTACAAAGAAATTGATGCGGTAGTGCTTTACGGATCC
>JAAZAT010000200.1 GCA_012514185.1 Spirochaetales bacterium | reverse complement strand
AGCTCGTTTGAAAAGCGCTTGGAAGTCTATCTGGATACGAAACTGGTTATGCGCGAGAGCGTATAAATAGCTATACAACAAAAGGGAGTTTGAATCATGAAGAAAGTCGTAGTATTTCTGTTGGTGCTTGCAATGCTGTCTGCTTCTGTGTTTGCAGCAGGAAAGACTGAAGCCGCCCCCGCCGGTCCGGTGACCCTCAAGGTGGCGAACTATGCTCTGCTGGAAAGCGGGTATGAACCGTTCTGGAAGCAGGTGAAAGTGGATTTTGAGGCTGCCAACCCCGATATCACCATCGAGTGGGTGACCGCTCCCTATGGTGAGATCGTCAACCAGGTGGTGAATATGGCCGGCGGCGGCAACAAGGTCGACGTCATTTTCGGGGAGATCGACTGGGTTCCAGGACTTGTCGATGCAGGTTTGGCTGCCCCTGTCAGGGACATCCTTTCTCAAGCGTTTGTCGATGACTTCTATCCCGATGTCCTCAAGTCCTTCGAAGTGGAAGGCAAGCCGTACGGCATTCCGCTCTATGTCTCTCCGTATGTACTGTATTACAACAAGAACCTGTTCACCCAGGCGGGACTCGATCCGAACAAGCCGCCTAAGACCTATGATGAGATGCTCTCCTACGCCCAGAAGCTCTCCCAACTGAAGGATGCAAACGGCAACAAGGTCTATGCCTTTGGCCAGACCACTGCTTCGGTACCTGTTTCAGGAGCTTCCTTGACTGCAATGGTCTTCAATTTCGGCGGTCAGGTGCTCGATGCACAGGGAAAACTCGCTGTGGACAACCAAGGTTTCAAGGATGCCTTTACCATGGTGCAGAAGCTCGACCAGCTGGGGTACAATCCACAGAATGCCAAGCTGAAGGACCTGAGAAACCTCTTCGCCCTCGGACAGCTTGCCATGTATTACGACCAGAGCTGGGGTTTCAACGGTGTAAAGTCGATTAATCCTGATGCAGTCAACTTCACCGCCTCCGCCGAGCCCTTGAAGGGTGGAAACGGAGTAGGGGCGAGCCTGCTTCAAGCCCACTGTTTCATTTTGGTCGACAACGGAGCCGCCAGAAAAGCTGCGCTGTCGAAGTTTGTGGAGTTCGTGATCAGCGAACAGACACTCAGCTCCTACCTGCGTGACCTCACCCCCGCATATCCTGCAAAGAAGTCGATGGCGACCATGGAGAGTGTGGTGAACAACGGCATTCTCAAGGGTGCCTCCCCGGCTGCAGGCAGAGTGCAGGTGCAGTCGTTCATTCCCAGGATCAGCAATCTCAATCTTGAGCTGTGCTCCCTTGCGCAGGCTGTGACGGTCGGCAAGCAGGATGTTGCTGCTTCCATCGAGAAGTTCAAAAACACTGCAAGTGTAAAGATTTCCCAGTAACATAACGTATGTTTGTGGGGGCCGGTCTTCCCGGCTCCCATGGTAGGAGTGGTATGAAAAGCAGAACCTTGAAGCGGACGAGAGCAGACTTTCTCTTCTCGTTCCTCCTCGATGTCCCGGCCCTTCTGATGACGGTGTTGTTCATCATCGTTCCCATAGTGGATTCAGTGATCAAGAGCTTTCAGGACTATGGGGTACGCAACATCATCAGCGGAAAGCCGGGCGTCTGGAACGATTTTGCAAACTATCTGTATCTAGCGAAGACCGATGCATTCACCATGGCGAGCATCCATACCTTCAGCTTTGTGCTGGGAGTGGTGTTGTTGCAGTTTATGCTTTCGCTTGTGCTCTCCCTGATTTTAAATACCGAGATCAAGGGCGCCCGATTGCTCAGAAGCGTCATGATGACTCCTTGGGTGGTGCCCACCGTCATCTCGGCCCTTATATGGATGTGGCTTTTTCAACCCCAATACGGGTTTATCAAATACTTGGTCGATCTTGTTACCTTTGGGAACGTGAAAGACTTCGCCGTGCTCAACAATCCACAGACAGCACTTGCCGGGGTGGGTATCGCCGCCCTTTGGAAGCAGATTCCCCTCATGTCCCTGCTGTTGCTGGCAGGACTTCAGAATGTTCCTCAGGAGATCAACGAAGCGGCGATGATCGACGGGGCCGGCAAGTTCAGACGTTTTGTTTCTGTTACCTTGCCCTATCTCAGTCCGGTGATCAAGGTGAGCATCTCCATGGCGATCATCGAGAACTTCAAGCAGTTCCCGCTTTTCTGGACCATGACCGGAGGCGGTCCGAACAACGCCACCACCACGCTTGCCGTACTCAGCTACCGCGAGGCGTTTGTGTCAATGAATCTGGGTACAGGGGCAGCAATAACCACCTTGTGGATGCTCATGATGGTGTTGGTGGTATTCTTCTACAACCGGATTTTCCGTGTTCAGGATCTGGGGTGACCTATGGCAAATACTTCTACACTCAAACACGATTCCCGGTTGTTCATCCTGGCCAAATACGTGCTGCTTGTCAGCATTCTACTCTTTTTGCTCTTTCCCCTCTATTGGGTTCTGGTCACCTCATTCAAGACGAATATGGAAGCCTATCAGTACCCTCCGACGTT
>JAAZAT010000278.1 GCA_012514185.1 Spirochaetales bacterium | reverse complement strand
CTTGCCAAGCAACAGCACATTTGAAATCCTCCTGCCTATCGAGGATTTGCAGAGCTTAAGGCCATATGCCGCCATCGATCCCAAGAGAATGGTGAAGGTGGTCGTGCTGATGGAGAGGATGGCGCTGTTGCGGAAGTAGATTGCAAATCGGTCAAAGAACAGCAGTTTCTGGTAGTGGCTGAAAATCGGTTCAAATATGAGTTTGGGGGGCATGACCTTCATCTCAATGGTTTTTCTGAAAGAGTTGCTCACCACAATATAGATGGGGATGATCGTCCAGAGCAGGAAAAGGACAAGCAGGACAAGCAACGCGATCATCAGAAGATTTCTTTTTACCGAACATCTTGTGTGTTTCATACCTATCGATTCCCCTTGCTGAGATTGTGCTTGATGAATGGAATGCCGAATATACAGAACGTCAAGAGCATGGTAAGAATCGATATTGCTATACTATAACTCAAATTGGACTGTTCAAATGCCTGACTGTAGGCGTAGATGCTCAAGGAAATCGAGGAGTTGTTCGGACCTCCTCCGGTGAGGGCGAAAATAAGGTCGAAAATCTTGATGGTGTCGACACCGCTCACCAGCATGATCACTACATAGACATTGAGCAGCTGAGGCAGCGTAATCTGGAAGAAGGTCCTGAAGGGGCCTGCCCCATCGATCTTGGAAGCTTCATAATACTCCTCGGGAATGGAGAGCAAGCCGGCTGTCAGTACGATGATGACAAAGGGCGTGACCTGCCACCAATGCGCTATGATTGTCGAGAGCAACGAGGTCGAGGCGGCGGTGACTCCCGGGAAATTGCTGATACCAAGCCCGATCTTACCCAGGAAGTAGTATAGGATGCCTTTGGGGTCGTAGATGTACCGCCAAATCAGGCCGACTACGACAGGGGAGACAAGTAGAGGCATGGTTACGATCGGGCGTATCAGAACTGATGCACTCCGCCTGAGCTTGAGCAATCCCAGAGAAACCAATGTTCCCAGGACGAAATCGCCTGCGATGGCCCCGAAGCTGAAAAGAACGGTATTGAGCGTCGCCTTCATTGCAACGGGGTCGGTAAAGAATTGCAGGTAATTATCCAGCCCCACGAAGGAATCGGGTGAAAGACTGCCGCCGAAGCCGATGGTGAAGAAGCTTAAGAGCAGCCCATACACCAAAGGGAACACCATCACGAACAGGATGACGAGCAGCGTCGGCAGCATCATGAGCAATGGCAGCAAATCTCCACGCTCAAGCGACCATTCAAACGTTTTCTGTTTCACCATTGATTCCTCCGAGGACTGAACAAATCTAGTAATTACTTGCTGAAATCAACACCCTGCAAATCCGCCTGCAGCCGTTTCATGACATCGGCGGGAGCTGAATCACTGGAGGCAATCTCGGAAAGGGAAACCACAAGTGCGGCTTTGAGCTTGCCGAAGTTTGCAAGGGGAGGATCGATCTTCCCGGCGGCCAGCTGTTGCATCACGGCAGGGAGGAAGGGTGCTTTGGCCAAGATCTCAGGATCCTTGCTCAGCTCGTTGATGGCACTCACCTGCTGGTCGGCCAAGGTCTGCTTCTTTTCCACATCATAGCTGGTCATCCATATCACATAGTCTGCAGCTGCCTGTGCATTGGCAGAGTTTTTCGCAACCGCCCATACCCAGAAGGAGTTCGTTGCTGCAGCGATGCCGCTTCTTCCCACCAGCGGGGCATACTTGACTGTGTCTACGATCAAGGACTTTTCAGGATCGGCATTCTGGTTGGCAAGGCCGCTCATGATCAGGCCGATCGGGGCGTCTTTCATTCTCACTGCCTCGGCAACTTCATCGTGGTGCCATGCCAGGGTCCCTTCTACGGAGTACTTGACCAGCTCATCATAGATGGCAGCTGCCTGAACAGCCTTGTCGCTTGCAATATCAAGCTTCCCGTTGCCATCGAAATAGTAGCCGCCGTCACTGAACAGCAACTGTGAGAACAGCGTCACTGCAGCAGTGCCTTGCTTTGCAGGAAGGGCGATGCCGGTTCCTCTTTCCTTGAAGTACTTGGCAACGGCGATCAACTCGTCTGCATTCTTCGGAACGGCAAGTCCCGCCTTCTCGAAGGCCTCACTGTCATAGGCGATGATCATCGTCTGGGCGAAGGTCGGCAGGCCGTACGTCTGCCCGTTGAATACACAGCCGTCAAACAAGCCCTTGGCATAGATGGAGGTGTCGATCCCGGCCGCTTTGAGATAGCCGTCGATGGGAAGCAGGTACCCTGCATCGGTATACTCCTTCATCCATTGGCTGTTCACCCAAACCACATCGTAATTTCCCGAACCGCTTACCGACTGGAAGGAAGTCAGCTGTTTTTGTTTCAGGCTGCCGTAATCAACGTCATCAATGGTGACGGCGGACTTGGTAAAGGTGGAGCTGACTTCCTTTTGCAAATCGGCATGAGGACCAGCCCAGACAGAGACAAGAAGGTTGGGTTTGCCCGGATCAGAAGTTTCCGTTTTTCCGCCTGCAAAGACACCACCTAGAGCCAAACAGGCCACCATTGCCATACACATTACCTTTCGCACACTGTTTCTCATAGTTCTTCTCCTTTTTTCTCAACCATCCCATGGATGGATTATTCACGAACGACAAACCTTGGTACAGCCACGTTCAGCCAGTTTTTCCAGCCAGGTGTCCACCATCTCATCGGTGGCTCCCTGCCTGGGAAGCAGAGCGGATGGCTCCAATCCAAGCTCCCCTGATTTTGCCAAACCATACGTATGGTAGGGCATGATCTCCGCACGAAGGATGCGGGGGTACCGTTTCATAATCCCGGCAATCCCGTCAAAATGCTCATCGGTATCATTGACGGAAGGAATCAGGGGGATCCGGAGTATGATGTCCTTGCCCTGCTCATACAGGTACTCAAGGTTTTCGAGAATCATGGTGTTGTCGGCACCACACAACCGCCTGTGCAACTCGGCATCGGTGACCTTGTAGTCGAACAGGAACAGGTCAACTACCGGCATGACCTCTTCAAAGGCTTTCCTGCCTGCATACCCGCTGGTTTCCATACATATATGAATTCCCGGGATTTTCTTGACCAATTCCAGGATGAAGGGCACATGCAGCATCGGCTCCCCTCCGCTGAACGTAACACCACCGCGTTCTTCGGATACAGTGAAATACCGACTATCCTTGAGTATCCGCTGTGCAACCTGGTCGCTCGACACCCGCTGCCCTACCAGTGACAACGCATGGTAGCAACATACCTTGAGGCACTCTCCACTTCCGATGCACAGCGTACTGTCGACGGTATGCATCAGCCTGCCGTTTACGTCACGCATGCCATGGACACCTTGAGCACATGCTCCTACGCACTGCATGCAATGGGTACAGAGATTGCTGTGATACATCAGCTGTACACCCGTGGTATGGGACTCGGGATTATGACACCAAAGGCACGAGAGCGGACATCCTTTGAAAAATACGGTGGTCCGTATTCCCGGTCCATCGTTGATGGAAAAGCTTTGGATGTCGAATATCGTTGCATAGGTGTCAATAACTGGTTCTGTCATAAATTTCCTGTTGCACATCTTTCTTCAGGTTGACGAAGCGGGCGCTCAGTCCTCCGATTCGGACGATCAAATCCGTATGCTCCTCCGGATGGGCCATGGCAAGTTCCAAATCCCGCTTGCCGACGACCGTCACCATCAGCTGGGCCCCACCCCGTTCAAAATAGTCCCGCACCAAGAGCTGAGCCTTGCCGTCCTTGTTGTTCCACGTCTCCCGCGTGAACCGCAGGTTCTGCACCATGCCCGCCATATTGTCGTGAGGAAGCTTCACGATGGAATTGAGCATGCACGTCAATCCGTTCGTATCGGTTCCGGAAGCCGGATTGTTGGCATTGGCCATGGGCATACCGCTTTTTCTTCCGTCAGGGGTGGCCCCGACCCAACGACCGAGGGTGGTGTTCTGTGCATTGTTGATATTGACGCACAGGTAGCTTTTCAAACCGACCTTGGGAGCCTGCTTCCTGACTGTCTCACAGAGGAAGTTGTGGAGATCCAAGAGAATGTCATCAACAAAGGCATCGTCATTGCCGTACTTGGGGACGTCCATCATCGCTTTTCGTTGCTGTTCGAAGCCAACGAAATTGTTGTCCAGGGCGGTTATCATCTCCCGGGCGCTCATCGTCCTCTCCTCGAATACAAGACGCTTGATCGCCGCCAGGCTGTTTGCGGAATCGACGTTTCCGTACAGTTCAATCGAGCCTGCCAGGTACTGGCAGCCGCCATCGAAAATGCCTTTGCCGGTCGCAAGGCACCCGTCGTACAACATCGATACCATCATGAAAGGATGGCGTTTCCCGATTGCCTCATAGAGGTATTTCTCATACTTTGCCTGGGCTTCGATGAAATAGGTCAGATGGTTCTTATAGATGGCTGCAAACTCCTCATAGCTGCTGCACTCGGCCAGGGTCGGGCTTTTGAAGGATAGGTATGTTTTGCCGACCGGGTCGAAGCCGCCGTGGATCGCCAGTTCGAGCACCTTCAAGGTTCCAAGCGATCCATTTGGTGAGCCAAAGCTATAGTGGTCGAATTCAATCTCCCCGCATCCCAACGGCATGTAGGTTTCGGCCCGTGCGCGATCCACATCGAACGCATGCATGACTGCCGGTATCAGCACTTCATCGTTATAGAGCAAGGGGAAGGTGCGCCCCTCACCGATGCATCGCATCGATGCATCCCAAATTTCGGGGGGCGTGTCCTTGTCGAATCTAAGGGTGAATTGCGGCAGGATTTCCTTGACGGTTCTGCACGCTTCACAGGCTGCCAGGCAGAAGCGGTCTGCATTCACGGGATTGCGTCTTCCATAGCCGCCGACGATGACCCTTCCATCGGTTTCGCAATCAAGACTGTCGATGAGCACAAACAGGTTCTGGATCATTCTCAGTGCCTGCTCTTCGGTTATCACCTGAGCATCGATGTCATGGGCGTACCAATCGCCGAGGTACTCATCCATTCTTCCGAATTCAATGAGCGGACACATCAGCCCGTATATCCAGCACAGCTCGATGGCTTCAAGCAGACTGGAGGGGGCGCGAGAAGTTATGGCTATGCAGGCGTCTGCCAAGCTCTGCATCTCAACTTTCCGTTGGGGGTTTTGGGTTGTGCCTGCTTCAGCGATGGCAAAGTCTGCATAGGCATGGCAGCAATCGACGAGCACGTCAAGAGCCCCATCCAGACAGTCAAAGTACACGGGGTCATTGCCGGTGTCGGGACAGGCTTCTTTCGCCGCGGCAATTTCTTTGCGCAGGCCCGGGATTCCTATGCTCACCAGCTTGTCGAAGTCGATGAACGCTCCGGCCATCCTGATGATCGGCGATGCGGCAACCGGTTGGGTCTTCCACTGTTCAGAGGGAATAATGGAACGAATGTCGGAGGGTGTATTTCTCAGCACCTGTTCATAGGTGTTCCTTGCTTTCCAGTACGTAAGCATGTCATGGAGGTTTTCCCGGTACTGCGCATTTCCGGTTGCGAATTCCAATGCCTCAGTAACTCTTGGCTCGTCAATGTAATAGCCGGTTCCTCCGGTCTGTCCTTGGATGCCTAAGCCAACCAGCCCGAATTGGATGCGTCCTGCAAGGATGTCGGTCTCTTCAATGGGCATGAGGATCGCCGGATATTGGGCTTTGAGGAGTGCAAGCTCTATCTGGGCAGGGTGACTATATGCAGCTACCGCTTCTCGGTGCGCTTTGGTGAAGTTGATTTCGAAAGACAAATCTTCTCTTGGGTTACGTACTTTCCAATGGTTCATAGGAATTCCCTCCATGCATGTGCATGGATAAAGAGTACGTTCCCCCACTCGAATCTTCTTGTCATAAAATGACTTTCTTATTGCTTTATTTTGACATATTGAATACGCTATTAGCTAGAAAAGAGGAAGGAATGAAACCCACACGCTTGCAAAGTTCTTCATTCATTGATTTTCCCGGGAGAGGGTACGCCTCATACATCTTTGACAAGAAACAACTTAAATTTTTGCATTCTCATGACTTTTACGAGATTTTCCTGGTCGACCGGGGCAATGCAATCCATCAGGTAAATAATCTCCGGCTCCCCTTGTACGCAGGGAGCCTGTGTTTTGTCCGCCCGGACGATGTGCACTGCTATGTCGAGGCATCCGAGGATTTCAGGATCATCAACATCATCATTCCCGAGCAGATCATCTCCAACCTGTTCGCTTTTCTTGGGAGCAATTACGATGCAGAGCGGCTGTGCCACTCCCAAACCCCTCCCTGCGTCAGTTTGGATTATCGTGATTTATCCGCACTTATCCGGGATTTCGAGCAGCTCATCCTGTATAAGAAGATCCTCAAGGAAAAAAGCGATACGATGTACCGGATTGCCATTTTCAATCTTCTTACCAAGTATTTTCCGCTTCAGCAGGTGCAAAAAACTTCTGCTTCCATCCCACAGTGGCTTAAATTGCTTTCGCTGCAGATGCTGACCAAAGAGAATTTTACCAAGGGCCTTCCGACGTTGTATAAACTATCGGGCAAGAGCCCGGAGTATGTTTCGAGAGCGTGCAAGAAGTACCTGGGGAAAACACCTTCGCAACTGGTGAACGGCATCCGCTTGGAGCATGCGGCCATGCTGCTTGTCACAACCGATATTCCGATCATCGAGATCAGTCAGGATTGCGGTTTTGAATCCCTCAGTTACTTCTATCACCGTTTCAGGGAACAGTATTGCACGACTCCGTCGGAGTTCAGAAAAGATAAAACGAACTCCGATTCGATGGTTTATCGCATGGGTGATTTATCAATCAAGGCGGAAATTCCTGCCGCCATTCCCATCAATGCGAACGCCTTGAAGAAAAGCCGACGCTGAGGTGTGCGGGGTGAGATTACATCGGACAAGGGCGAATGTATGCAACCTTCTCCTGTATGTTCATGAGCGATGGTTGCCCTTTCTCAAGGATGGATTGTATTGCTCTTGAACCTAAGCCGCTTCGATGGTACTGTTTCTATGGTGTTTTTGATGAAGGGGAAGTCTTTGCTGTGTGCCAACAAAGACAAAGGGCTTCCTCTTCATTTCTCCTT
>JAAZAT010000124.1 GCA_012514185.1 Spirochaetales bacterium | reverse complement strand
TGCCTCCATACTCATTCCTTTTGATGATACTTGTCTTATCCTTGCCCGCGAAAGAAACGACTTTTATGGAAATATCATTTACGTCCGCCAGAAGGTACGCCATGAGATTGTATTTTCCAGAACTTGTTTTCAGCCCGGTATTATTCTCAAAGGTTTTCTGGTCAACGGTTAAACCGGAAGAAACAAAAGATATCTTCAGTTTGGTAAACGAAAGATCTTGAGCCGGAGCTTCCATGATCGTTATTGGATCTGCAGCCGTTTTTTGATTCATTAGTTCCTTCAGGGCTGATGGGCTGAGCTCTCTGTCTTCATCCGCGGACCGCATATAATATCTGCCATAGGCAGAGTATGGCTTATCAGAGCCTTGAACCTCGACTTTGATTACATTCTTCCCGTCAATAAGTTCCGAGGAAATCGACGGAATAATCTGCGGTTTAACAAAGTTCGCAATTGCCTGGGATATTTCACGCAGTGTTCTGTCTCCGAGCTGCTGTCCCCCAACATCACCGCTGTCTTTCACGCCAAAGTATAATACCCCGTGTCCGCTTTTATTCAGCATCGAAGAAAGTGATATGAGGCCCTCTTTAAGTTCACCAGTTGTCTTCTTAAATTCGAGGTTTTCAGTCTCTGTTCCGAGATTTTTCATGGCTGCTCTCCAATCATCAACTTTCTTGGAGTATAACATATCTCGGCTCTATTTGCTACTCTTTTTTCTACTCTTATTAGCTACCTTATTGCCACTCCTCAGTAGCAGTAAAAGCATGTATGCTGAATAACTCTCCAATTCGTGAATTCCAGCTTTTTTCTTACCTTTGGCAATGTAAAGAGAATAGACCTCTAACCCTGGCAAAAGCCTTGATTTCATTATAAGCACCATTTATGACAGGAATTACAAACTCTTGAACATCCCAATCACTATTGAAATAGCCATCGACTTAATCACTGCTTAAAAGCACCACCGTCTCAATGTGCTCGGTATGCGGGAACATATCCACCGGTTGTATTCCCTGTACCTGGTAGTCGCTGAACCGAACGAGGTAGCGAAGGTCCCGCTCAAGCGTCTTGGGGTTGCAGGAGATGTAGACGATGCGCTTGGGAGCGAGTTTGATGGCCGCTGCCAGAAAGCGCTCGTCACTGCCGATTCGCGGGGGATCGAGGAACAGCACATCACAAACCCGTTTGGCCTTTGCCATCTCCTTCAGCTCTACCGAAGCATCGGCACAGATGAACTCGGCATTGGCCAAGTTGTTGCGCTCGGCGTTCAGTCTGGCGTCCTCGACAGCCTGTTCGTTCGATTCAATACCAAGAACATACCTTGCACCCTCTTTTGCGGCTATCAAGGCAATGGTTCCGGTCCCGCAATAGGCATCGATGACCACGTCTTCCTTTCCGATTTGGGCCATACGCATGGCCAGCGTATAGAGGACTTGAGCCTGCTCGACATTGACCTGGAAGAAGGAGGAAGGAGAGATGCGGAACGTAAGGGAGCACAGCTGTTCTTCAATGTATCCCTTGCCCCAGAGCACCTTGATGGGAATATCGCTGAGCACCATGCTGGTGTGTTCGCGGTTCATGTTCAGTGCAATGGTGGTGATCTCGGGATGCTTCTGCTTCAGCGCAGCGATGAAATTGTCCGATGAGGGTATCGGCCACTTGGCGCAGACAAGCACCACGATGGCCTCACCGGTCTTGCGGCTGATCTTGATCAGGACATGGCGAAGATCGCCGTACTCTTCATCCTCATTGTAGGCGGGAATCTGAAACCGGGTGGCGAGGTTGCGGATGGTCTTGAGGATCTCGTCGGCCAGGGGGTGTTGGACCATGCATGAGCGAATCGGAACCAGATGGTGGGTGCCCTCCTGATAAATACCGCTTATCAGGCTGCCTTTCCAATCATAGCCGAAGGTGGCCTGGACTTTGGTACGGTACAGGGTGGGATCCTCCATGCCTTGTATCGGTGCAATCGGACCGAACTGCCCAAGCAGTTCATCCACATAGCGCATTTTCATCTCCAACTGTTTGGAGTAGGAGTAATCCATCAACTGACAGGCTCCGCAGGTGCGGGCCAAGGGACATTTTGCATAACGTTTCATGGTTACACGGTGGTGGGAAACGCAGGCTTTGTCAATTGTCTTTCCTACCTCTCTTTGCTATGCTGACGTTATGAAATACCTACGCTTCAAACATCAGGATACGATCAGCTACGGGCTTCTCGAGGGCGACATGGTCCGCGTTCTCGAGGGATCACCATTCGAAACGTACAACGTTACCCAGAGAATGCTCGCATTGACACAGGTAACGGTATTGACCCCCTGCGACTACTCCAAAGCCATCTGCATCGGCCTCAACTACAAGGACCATGCCCTGGAGTTCCAGCATCCCATCCCAACCGAACCGGTGGTGTTCATCAAACCCTCCACCGCAGCCCTTGCCCAGGGCGGAGTCATCCAATACCCTGCGATGTGCAAGCGCCTTGACTACGAGGCAGAGCTTGCCATCGTCATCGGAAAGAAAGCGAGGTCCATTCCCATCACCGAGGTAAACAAGTACATCCTCGGCTACACCTGTGCAAATGACGTAACAGCCCGAGACCTGCAGCCCAAGCAGGGCCAATGGACCATCTCCAAGAGCTTTGACACCTTCTGTCCCTTCGGCCCTTTCATCAGCGACGAGGTTGATCCCTCCAATCTGGCCATCGAAAGCAGGGTGAACGGCAGGACCATGCAGAAGTCCAATACCAGCAACCTCATCTTCTCAGTTCCCTTCCTGGTGAGCTACCTCTCCCAGGTCATGACGCTCCTGCCCGGGGACATCATCCTCACCGGAACGCCGGGGGGCATCAGCGGAATGCACCATGGCGATACGGTTGAGATCATCATCGAAGGCCTGGGAGTGCTGAAGAATACGATCGGTTGAGCAGGAAATCCTTGAGGGCCCTCACATTGAAGGCCCTCATAAAAGATTCTCTTCGTTCTATGCAGTCACAATCCTGCACTCCTTCTCTTGTACAGAGAAGGTGATGAGTGCACCCTCGGGTGAATCAGAAAGTGAGCCACAGGAGACAGAGACAACCTCTTCGAGGTTTCTCAGACACACTGCCCAGCTCTTCATTTCTCCCTCCAGCGCCACCTTGTACACGGTACCATCTCTCTTGATCTTGCAGACAGCAAGGACCGTACCATCATGGGCATGCACTGCTGCCTCCGCCTCCTTGGCGTCATCCAGGGCGAACAGGTGGAAGGTTGTCTGGTCGTTGTAAGTATAATCAGGTTTCTCCTT
>JAAZAT010000203.1 GCA_012514185.1 Spirochaetales bacterium | reverse complement strand
TGAAGTACTGGCGGATGCCGGGATGGAAGCCATCATCATTGACATGGAGCACTCTCCGGTCGATCTTCCCACCTTGGTGACGCAGTTCCAGGCCATGAACGGATACCCCGCTGTCCCGTTTGTACGCGCTCCTTGGAATGACTTCGTAATGATCAAGCGGATTCTGGATGCAGGAGCCTACGGCATCATCGTCCCCAATATTGAAACTGTTGAGGAAGCAAAGGCTGCCATTGCAGCGGTCCGCTATCCCTTGGATGGGGTTCGCGGCGTTGCAGCCAGTACGAGAGCCGCCCACTTCGGCAATGATCCTCTTTCCTATTTCAAGATAGCAAACGACTTGGTCATGCTGTTTCTCATGATCGAATCGCCGAGGGGCATGGAGAACCTGGATGAGATTCTCAAGCTCGAAGGCTTCGACGGCATCATGGTCGGTCCTGTGGATTTGGCGACCAATCTCGGTTTTCTGGGCAACGCCCAGGAACCCCAAGCCAAGGCCGCACTCGAGGAAATTGAGTCGAAGGTGCTTGCATCGGACAAGTATTTGATGGCTCTCGGTTCCGATTGGGATGCCGCCAAGGCAAAGTTTGCAAAGGGGGCGCACATCGTCACCTGCATGAGTGATACGCTTTCTCTGGGTGCCTTGGCAAGAGCGAATGTCAAGAAGTATCAGGAGCTCTATTCGTAAAAAGGAGTAGGTATGAAGACTGTTCTTATTCCCGAAGACATCGCTGAAGTCGGAAAAACCTACCTGCGGGAGCGTGGATATGCCATTCGCATGGGCAGGGGGACCGATAAGGCATCCTTGCTTGCCGACATCGCCGATGTCGATGCGGTCCTGTTCCGCAACGAAGCGTACGACAGGGATGTTCTTGAGGCTGCAAAGCACGTGAAGGTCATGGCCCGCCATGGGGTGGGGGTGGACAAGGTCGACCTCGCTTGTGCCGAGGAGCTTGGGATCTGGGTGACCAACGGGGCCACCTCCAATTCCAACTCGGTGGCGGAGATGACCATCGGTTTCATCATTGCCTTGGGCAGGAACCTGCTCGAAAGCAACAAGGCTGCCCACGCTGCCGACTATGGTTTTCGCAATCGGAAGGCGGGCATGGACTTGGAAGGGAAGACGTTGGCTCTCTTGGGCTATGGCAAGATCGGCAAGCTGGTGGCAAAGAAAGCTTATTACGGCTTGGGCATGCAGGTGTATGCGTATGATCCCTTGCTCGATCAGATGGATAAACCTGACTATGTCCACAAACTGGACCACTTCGATGATGCATTCCGCCTAGGAGACTATGTTTCGGCGCACTATCCAGCAAGTGAGCAGAACAACAAGACGATTACCATCGATCAGTTCAGGTTGATGAAGCAGAGCGCATATTTTTTGAATCTTGCTCGTGGTGAAATCTTGGTGGAAGCCGATTTGCTTGAGGCCTTGCAGCATGGCATGATAGCGGGAGCAGCACTGGATGTGTTGGATGATGAGCCTCCAAAGGCTGACAATCCTTTGCTTGGGATTGAGACTTTGTTGCTTACGCCCCATAATGCAGCTCTGACACGTGATGCCAAGATTCGCATGGCACTGTTTGCAGCCCAGGGAATTGATGAAGTATTGACCGGGAAGACTCCTTCCTGGCCCGTGAATAAACCACCCGTACCACGCGTACACATGGAGGCTCAATGAAATATTTGACAGAAGCTCAATTGGAAGAACTCAGGCAGTTCGATACCCCGACGGTGTGCAACGCCATCGAAAAATTCAAACTCAGAAGCAAGACCGAGGGCTATACATCCCCGGCCATCAAAGCTCTCTATCCTGATAGAAAACCGATTGTCGGATACGCCTGCACTGCCAAGGTCAGTGCCCGCTATCCTGGAACCAAGGAGAACGAGGAGACGTT
>JAAZAT010000053.1 GCA_012514185.1 Spirochaetales bacterium | reverse complement strand
TTTCGCAAGGATGGTCGAGCATGTCAAAAAGGTCACCGGCGAGGACCTGGGCAAGGATGTCCTGGTCAAGCGGTTGTACACCCATCGTGATTTCATCCAGGATTATCATGCCTACAAGGGCACGGCCTTGGGCCTGAGCCATACACTCTTCCAGACGGCAGTATTCCGACCCAGGCACCAAGCCAAGCAGATACCGAATCTGTACTACACAGGCCAGTACACCCACCCGGGTGTAGGAGTCCCGATGGTGCTGATTGCAAGCGAGTTGATCGCCAAGGAAATCCAAGAAACGTATGGTCGCTGAGAAACACGAGCAAATTTTCAGAAACGGGAGCAAGACCTATTACTTCAGTTCCCGTTTCTTTCCTCCTGCGGTACGCAGGGATGTCTATGCCTTGTACGGGTTTGTCAGGGTTGCAGACAACCTGGTGGACGACCAGCCCGTCGATCCACAGGCCTTCCATGCCTTTCGAAGACGCTATTCAGAGGCGCTCACGTCGGGCACGATGAGCGGTGATGTCATCATCGATGCATTTCTGGAACTGCAGAAGCGCAAGCAATTCGATCCTGCCTGGACCGAGGCGTTTCTGGACTCCATGGAGCGGGACCTGTCAAGCTCCACCTGTGAAACCCTCGACGAGGTGCTCTCCTACATCTATGGCTCGGCCGAAGTCATCGGTCTCTACATGGCAAGGATCATGGACCTCAAGGAAGAAGCGTTTGCCTCTGCTGCGATGCTCGGGCGCTCGATGCAGTACATCAATTTCATCAGGGACATCAAGGAGGACCTTGCAATTGGCAGGCGCTACCTGCCGCTAGCCCAAAGCGGGTTGTCCTCCTTGGACAGCGAGTACACCCGTCAGCATCCCCAACAGTTTTGCGACTTTATCAGAGCGGAGATAAAGCGGTACCAGCTCTGGCAGAAAGAGGCGGAAAAGGGGTATCGTTATATTCCCCGACGGTATCGCATACCGATCATGACCGCAGCGGACATGTACTGCTGGACCGCACAGCAGATAGCCAAGGATCCTTTCATTGTCTATGTGAAGCGGGTCAAGCCGCCGAAGGCGAGGATCCTGAGAAAGGGCATAGCCCACAGCCTAGGAGTCGCCCTGCCATGCAGAATCTTCAAAAGACGGAACGCCTGATTCTCCTGTTGCTGGTGCCGTTCTATGCCATCGGCGTGCTTTTACACACACTCGATGCAACACTGCCGATGATGCTTGCCTTCACCCCGTACACTATTTTGGCCACCTCAATCCTGGGCTTTTTCTTCGAGGTGAGGGCTCGGAACACCAAGGTGCTCGGATGGGCGGTAATCACGTTCCAGTCAACCCTGGTTTTGGAAATTGTCGGGGTGGCCACCTCCTTGGTCTTTGGTGCCTATACCTATGGGTCTACACTTGGTTTGAAACTGTTCGGCGTTACCCTTCTGATCGGAATCAACTGGACCATCATCATCCTTGGCATCGTACAGGTGGCAGGAAAACACCTGGCAAATCCCTATCTTGCAGCCTTGGTCACCGCTTCTTTGACTGTCCTCTTCGACTATGTGATGGAACCGGTCGCCATCGCCTTCGACTACTGGACTTGGGCGGGGGGAGCCATCCCGCTTCAGAACTATCTTGCCTGGTTTTGCATCGCCTTTGTCTTCGCCTTTCTCTTTGCCAAGCAGAAGCTGGCTGCCGTCAACAGGGTTCCCACCCTGATCGTCATCGTCCAGTTCGCCTTCTTTGTCGGGTTACGGGTCTTCGCCCTATGAAACACCTCATCATGACAGCGCTGCTCTTGCTTCTCATGGCCACCCTTGCCGCCGAAGTGCTCCCTGAGCAGCAGAGCGCCCCGCTTGTACGCAACGAATCTCCTCCGGTGAGGTATTGGAGCACCAGCGGTCAAGGCTTGCTTCCCGTCCAAACCCTTTCGGGCTTGGATGCTCCAAGCAGGGTGCCCACCAGAAAAGATCCCAAGCTGCTGGTCGTTCTCTACCACAACATCGTCTTCGGCCGTACGGGCAATGTCTATAACCGCGACCTCTACAATTTCGAGCACGACCTGGCTTTTCTCAAACGCAATTTCACCATCACCAACTTCAAGAACATCCTGGCACAAGGCCCGCAGGCAAAGACCGACCAGGTGATCATCACCTTCGATGACGGCGACCTCTCCCTGTATGCGATCGTGTACCCGCTTTTCCGCCAGTATGAGATCGAGGCAACCATCTTCCTGGTTCCCAACTTCATCGGCGAGGTGGGGTACATGAGCTGGGACCAGATTCGTGAGATGAGCGCTTACCGGACGAGTTCGGGCAGGAAGCTGTTCTTCTTTGAGTCGCACTCCCTGACGCATCGGATGATGGACCAGCTCGGAGTCGAGGAAATCCGCCATGAACTTCTTATTTCCAAGCAGGTCATCGAAGAGCAGCTTGGCGAGCTGGTGACGGTCCTGGCCCTTCCATTCGGCAGCGGTGCCGGAGAGAGCAGGATCATCGATGAGGCCCGTGCATTGGGCTACCAGGCCATCAGGACCAGCGTCACCGAGGTGGTGCCGACAAAGAGCATCAATGCCTGGTCTATCGGAGCGATGAATGTTGAGAATTACAGCACCGATGTCTTTGTACAAAAAGTGCTGGCACTGACGAGGAGGTAGGCATGAAAGGAGCAGGGATTCTGCTGGTGGTGGTAAGCTTGGTTTCCTGCGCCCTGTTCGCCCAGGACGCCCCCGTCCTGAAAACCGGGCCGAGGGAGCTGGAATTCGGCAACCTGCACTGGAGGCTGAAATCGAGCCTGACTCCCACTGCTCCCGGACCGAACTACTTTCGGGGAACCGAGGATGCCGTATGGGTTGACGATTGGGGCTTGCACCTGACCATCGCCGAACAGCAGGACAAGTGGTGGGCCACTGAAATCTTCACCCGCGAACGGGTGGGCTACGGCACCTATACCTTCACCGTCGAGACCGATATCCAGCAGTATGATCCCAACGTGGTTGCAGGCTTCTTCACCTGGGACACCTCACCGGAGGAGTACAACCGTGAGATCGACATCGAATTTGCCGCATGGGGCCAGAAAGACGGTGCCAAAGTACAGTATGTTGTCCAACCCTATACCGATCCCTCCCGTATTTTTGTTTTCAAGCCTGAATTGAACGGCACCGCAACCACCCACCGCATCGTCTGGACGAAGGAAGGAGTCTCGTTCTCCTCCTACCATGGGAATGTCGATCCCGACCAAAAAGAGAGTGAAGCCTTGCTGATCGAGCGTTGGACATATCCATCAAGCCCGACTCCGGGACGGGTGCGGTTTCGCATCAACTTCTGGCTCTATCAGGGCAACGTACCTCAAAAATCCGCCCACATGGTCATTACTTCGTTTTCTTTTGAGCCGCTTTGAAGCCGGTTCTCACTTGGGCACCCCAACCGCGGTTCTTGCGCATCGCACTGAAGTATGCGCTTACCCGCCACAAGCTGATGATCTGGCGCACCCCGAAGTTCTCGACGATTGCCATCCTCACCAGGCGCACCATGTCCCGCTTGGAGTAGAGCGGCCTGTCATATTCGCTGATCAGCAGCGCCGAAAGGGAGACCAGCATTCCCAAGAGGATGGTCGAAGTGAACAGGGCGAGGGCTATGGGGAGATTGATCAGGCCCATCAGGGCGCCGATGAACACAAACAAGAGGCCCTGCACTTCCACAAACGGCCCGAGCAGCTCGAAGAGGAAGTAATAGAGCATGCCCACCATGCCCAGCCGTCCGTACCGGGGGTTGCCGATCATGGTGCTGTGGAAGAGCAGGATGTCGATCAAGCCGCGGTGCCAGCGGTCCCGTTGTCGGTGGAGCACCTTCCACTTCTCGGGGACCTCGGTCCAGCAGTTGGCGTTGCTTGCATACTGCACCCGATAGGGCAGCTTGCGCTCGCGCATGTAGCGTGAAAGCCGCACCACCAACTCCATGTCCTCGCCCACCGTATCCTTGCGGTACTTGCCGCTCTTGGTGAGGTAGCCCCCGGTGGCAATCGTCCGGTCCCGGTGAAAAATCCCGAAGGCTCCGCTGATGATCAGCAGCACATTCAGTCGTGCCCAGCCGACCCGGCCGATCATGAAGGAGCGGATGTACTCAAGGCTCTGGAGCCTTGGCAGGAATTTTGCGGGCAGTCCAATCGAGTCCAGGCTGCCCAGCTCCACATCACAACCGTTGACCGGGCAGATGTTGCCTCCGCTGGCGATGCTTTCGGTGCTGTGGTCGAGCATCACCGAAACGGCCCGGAGCAGGGCGTCGGGTTCCAAGAGCGAATCGGCATCAATGCCACAGAAGAACTGCTTGGTCGCTACATTGAGTCCCAGGTTCAGTGAATCGGCCTTGCCGCCGTTGACCTTGTCCACCACGACCAGGTTGGGGATGTTCTTGTTCTTGTAGATGCCCCTCAAAGGGCGGGTTCTCAGTCGCTTGGGCACCAGCTGGTCACGCTTCTCCAGGTTGAAGTAGGTGATCAGGGTCTGCAGCGTCGTGTCCTTCGATCCGTCGTTGACGACGATGAGCTCAAAGTCGGGGTACTGTTGATTGAGCAGGCTGTTGGTGCTCTCGATGATGTTTGCGGCCTCGTTGTAAGCCGGGGCGATGATGGAGACCGAGGGAAGCAGGCCCTTGGTGAAGAGCATGCGCTTGTCCTTGGCGCGCCAGAGGCGGTTCTGTACTCCAGCAGCCCTGAAGGAGATGAGCAACATCACCAGGTAGATGGCATTGATCGTAATAGAGTAGTAGACCAAGTAGTAATTGAAGCGGACCACATACAAGGATACAAACTCCTTGAGGCTCAGGTCGACGAGGTTGGGCAGCTCGGAGAGGACGATGATCAGGGGGAAGATCAGGAGGGTGAGTAGGAGCAGAAGGATCAGGTTCAACCGCTGGGGTTTCTCCTGATGGGCCTGGGCCGCCGGCTTTGCCGCCTCGGGCTTGGAGATGTTCAGCGTCTGATAGACGGCGGGGTGCAGATAGGCAAAGAACAGCAACTTCAGTTGCTTGCTGCGCTTGGCAAGTTTTCTGACAAGGGCGACCAGCTGCTGCTGTTTGTGGATGTTGGTATTGGTGTTGAGAAACTGCACCAAGCCGCTGAGGTGCTGCTGTTGCACCAAGCTGGAAACCAGGTTGGTCAGCTGCTCGTCCAAGTCTCCTTGGTAGGCGCTCAATAGGTAAGTGAGTCGGTTGTCCAACACCTTGGCAAGCACCGTGGTCTCACTCTTGTTGTGTGTTGTTTCAAAGCGCGCGAGAAAGTCCTTGAGCAGGGTCGGGTCCTTGTAGGCCATCTCCGAAAGGCTCTGCACCAGTTGGTCGCGGGTGCTGGAATACTTGCTGTATGCCAACAGGGAAGGGATGTACCGCTTGTCGCTGATGCGTGCATAGGAACGTATCACATAGCTCATCGTGGAGCGGAAGGGACTTTCCAAAAAAGCGGGTTTGAGCAGCTCGTGGGGGAAGTGCAGGCACAATGCAGAGAGGGCGCTCTTTCGTACCTGGAGGTTCTTCCCCTGTGCCTGGCGGATGAGGTAGGGCTTGAGCGCATCGGTGGGATAGCGTGCAGCGAATTCACAGATGAGAAGTCCGAGGTAGCTGCGGTCGACAGCAAGTCGCTTTTTCAGATATGGCAGCAGGAGAAACTCATAGCTGATCAACAAGGAGCGATACCGGCCCGCCATCCAGGGCGTCGAGCGACGCAGGTGTCCGATCATGGGGATGATGGCACGCTTCTCCTTCACCCAGGCAAGGGCTTGGAACAGGTAGAGCACAACGACTTGACTCTTTTCTTCAGTCAGCGCATGAAGGAACAATGTTCGGTAGGAGGGAAGGGCGAGCATCGGCTTAAGCTGAACGGCTGACTCAATGCGCCTTGCGAAGAACGGGGAACGCAGTCGTTTGGCCAGTGTTTTGATTACCTTCGAGTCTGAGAGGTGGTTGAGAATCTGCTCATGGACGGCACGCTCCAGCTTGATGCTGTCGTCGAGCCTGCCGTAGAGCTTGAGCAGGGTGCTTGGTTTGAACGAAGAGAAGTCGGGCTTTTCTGCCTCCAGTTGCATGAGAAAGAGCTCTTTTGCCTTGTCGAGCCTGCGCTTGTTGGCCAATCGTACCAAGCGCAGGACTGCGATGCCCAACAGGACAAGCAGGTTGAGAGCCAATACAGCACCTGTCATGAAGATTGCGATGGCAGCAGACACCTCAGGCCTCCTTCTCTGCAATGAGATTGACCAGGCCTGTCAACTCGTACAAGGCCAGCGGGCGGGCAAGGAAGTGCTGGATGCCCAAGTCGAAAGCCCTTCTGACTGTTTGCTCCTGCTTATTCGCCGATATGAGGATGAAGGGAATGCCTGCAGCGGCAGGGTTGCCCAAGAGCTCCTTGCGCAGTGTCAGTCCGCTGAGCTTGGGAATGAGCAGCTCGCATACAATCAGGTCCATCCCTCCTGCAAGCACGAGTTTTTTCGCTTCCAGCCCGTTGTCGGCAACCTGGACCCGATAGCGTTCCTTCTCCAGGGTCTGCTTCAAAAGGTCCCGGGAGAAGGAAGGAACATCCACCAAGAGAATGTTGAATGCCGAACGGCTGCCGGCTTCGCCTGCCGATGTGGATACGATGCTGCCCGCCCCCTTCTTTCGTGCAAGCTTCAGGCGGAAAGCCGCTGTATTGTTGATTTCGGATGCAAATTGCGCACTATCGGCACGTTTGGCCTCGTCGATCTCATCAGAGTGGACGATTCCCATCGAGACGGTGATGGGAACGATGAAACGGTCCTCCTCTGCAATTCGGGTGCTCAGTTTTGCAGCACGCTCGATGGCCTGCTCTTTAGTCAGGGAGGTGCACAGGAGGGCGAACATCCCCCCGGTAACGCGGGATACTTGTACATGCGGATCGACACTCTCCAGCAGGATTTCCGAGAGGATGCGCATGGTCCTGTCGCCTTCGCTGCTTCCATAGTCGAGATTGATTCTCTGAAGGTTGTCGATGCCCAACACCAACGAGACGACAGAACCGCCGCCTTCAAGCTCCTTGAGCAGGAATGCCTGATAAAATTCCTTGTTGTAGAGAGAGGTCACCGGATCGCGGTACATGCTCTCTTCCAAGCCCTTCAGCTTCTTCTCCAGATCCTTGAGCTCGGCTTCCTTCTCCTTGATCGTGCGCTCGGAGGTGGCAATGAGGGTGGCGAACGCCACAGGTATGTCAAGGTCGTACTGCCTTCCCAACAGTTCCACCAACGAGGAGATGGAGGACAGGTATTCCACTCCCCGTTTTTGCTCCAGAAAGGAGTAAAAATCCTCCCACATCCGGTCCTCGGGGACGGTAGTTTTGGCAATCTTCCGCTTCTTTATGTTCACGGTGAACGGTGAATTCTCAAAGGTTTTCCGGATTTCCTGCTCGCCGTATATGGTGACCAGGCGCAGGACCACTTGGTCGAGCAAAGATCGGACTCCCCCTTCCAGGGGAAGATTGAGTTTTCTGGGTTGCAGGAACAAGCCGCACTGCATGGTTTTAAGGGTTTCAATATGCTGTTCGATGTTCTTGTCGATGATCGATCCGTGCTGCGGGCAGATCAGGCGGATGGGGTAGCTCTCAAGTCCTTCCATGGCTGCAGAAAGGATCTCATGGCTGGGCATGTAGACTTCATGGAAGGCCTTCATGCCATCGAGGTAGTGCTCATCGGCATAGAGTTTCCAATCGGAGGAGATGGAACCAAAGAGATCGCCGCTGATCAGGGCCTGCTGTTCGGGCAGATAGCTCATGATGGAACCGGGGAAGTGCAGGTAGGGTGCGAAGATGAAGCCGATGGAGGTTGTTGCATTCAGGCTGTAGGAATACGAATGATGGTTTACCAGATAGAAAGGACTCTGAATCCCGTAGTACTGGATGAGCAGTGCTGCACGTTCATGACAACAGATGTCCCCTTTGAAGCCCGCCTTCTCAAAAAACGGGATGGCGGCACACAGGTCGGGATCCTGATGACTGCAGACAATGGCTTTCAGGTTGGACAGCGGAAGCAGGCTCCGGGTTTTCTCCAGGACGACCTGGGCGTCGAGTACCGATCCCGGGTCAAAGAGCATGCCCTGCCCGTCCTTGATGAAGAGAAATGGATTGCACTGCAAATGCTGATTGGTGGTCTGCGAGCCGACCCACCACAAGCCTTGGGCAACCTCCACAGGTTTTGTGTAGTCAATCATCCGCTCTCTCCTTGGCAAAATATGCCTTGAGCAAGTCATAGCTTGCCTTCAATCGCTGCCGGTAGACCGGCTGGTTCCATCCCGAAAGGACAAGTGTAGCTGCTTGGGGTGCATCGATCACCCTCTGCCCGACGGGATCGACAACCACGGCACTGACCACCAGACCGTCGGTCGTCGTTGTCGCTATCTGGTCCCGAAGCGGGTCGCTGTAGTAGGTTCTTTCATCATCAAGCACCTGGGCCGACGATACATCGCTGACATTGATGCGCGTCCAAGGGATGCGTACAGAGAGTGCAGTTCCTTCAATCGTCCAGTGGTTGGTATTTCCTTCCAGGCTGCCGAATCTCAAAAGGCTTGCATCTTCGTATTTGGGATGGATCACCGTCCCGTCCAGCAGTTTGCGTTCCTTGTTTATCAGCTTGCGCATCGGCTCAAAGAGGCCGGCAGTTCTCAAGCCTGTGGAGGTGCTGAATCGGTAGGCGGTGTAGTTCGCCTCCTTGAGTGCGAGCAGGCGGGACGCTTCAAAGGAGTCGAGCACCACCAAATACTCCATACCTGAAGGTGCAAGGTGGTCGAGAAGGGGTGCATACGTGAGTTCCCCCCGGTCGCGATAGAGCGTATCGATGCCGATCAAGAGCTGCTCGGCTTGAAAGTCGATCGGACGTGCCAGGCTGATGTCCACATGAAGGAAGGAGGCGTCAGCTCGTACTTCCATACGCTGAACCAAGCCGTCCCCGACCGAGGAAGCCCCGCTTCGGCTCGGTTTGACCGCCTCATAGGCGAGGATGCCGTAGTTCTGCTCGGGATCGATGGCGTTGTGCCACAGGATCTGGCGATCATAGGGAACCATGTAGGGTTCGGTGGTCCAGGTCTTCTTGGCCCACTCATCCATCCACTCGAAGATGATGCCGCCGCTGTACCCTTGATCCTTCATCGCCTCGAACATGCGGATGATGCCTTGGGCCTGCTCTCCTTCGGTAAGACCTCCATGGTGGTAGCCGTCGGGGCTGTAGTGGGCGTTGCCCATGCCGGTGGCGATGCCGAATTCGGCAACCAGAGCCGGGTAGTTCTGATGGCCCTCCATAAATGCCTGAAGGTAGCCTCCATAGCGCAGCCGGCCCTGCTCATCCTCATAGGCATCGAAGGAGGGTTCGTTGTTCATGAAGTCGGGATAGTTCGGGTAGATGTGATAGGAACCGAAGAGTCCGGCTTGGTTGTCCGCTTCGACCAGCAGGTGGTTGATGTTCACCGTGGTGCGGTCGTTGTACTCCCGGATTTTCTCTCCGTTCTCATTGCGCTCGGACTCATGGTCGAGGTAGTCCAGCGTAGGCCAGTTGACGATTGAGACGGGGTGCTGCCACCCATAGGTTGCCTCTTCATAGGAGAGCAGGTAGTCGCAGCTTTGGGCGAGCCAGCTTTCGGTGGGGGTGGCTTCATCGGTCGTACTGATGTATCGGCCCTTGAAGCGGTAACCGCTGTGGTTGATGTCGGTCTGCTCCACCTCGTGCGGTTCGAGCTCGCGACCGACGAGGTAGCCGAGCACAAAGGAAGAGACATCGGTTTCATAGACGCCGTAGGCTCTTCCCTTGCGCTCGGGGATGTCCGCCTTGCCATGGATGGCATCGACGACGTTGATGATTTCCTCTTCAAAGGCTTTCTGATAAGCGGGCTCGAGGTAGTCGTGTCCCGGCGGCTCCTCCTCCGGCCAGACCTCCTGCAGTAGGTAGATAGGCCTATCCGGGTGCATCCGGTTGTAGAGGCTGAAGGCCTGATAGAACTGGGGATCGAGCAGGGTGTAGATGCGCAGGGTGTTCACACCCAGCTTGCCCATCTGCTCAAGCCAGTGGTAGTACAGGCTCTTGTCCTGGGGGAACTCGGTGAACCAGCGTCCGGGCATGGCGATGCCGAGGTTCATGCCGTAGACGAAGTAGGGTTTCCAGCTGCCATCTTGGTACAACTCCAAATTCCGACCGTTCGTACGGCTGATCATCCTGCTTGATCCAATGGTTGCAACTTCACGACCAAGGGGGGCGACGACCTCTGTCTTTCGTTGCCGCGCCTCGTCGAATATGGAGGTGAGCATGGGCATGTAGAACTTCCAAAAGAAGGCCCTCTCCCCGGATGCGACGGCTTCAAGCAGGGACGACAGGCCCTTGAGCCTGAACAACTTCAAAGTCCGTTGGCTGTACGCCCAGTTTCCTCCCAGATAATACGCGCGATGGTTTGCGGTTTGCTTGAGCTGGACTGCAGGGAAGGTGGAGCTCAGACCGAAGCTTTCAAGCATTTGCCTTCCCTCCTCATTGACATCGAGGGTGTAGGTTGCAAGCACCTCGGTGCCTGCAAGCGGTTCGGTGATGTCGAAGAGAAGACGGTAGGCTGTAGAACCAGAGAGGCCGAGGAGGTCTTCTCCTCGCTCGGTGTATGAGAAGGTCATCTGGCCGGGCCCGAGCTCGATGCCGCTTCTCAGTACCACGATCTCATCGTCGGTGTTGTACAGAAGAATGCCGCTTCCCGTATAGTTCCAGCTTGTGCTGTAGAGGTCGAGGATCCAGGGAGGTGTTTCGCCACCCTTGGAGAGGTCATTGACGTACATGCCGGTCCAGCCGGTCCATCGTGTGCCCAGCACTTCATACAGCTGTGCCTGTACATAGGATGGGGTGGGGGTTGCGAAGGTGTTGTACTCGGCGACGACGGTGCTGGCGGACTCACGATTGAGGAATGCCTTGATCGCCTGCACATCCGAATAACTGCTTCCCCCCCAGATCAGGTTGCTCTCCCCCTCGGCCAACGTGCGGGAGAAGCCTTCCCCGCTCTTGTACACCCCGTAGGTGTCGGCAATATAGAGCAGGTCGGTTCTCTCATCCAAGGTCGAGAGGTCGCGGATGGGGTTCTCGTCCTTTGGATGGTACCCCAGGTAGGTGGATTGTGTCCTAAAAGGCTTTCCCCCTTCGGTGGGGAATTTATTGTGGCTGAGAAACCATCCCAAGTTCTGATGCTGCTCGGCTTTGGAAGTTGCCACACTCTTGTCGTAGACGGTGACCGCGAGGTTCGGCCTCGGCGTCAGCAACCACAGCACAAAGGGAAGGCTCAAGAGAACAAGAATGAGCAACAACAGCGCCACAAGGACCATCGGCTTCATGCGCCCGGGCTTAGGAGGTTTCTTTCGCTTCATTGTACTCAGTATACGCTTGCCTTTCACGGTTTTCCAAGCGATTATCCATCCTCAGGTTGCGAAAGCCGGGTATGTTGCGTATGCTGGACAGTGAAAGGGAGGAACTTCGATGATTATTCGCAAACAAAAGCCGTTTGAGGCTGGATATACTCCTATTACGACGCTTAACGGTCCCATGCTTCTGGATTTCGGCATCCTCAAGCTCAGAAAGGGTGAAGCGGCAACCTGCTCCTTCGACTTGGAGCGGGCATGGATGGTGATCAAGGGGGAGGTTCGCTTCTCCTGGGAAGGAAAGGAAGCGGTCGGCAAGCGAACAAGCTGCATCGATGAGCCTCCGGTGGTGCTTCATGCCCCAAGGCGGACAGCTGTTATGGTTGAGGCGCTTGAGGATAGTGAGCTGGCCGTTGAGCGGTGCGTCAATGACCAGGTTTTCCCGGTCCGTTTCTATGCCCAGGGCGAGGTGAAGACGGAAATTTTCGGTGCCGGCGTGCTGAACGAGGCAAGCAACCGAACCGTGCGCACCGTCTTCGACGGGGAGAGCGCTCCCTACTCGAACATGGTGATGGGAGAGGTCATCAACCATCCGGGCCGCTGGTCGAGCTATCCGCCGCACGA
>JAAZAT010000170.1 GCA_012514185.1 Spirochaetales bacterium | reverse complement strand
GGTCTGAAACAAGAAAAGGAGTACATCATGAAGAAACTGTTCGTTGTATTGATGTGTGTTCTCGCACTCTCTGGAGTGCTTTGGGCGCAGGGTAATGCAGAGGCTGCAAAGTATCCAGATCGGGCCATCGAGTTCGTCATTCCCGGTAGTGCAGGCGGTGGCAGTGACATTTTAGGCCGTACCATCACCGACATCATCCAGAAATACAAGTTGGTTGACCAGACCATCACAATCGTAAACAAAGGCGGCGGAGCCAGTGCTGTATCACACGGATATGTGAACGCTAAAACTGACGTCGACTACTATCTCTTGACCTGCAATTCTGCAAACCAGCTCTCCATGCATGTCAACAAGAGCATGTCCCCCAAGGGCCCCTTCACCCCGATCGCCAACATGGCACTGGATGATATTCTCCTGGTTTCCCGCACCGACGGCAAATTCCCTGATTGGGCTTCGGTAGAGAAGGCCATCAAGGCAAATCCGTCCTCATTGACTGTAGGCCTTGCCGATGACCTGGATGCAATGGCTCTTGCCCTGCTCGAAGAGAAGACCGGAACCAAGTTCAATCCCTCGGCATACTTTGCTTCCAGTGGTGAAGTAGCTACCGCTCTGCTTGGTGGACACATGGACCTTGCCATTCTCAACCCTGTTGAGTGCGTTGGTTTGGTAGAAGGTGGAAGATTGGCTGCCATCGGTTCGTTTGCTCCAAAAGCCATGTCCGCCCCGTTTGAGAAGACCCCGACCTTTACCGCTCTTGGTCATCCGGATGTTGTCATGCAGATGTCCCGTTCGGTCATCGGCCCTGCCGGCATGAGCCGTGAAGCACAGTTGTTCTGGAGTGATGTCCTGGCCAAGGTTGCAGAAACCGAAGAGTGGAAGGTTGGATACATCCAGAAGAACGTACTCGAAGGCCAGTACCTGAATGCTGATGATTTTACCAAATTCTATGCTGAATCCGAGAAGATGTTGCTTGATTTCGCAAAGAAGCTTGGGATTCTCTAACAGTACTACGATTGAATGATCAGGGGGAAAAGCGCCCCCTGATTCTATAAAAGGAACATGGTATGGAATTAGCAATCAACCTCATCATCTTTCTCTTGGCAGGATATTGGTGCCAGCAAGGTTTGATGGTGTATTCATTTTGGAATAAGAATCAGCCGGGCAGCGGCTTCATACCGGTGATATTCTCGGTTATTCTCATGGCTTTTACGCTCATGCTAATACTGAAGGAAATCAGGAAAATTCTCAAGAATCGAAGCCATGAGACCCGCCAGGCAACTGTTCTCTCACTCTCAGACCTCCGCCCGCTGTTGCCGGTTGTGTACACCTTGGCAGCCATTGTGGTATTTCGTTTTGCGGGTGTGGTGGTTTCGATGTTTCTCACATCGTTTGTGTGGCTGCTATGCATCAGCAAAGTTCGTCTAGCCAAATCCCTGATAATCTCGGTCATTCTGACGCTGATGGTGTACCTGATCTTTGTCATGTGGTTGAGGATTCCCTTTCCTCGCAGCATATTCGGTTTCTAAAGAAGAAGGAGGAAGGGTATGAACAATTGGGAATTGTTGATGCAAGGCTTTTCAGTCGCTTTTACGTTCAGTAATGCGATGGCGGCTTTCATCGGAGCCTTGCTTGGCATAGTGGTTGGTGCTATGCCTGGAATCGGTGCAGCCGCGGGTGTTTCCATGCTGCTGCCGATGACGTTTAAAATGAATCCTACTGCCGGAATCATCATGCTTGCCGGCATCTATTATGGAAATATGTATGGCGGTGCGTACAGTGCCACCCTGTTGAATATCCCCGGCGATACCCCGGCGGTGGTGACCGCCCTCGATGGATACCAGCTTACGTTGAAAGGAAAAGCGGGCAAGTCCCTGGCTACCGGTAACTATGCATCATTCATCGGTGGGAGCATCGGCATTGTCTTTTTGACCATATTCGGGCCGCTTCTAGCGGAAATCGGTCTGAAATTCGGACCGGCAGAGGTGGCCGCCCTGATTTTCCTTGCGCTGACCTCAATCGGTTGGCTGCTCGGCGACGATCCGGTCAAGGGTCTGGTGGCAGCATGCCTAGGCATCCTGCTTTCGACCATCGGCATCGACGGGGCTTCCGGCAACGCCCGCTACAACTTCGGCAGCCTCAATCTCATCGGGGGCATCACCTTCGTGCCGTTGGTGATCGGCATGTTCGGTTTCAGCCAAGTCCTGGAGATGATCAGCGATTCCAAGGAGTTCAAGGTCGATGGAGTGAAGAAGCTTTCCATCCGTGAAAGCATGCTCAGCTGGGCGGAGTTCAAGGAAATTTTCTGGCCGTCGGTACGAAGCGGCGTGTTGGGCAACTTCATCGGCTTCCTTCCGGGTGCAGGAGCAACCACAGGGTCCTTCCTTGCCTATATCCTGGAGAAGCGCATTGGAAAGAAACGGCATACGCTGGGAACAGGCGAGATTACCGGTGTCGCGGTTTCCGAAGCTGCAAACAATGCAGGGGCGGTGGGGTCGTTTGCACCACTGCTCTCGCTGGGCATCCCCGGCTCCTCCACCAGTGCGGTCCTCCTTGGCGGTTTGATGATGTGGGGGCTGAGGCCCGGCCCGCTGTTGTTCGAGTCGAATCCGGATTTTGTCTGGGGCCTGATCAGTTCCATGTACTTCGGCAATATACTCTGTCTAGTTGCAGGTATGGCGGTTCTCCCGTTTCTGGTGTCTTTCCTCAAGATTTCCAAGCGGGTGATGATTCCTATCATCATGGTCATCTGCCTTGTGGGATCGTATGCGGTTGGAAACAGCATCTTTGACATGGGCGTGATGGTTGTTGCAGGGGTTGTGGCATTCTACTTGAAAAAACAAGCATTCCCATCCTCTCCTGTGTTGTTGGCTTTTGTATTGGCACCTCGGCTGGAGGTCTCGATGCGCCAGGCTCTCAGTATTTCACAAGGAAGCCTTTGGGTATTCTTCGAGAAACCGATATCTGCGGTGATTCTGATTTGCACCTTTGCTCTGCTGCTTTTTCCTGTGATACAGAAACTGATTGCTTTCTCAAAAGCCCGCAAGAACTGAAAAAGAGTGAAAAAACCTGAGACTCAGAATCCCTTCGTATGAAGGGAGAGCCTCTGTCTATCAAACTACCAAGAGGAAACAATGCTGATGAACTATTCAACCTTATTCAAAGATAATGCAAAAGTCGCTCAAGTGGGCATCATCGGAGCAAACGGCGGTTTCGGCTATTCATTTCTGGCACAGGTCCCCAGGATGCAGGACTCCCTTTCGCTGCGGGTCATCTGCGACCTGGATATGGATGTATCGAGAAAGCTGCTGGAGTCACTGAAGTATGACAGCTCGCGCTTTCATCCCTGCAGGAACCAGCGCGATATCGAACAGGCGCTGAGGACCGACGATCCAATCATCATCCTGGAGGATGGAACGCTTCTGCCGTTCTGCAAGATTGATGTGTTGGTTGAGGCTACCGGATCTCCTGAGGTGAGCTCGGTGATGGCTCAAGCGTGCCTGAAACAAGGTATTCATGTCTGTATGGTCTCCAAGGAAGCCGATTGCGTCTCGGGTCCCTATCTCTATAACCTCGCCAGGCAACACAACTGCGTGTATGCAATTGCCGCCGGCGATCAGCCTGCCAATCTCATCCAACTACTTAGTTGGGTCAAGATGTTGGGCCTTGAAATCATCGCTTGCGGCAAATCAAGCGAGTATGATTTCGTGTACGACCTTGAGACAGGCGTATTTGAATTTCAGGGACAGACTGCAGTGTTGCCGGACTTGGCAGACCATTGGCACCTGGATGGCATGCAAACACTCAAGCAACGCAGCAGAATTCTCTCCGACTTCCCCCAGTTTGCCGTTCCCGACTACTGTGAGATGAATGTGGTCAGTAATGCAACGGGCCTCAAGCCTTCCTGCGATCGTTTCCACTACCCGGTATGCAGGGTGGAAGAGCTTGCCGATATCTACATCCCGGTTGAGGATGGGGGTGTGCTTACCAAAACCGGGGTGGTTGATGTGTTCAACAACCTTCGCCGGCCCGATGAAGCAAGCTTTGCAGGCGGTGTGTTTGTCATCGTGCGCTGCCACGATGAGAAGGTTTGGAGCCTGCTCAGGGCCAAGGGTCATGTGGTCAGCCGCAACGGCAAGTATGCCTGCATGTACCTTCCCTATCACTTCATGGGGGTGGAGGCTCCGCTTTCGGTGGTGAACGCTTTCCGTCTCGGTCTTTCCACGTACGACGCTTGCACGCACCAAGCAATCATGCTCGCAACTGCAGAGCGCGACTTCAAGCAGGGTGAGCGGATGGACCTCAGAGGTCATCACCGCCTGCTCGATGATGTGCATGTCCAGTTGTTTTCTGTATACGATGCACCTGTTGATGCGGCTCCCTATTACCTCATCGCAGGCAGGACGCTGACAAAGGATGTACGAAAGGGTCAGACCATCACCATTGATATGCTCGACCTTAATGGCTCCGAGTTGGAAAGGATGTATCGGGAGGGTAAGAACGCATGAGTGAATGTCGCGTTCTGAGCACCAACCACGTGGGTCTGGTGGTGGAGGACTTGGATAGGTTTCTTGTCATCATGACCGAGCTGTTCGACTATACCATTCTCGATCGAGGTCCGCGGGATGTTGCAATCCAGTCTCTGGTGACAGGCCATCCCGATGCGAATGCCGAAATTGCCTATATCTCTGGAGGAGGCTTCACGTTGGAGGTTATCTGCTATGCCAAGACAACAGGTACCGCCCGGTACCTGCCGAAGGTTGTGGATATCGGTCATTGGCATCTTTCAATCAATATTGAAGACATCGAGAAGACCCGCAAGGCTGCTGCAACGTACGGGCTGAGGGAACTTGGAAGTCTGATCACCGTCACAGCAGGGCCGAATACGGGCAATAAGATTCTCTATCTCGGAACCCACGAAGGAATTGTCATTGAACTGACCGAGCGTCATGCATGACCAAGTGATTTGTGCAGATGTATTCCTGGAATCCCGACTTACCTGCGCGAGCTGACAAGTCGGGCATTTTCAAT
Source organism: Spirochaetales bacterium (assembly GCA_012514185.1). GTDB lineage: Bacteria > Spirochaetota > Spirochaetia > Sphaerochaetales > Sphaerochaetaceae > Sphaerochaeta. The sequence continues at coordinate 2,768 of JAAZAT010000170.1, read as the reverse complement.
CCAACAAGCGTTTTTTTTCTACTTTCTGATTCCTTCAATGGCTTGGGTCTCCCGGGATAAATCATGGGTGATGTCCAGGGAGGCAAAACTCTCACTGTCTGGAAGAATGAGATGATAGGTCCGCATGTCTCCAATTCCCAGAAGAGCCTTTTCAATGTCCACCTCAAGCAGATGACCCCCCTTGCTCCTGTCGGACGAGAGGAAATGGAGATGCCAGCCGCTCATATTGATGCCCTCAACGTACGGGGGACAGCGCAATGCTACGATGGTGCCCTCAAGATTCTCATACATATACTCCTTCTGCTGCGCGGCTATCACCGAAAGTCGTTGATAGGGTTTGTCTTGGGCTGGAACACTTCGTACCCGTATGGATTTGAAAAAGCCTGTCAGCTTTGCAGCATAAAAGCGGTTGAAGTCATTGGTTGTTGCTCCAATGACCTCATCCATATTCATTTTGAGAGTCTCGATTCCCTCCAGCGAAGAGACTTTCCGCTCATCAATGGTAGGCGAAAAGTGGGTTGCCATGGCAAAGGGGACAAGCATTGAATCGGATGCCTGCACTACCGTACCATCGGCTTTGGCCTGGTAGACCACTGTGTCCAGCATGATCATCTCCCCGTCCAGGGTATCGAAGGTCCCGATTCCGGTGTCCCCCATGGTCTTCACCTCTTCAACGCTCACAAATCCATCGTACTCTCCGAGCAACAGTGCATTAAGCAGTGAAACCTGGGTGAGCCGACCACTCTGCGTATCGAGGGATCTGCATCCTGCGAGCAGGAACAGTAATACTAAAAGACCGATCAGAGTGAACATACGTATACGTCGAATAGAATGATGCATGGAATGCCTCCAAGGGCGTTTGGCTTATATAATCATACAATCACAGTTACTACTTCGGAAACGAGAAATCGTGTTTTTTCTCTCGATTGAGAAGCACAAGCGTCAGCACTCCGGCCAGCACATCCGAGAGAGGAAAGGCGAACCACAGGCCCTTGGGGCCAAACAAGTAAGAGCATATGAGAAGCAGAGGTAACAGCAGAAGGAACTGCCTGCTGGTCCACAGCAGCAACGACTGCAAACTCTTGCCGATACTCTGAAAGTATGCTGCTCCCAGGCTCTGGATTCCGATGAGGGGAATGGTTGCCAGCACGATGCGAACCAAGGGGATGGTTGAGGCGATGAGGGTTTCATCACTGCTGAAGAGCACTGTCACCGGACGGGTGAACACTTGGAAGACGCCAAGCAGCACCATTGCAATACCAAGCTGCCACAGAAGGGAGAGCTTGATCAAAGAAGCGAGCCTCCTACTATTCCCTGCTCCATAGCTGAAGCCTGCAATGGGGGAGAAGCCCATCACCAAGGCGGAAAGGGGCAGGTAGGCGAGCATGGTCAGCTGGTTGATGATCGTGTATGAAGCCAAAGCCGCCTGCCCTGCAGTCTTGATCAGCAAGGCATTGACGTTGGCGATGATGAGCGTGGTTCCCAGCTGACGGACCAAGGAGGGAAGGCCGAGGGGAACAATCTCCTTGAGAAGTGGGAATGCAGGCTTGTGCGGCCGAAGCAGCAATTTCTTATGCATCAGCAGCGAGCATGCATAGATGCATGCACCTGTATGGCCGAGGGCGGTTGCCAGCGCCGCTCCCTTGATGCCCCAGCCGAACTTCAGGATGAAAAGGGCGTCCAGGACTATGTTCACGCCATTGCCCAGCAAGAGAAGCAGCAGGGCTTTCCCTGCCTTTCCTTCGGAGCGCAGAATCGCGGCAAAGAACGTGGAAGCACAAAAGAACGGGGTGAAGGGCAACAGGACAACCAAATACGAGAGAGCCTGTCCCTTGACGGCAGGGTTGTCACCTTTCAGAAGCAATGAAGGTGCCAGGAAAAAGAGAAGGGCCAGACTGCAAACGGTCAGCATAAGGGCTATGAAGGCAGCGCTGAATGCCGACCCGGCTCTTTTTTCGTCCTGCTTTCCCAAAGCCCGGCTGATCAGAGATGCCGAGCCTGCTCCGAACATTTGGGCGAACGCAACCAGAAACAGTTGGACAGGGGATGCATAACCCAGGCCGGCAAGAGCCAGTTCTCCCACCGCCCTTCCTAGGAAAATGCTGTCGGTGATGCTGTACAGCGAACTGGCCAGCAACGCGATAAGCGACGGTATGGTCAGCTTGGCAAGCAAGGAAGGCAGTGCATCGGTGGCAAGGTTTGTACGCATGCCCTTTGATACACGACCTTTGATGAATCAGGATACGAGAATCTTGAAAACCACCTTCACTACTTCAGCTGGTTTGCCTTACTTTTGTCTGAGTGACGTCGTTGCCGTTCGAGATTCTTGCTCCCGAGGGGTTGTCTTTTGATTACTTGTCTTACACTCATCAGCATGACGACCATGTTGCCTATGAGACGATGTCGATAATGATGAGGATTTTACAGATGCGGATCCACTGTGCCAGGGCCTTCCTATCCCTTGGACAAAAGCTTGATTATCACGAGATGTCCGAAGGCAGCGTGCCATAGAATTTCTTGAAGGCGGTATAGAAGCCGGACAGACTGTCGTAGCCAATCATTTCCGCCACCTCTGAAATGGTATAGCCCATGGTTCGAAGCAGTGTATGTGCATAGTTCATCTTGATCTGGTGTACTTTCGCAGTTGGTGTCATCCCATAGAATTCCTGACAGAGTCGAATCATGTGAGCCCGAGAAAGGTTCATGATTCTGCACAGATCCTCGATATTCCAAGGGTACGAGATGTGGGCGGAAACATTTTGCCAAAG
>JAAZAT010000110.1 GCA_012514185.1 Spirochaetales bacterium | reverse complement strand
TGGAGGCGCAGTGGCGCCTGAACCCGATCAGGCTGGCAACCGACAAGTCGAGCTTCCCTGTTGCGACCAAGGACCTGGCGAACCTGGTGGGCATGCAGGTGGGAAGCCCGTTTTTGCCCAACCTGAGCTCGCCGCCCAAGCAGATCGAGCACCTGAGGAAGCAGCTGGTCGACGGCGGCTTCGAGGTGGTCGGCTGAACACCTGAACATCAAGGCAAACGAAGTCGAGGCTGTCCGAAAGGGCAGCCTCTTATAGTCAGGATGAAGTACAAAGACATGATTTACTAAAATATGTTTTACTAAAACGTAATTGAGTGATGGGCTACATCCATGAATGAACACCTATCCATCGGAAGAGAAGCAAAGCCGGCCACCTTGGTTGGCGTAGAGCATATGGTGCCGATCACATCACCGGCTGTGTTGTATAGCCCATCATGTAGGAGATCTTGGAAGCGGTGTCCTTCAGCCTTGGGATGGCTGCCTCGATCTCCTCGACGGCCATATTGGAGGTGAGGGCGCTTACGCTGATGCCAGCGATGATTCTTCCATCACGGCCTCGTACGGGAACGGCCGAGCAGTTGTCACCTTCAATGAACTCATTGCGGTCGCGGGCCGCTCCTTCCTTGCGGACCTTAGCCAGCTCTTCCTTCAGGGCGTTGGGATCGGTGATGGTCTTTTCGGTATACCGATTCAAGCCTTTCTCCCTGATGATTCTGTCCAGCTCTTCCTCGGGCAGCTCGCAGGTGAGGACCTTGCCGAGGGCCGAGCAGTGGAACGGAAGCTGGCGGCCGGGGGTGAAGTACGTTCTGGGAGTCGATTGGGTATCGATTCGGTCGAGCATCAGCACCTCGCCGTTGTAAAAGACCGCCATGTTCACATTTGCCTTGGGGAACTGGTTCCACAGCAGTTCAAGGTACGGCATCGTCACCTTGCGAATCTCCTGTGACTGGAGGGCGCTTCTGCTGAGCTTCAGGGTTTTCAGGGAGATGGCATAGAGGCCTGTATAGGGGTCTTTTGTCATATAGCCTGAATTCTGCAGGCTCGCAAGCAGGCGAAATGCCATATTGCTGTTGGTATCGAGGGCTGCACATACATCCTGGATGGAGATGGGACCGCTCTGCTCGGAGGCGTAATCCAGAATTTGAAAACAACGGGCAACAGTCTTAATATTATACTTGTCGGTGTCAATGGGCATGATGGTTCCTCGATTTGCATTAGAAAGTATGGCTGATTTATATAATGTTGTTATAGTATTGCACGTTTGGATTGGAAAATCAAAATAATTGTGCAGATTTCCTCTAGGAATCTTGGATGCACTCTTCGCAGTCTATGCCAAGGTGTGGGTTTATACCATGCTTTTTTACTAATTAGTCAAATAGTGTTATAAAAAATTGCTAAGGTATTATAAAAATACAACAATAAATTGACAATTAAGGAAAACCGTTATAGCCTTGAATGTAAGCGTAGTCTGAATACCATGTTTCCCTATCAGGAGGAGAACTCATGACACCGTATATCCAGAAGATGGAAGTCTATCCCGTAGCAGGCAAGGACAGCATGCTGCTGAACCTCAGCGGAGCCCATGCCCCCTATTTTACCCGTAATATTGTCATCCTCACCGACAGCCAGGGAAACTCCGGCGTAGGAGAGGTTCCCGGCGGACAGAAGATTACAAAGGCTCTTGAGCAGGTAAAGCCTGTTGTCGAGGGCTCCAAGCTCAGCGAATACAAGCAGACGCTGTTGAAGGTCAAGGCTGCATTGGGCAACGATGAAAGCGATGTGCGCGGCCTTCAGACCTTCGACCTGAGGACCGGTATCCATGTGATCACCGCCGTCGAGGCTCCGCTTTTAGACCTGCTCGGCCAGTACCTGGAAGTTCCGGTGGCCTCCCTCTTGGGTGATGGCATGATGCGTGACCGGGTGAAGGTGCTGAGCTACCTATTCTTCATTGCCGACCGAAAGAAGACCGACCTGCCGTACTACAGTGACGAGAACAATGCAACCGACTGGTACCGCCTGCGCCATGAGGAGGCCCTGGATGCCGATGCCGTTGTTGAACTTGCCCGTGCCAGCGAGAAACTCTACGGCTTCAAGGATTTCAAGCTCAAGGGCGGTGTCCTGGAAGGCAGAGCGGAGATCGAGGTGATCAAGGCGTTGAAGAAAGCGTATCCAGAATCGCGCATGACCCTCGACCCCAACGGCGGTTGGTCGCTGAAGGAAGCCATTTCTCTGTGCAAGGATATGCACGGCATCCTCACCTATTGCGAGGATCCCTGTGGAGCTGAGAAGGGCTACAGTGGACGCGAGGTGCTCAGCGAGTTCCGTCGTGCCACCGGGCTTCCGACCGCCACCAATATGATCGCCACCGACTGGCGCGAGTTCGGTCACTCCCTGCAGCTGCAGAGCGTGGACATTCCTCTTGCCGACTGCCACTTCTGGACTATGAGCGGTGCGGTCAGGGTCGGTCAGATGTGTGATGAGTTCGGCTTGACCTGGGGATCGCACTCCAACAATCACTTCGACATCTCCCTGGCCATGATCGCCCATGTCGGGGCGGCTGTTCCGGGCAATCCCACCGCGATCGACACCCACTGGATCTGGCAGGAAGGCATTGAACGGCTTACCGTCGATCCTCCCAGGATCGAGGACGGTCATATCGCCATCCCCGACAAGCCCGGCTTGGGCATCGAGGTGGACCGCGACCAGATCATGAAAGCCCACAAGGTGTATGAAGAGAACTGCCTTGGAGCGCGCGATGATGCAATCGGCATGCAGTATCTGATCCCCGGCTGGAAGTTCGACCCCAAGCGCCCTGCATTGGTACGATGATGGAGAACATGCAGGCAGAGCGCAATGCTCTGCCTATGGGGGGCGATTGATGGATTTTTCCAGTCTTTGGAACCTGCAGGGCCAACTGTTCGCTTTGCTTGCAGTCGGCCTGTTGCTGCGAAAGGTCGGTCTCTTCAACGAGACCGCCAAGACGCTGCTCACCGACCTGGTCCTCTATGTCACCCTGCCGTGCAGCATTATTCTCTCCTTCCAGATAGATATCAAGGCCGAGCTGCTTGGTTCCTTGTCCATCATTTTCCTTATTTCGGTAGGGGTCCAGGTAATCTGCTACCTACTGACCCGCCTCACGTTTCTCAAGGTGGATCCTGCCAAGCGAAGCGTGCTCCACTATGGCATTCTTGTTTCCAATGCAGGGTTTCTTGGACTTCCGATAGCAGGGGAGCTCTTCGGTGCAACCGGCCTGATGTACGCTTCCATCTACCTCATCCCGCAGCGGGTGGTCATGTGGACGGCGGGCCTATCGATTTTCAGCCCTGCGGCTGTCAACAAGAAGCAGGCAGCGAGAAAAGTCATCCTGCATCCTTGCATGGTTGCAGTCTATGTCGGTCTTGTTCTGATGGTGACACGTCTGTCGATTCCCGCCTTCGCCCGTATGACCCTTTCAAGTCTGGGAGGTTGCACCACGGCCCTCTCCATGCTGCTCATCGGTTCATTGTTCGGGGAGATGAAGCGGGAGCACCTGCACATCGATAGGAATCTCGTGCAGTTCTCCTTTCTTCGGCTTGTCCTGATTCCTTTGGTCTCCTTGGTGATCGGGCAGCTGCTGGGTATCGACAGCCTACTCATCGGAGTGGGGGTGATTCTTGCCGCGATGCCCGGCGGCTCTTCTACGGTCATCCTGGCATCCAAGTACGGCAGGGATACCACCTATGCATCCAAACTGGTGATCATCAGCACGATGCTTTCGTTGGTTTCCATCCCATTCTGGGGGATGATTCTGTAGGTTTGTTTTTTTGTTTTTCATTTTGAAAAATCAAATAGAATTATAGAAAATATATCATTATTTGAATTTTTATGCACTTTTAATCCGGTATGTGGTGTTGATGAATTTTATGATTATGAAGGCAAAAATACTATAAATCTTTTAATGGTAATATTATAAACTCAATTCTAATGGTTATTGTTTTAGTAGGAGATAAATACAAATACAGCAATTTTCCTTCATTAATTAGTTGATAAATCGATGTTTTCATTATAAAAAATCAAAAGGATTTTGAAAAATAACATTTTTTCGTTGACAGATGAAGAATCCAAGCGTACGCTATCAATACGGGGTTGGCTGCTAGTGCAACCATCCATGTGGATATGGACCTGCGTGCAGGTGTATGACATATCGCCGCTTCTTTTAGGGGCGGTTACGATCCAGAAGGAGAACGTTCCATGAAAAAATTGTTGATTCTCTCTCTTTGCTTGATGCTTGCAGGAGGTATGCTGTTTGCTGCCGGAGCTACCGAAACTGCAGCTCCGACCTTCAAGGGCCAGAATGTCCGTGTTGTTATCGGATCCACCGCCACCGGTGGTGACTCGTATTTGATCGCCGAGACGGTAAGCCGCTACCTCGGCAAGGAACTGGGTGCAAACCTCAAAGTCGATGCCGTCGGTGCTGCCAAGGCCCTCGATGCCATGCAGACATCCAAGGCCGATGGCGCCACCATCATGATGTTCCATGACATGACGTACCTGGGCATCTCCTTTGGTGCGTATGACGACATGTACAGTCTTGAGAACATGACCGTCGGTCCCCGCATCGCCCAGAACCCCGGTTCGGCTTGGGGTGCCAAGGCCGATGCTCCGTACAAGGACATGGCCGACATTCCTGTATACCTGCAGAAGAATCCCGGCGCAATCGTGCGCATGGCTTGTGAAGCAGGTGGCGTCTCCCACATCGGTTTCATCGTGTACTACCAGTGGGTGGTCGATACCTACGGCAAAGAGATTGCCGACCGCATCAAGGTCGTAATCGGTGGATCCACCGGTGACAAGCTGCAGATGCTCTGGGATGGCAATGCCGACGTAATTTTTGCCGACTACACCAGCCTGCTCCAGTACACCCAGACGACCGACAAGAAGCTTGCCATGAAGTTTGTAGGCCTTTTGGACAACATCGATGGCGTGGATGCGACCAGCTATGCTGACCAGGGCATCACCCTTGACGGCAAGGAATTCCGCTTCTCCAAGGACTTCCTGATCTACCTGCCCAAAAATTTCCCCGCCGCTTTGGTTGCCGAACTTGATGCTGCCATGAAGCGTGCCAATGCAGATCCCGGCTTGATCGCCGACCTTGGCAAGATGACCTACCGCCCCGGCAAGTACCTCACCGCCGCCGAAAGCAAGGACTTCATCTATGCAAAGCGCGACAGTCTTCAGGGCTTGATCGACAGGGCTCCTTCCTTGGACGACCTGGTACTGTAGATTCTTGATTGTTTGTATCAACATGACTGCAGACCTCTAGGTCTGCAGTCACTCTGTAAGGAGAGATCCCATGCCGCGTATCAGTTATAAACCATCCACCTCCCACTGGCTGTTTCCGCCGATGATCATGGGGATTTTGGTGTTCTTGATGGTCATCATGCTTATTCAACGTGCAATCAAATGCAAGAAGCAGGGCAAGCCCTTCTTCAATTTCAAGAATTATCACTTCTTTGTGGCCAATTGGGATAAAGTCAGGCTGCCAGGTTCATTGTTGCTCCTGTTGCTGTACATCCCGGCTATGAACTTTATGGGGTTCCTTCCTGCCTCGATTATTTTCATTTTCCTGTTCAATGTCCTGTTTGTCGGCATTGCCCAGCTTGCTTCCATTCCTGTGGCTTTCAAGACCAAGAAATTCTGGTCGAACCCTGACTTCAGATCGCTCTTGATCTCCCTGATCATCTCAGTCGTTTCCTCGACCTTGATCTGGTTTCTGTTCGGAACGGTCTTCAAGATTACCCTGCCCTAAGGAGTGAAGCAATGGAAGTATTTACCTTTGGAATTACCCAGCTTGTCATGTCGTTCATCGGAGTGGTGATCGGAATTGTGTTCGGTGCACTTCCCGGCATGACGGCCACCATGGCCATCGCCATTTTCCTGCCCCTAACCTATGCCTATGACCTGACGACCAGCTTGTTCCTCCTTTTGGGGCTCTACGTCGGTGGTATCTCCGGCGGGCTCATCCCTGCCATCCTGATCAACATCCCCGGCACTCCCTCCTCCATCTGCACAGGCTTTGACGGTTTTCCGATGGCCAAGCGGGGGGAAGGTCTCAGGGCTTTGAGAATCGGCATCACCGCCAGCCTTTTCGGTGGTTTGATCAGCCTTGCATGCTTGTGGTTCTTCACCCCGCCGCTTGCAAAGGTTGCGATCAACTTCTCGGCTATCGAGAAGTTCCTCATCATTTTGTTTGCGCTCACCATTATTGCCGCCCTCAGCAAGGGTGCGATGATCAAGGGAATCTTTGCAGGCTTTTTGGGTGTTCTCATCGCCCTCATCGGCCAGTTCGCCGACAACAACAAGATGCGCATGGTTCCCGACCTCTTGAAGGTCGACCTGCGCATGGGCTTTCAGCTGCTGCCGGTCCTCATCGGCCTGTTCGCCTTGGTCCAGATCTTCCAGGAAGCAGAGACAGGCATGAAGGAGGAGCATCAGAAGATGGACCTCAACCACGAAACCCGTGGCTTTTCCTTCAAGGACTTCAATGGTCAGTGGTTCAACGTCCTTCGTTCCGGTTTGATCGGAACCTTCGTAGGAGTCCTTCCCGGTGTCGGCGGCTCTGCTGCCTCCCTGCTTTCCTACTCTCAGGCAAAGAGCATGAGCAAGCACCCCGAGAAGTTCGGAACCGGAATTGTCGACGGGCTTGTAGCAAGCGAAGGGTCGAACAACGGACTTACCGGTGGAGCCCTTATTCCGCTTCTCTCCCTGGGTATTCCCGGTGACAGTACGACAGCGGTGCTCATCGGAGCCTTCATGCTCCAGGGCATTCAGGTAGGCCCGCTGTTCATCACGAACAATCCGGATATCTGGAAGACGATACTGGTGGCGATGGGCATTGCCAACCTGTTCATGTTTATCGTGATGTTCTACCCGATCAAGCACATCGTAAAGGTCATCAACTTCCCCAAGACCAGGATCTATCCGGTGATCATCCTGCTCTGTACGGTGGGCAGCTACGCCACGCAAAACGGCAATATGTTCGATGTCTGGGC
>JAAZAT010000090.1 GCA_012514185.1 Spirochaetales bacterium | reverse complement strand
GAAGGCCAGGCTGGCATATCGAGTGCAGCGCCATGTCCATGAAGTATCTCGGCGACACCCTCGACATACACTCCGGGGGCACGGACCTCACCTTCCCCCACCATGAGAACGAGATCGCCCAGGCGGAGGCCGCCACGGGAAAGCCTTTTGCGAAGTACTGGATCCACAACGGCTACCTCCTCATCGACAAGGAGAAGATGTCCAAGTCGCTCGGAAACTTCCTCACGGCAAGGGCAGCACTTGAAAAATATCCCGGACGATCGATACGCTTCTTCATGCTCAGTGCCCACTACCGGTCGCCCATAAACTTCTCTGAGGACAGCCTGCTCCAGGCCAAAAGCGCCATGGAACGGCTCGATAACTGCTGGTCCGACCTCCGTTATGCCATGGACAACAGGAAGAAAACTGACGGAAGCGGCAGCCCGGAAATTATCTCCGCGTTTCCGGCTCTCGAGGAAAAATTCAGGACGGCAATGGACGACGACTTCAACACCGCAGCTGCCATCGGCATCCTCTTCGACGGCGTCAAGACCGTAAACACCTACCTGAAGGAAAATGAAACCCTTGACGGAAAGGTTCTCGAGGCCGCAGTGGAATTCTTCCGCAAGCTCGACTCTGTTATGGGCATCCTTCCGGCCGCGGAAGCCTCTGAGGAAAGCGCTGAAATAGAGACGCTCATCGCGGAGCGTAACGAGGCACGGAAAAAGAAGGACTTCAGGAGATCAGACGAGATACGGGACAAACTGGCCGCCAGAGGAATCCTGCTCGAGGACACCCCCGACGGCACCAAGTGGAAGAAAAAAGCATAACACTTCAGCGGGCGGGATTTTTCCCGCCCTTTTTCATTCTCCTCTGAAGAAGCAGCACAAGTGGCACGCCGAGAAAATAGCACGCGGCGACCTGCCCGAGCCCGACATACATGGCGCATGCAGGAAACGGCACATCCATGATCACGGAAAGATAGCCCCCCACCACGACCATGTTTACAACCACCGGAGGCAGGGCCGCCAGGTACACGTTGGGCATCCGTTCAGTAAGAAGAGCCGCGATAAGCGTTGCGGAACTGCCCATAACCACGTCCGGGATTCCGAATCCGCCGATGAAATTGGCGATAAAGCACCCGATGAAAAGCCCCGGAACCGCCTGGGGCATGATATACGGGAGTACTGTCAGGGCCTCGGATATCCTGACCTGTACCTGCCCGTAGGATATCGGGGCGAACAAAAGGGTGACCACAGCGTACACAGCGGCTACAAGCCCTGAAACGGCAAGGGACCGCACTGAAAAAAGGCTGGTATCTCTCATCTTTCTTTCCGGTTTCACTCCTTCACTCTTCCTGCTCCCGTTCCCTGCGCCCCTTCAGCAGCGGCACGAACCGGCAGTAATCATGCCAGGTATCATCATAGTTCTTTCCGCGTATTTTTACCCTGAGCAGCATCCTCTGCCCTCCCGAAGCAACTGAAAGAGGTACCACAAGCCGCCCTCCCGGAACAAGCACCTCTGACCACCAGTCCTCCAGCTCGGGAGCAGCCGCAGTTACAAGCACCCCGTTGAAGGGACCTTCCGG
>JAAZAT010000226.1 GCA_012514185.1 Spirochaetales bacterium | reverse complement strand
TTGCGCCCCCTGCTCCTTGAGGAGCCGGATCACCGAGCGCAGTACCTGTGAATGGGTGGTGATGCATCGGTCCTCTTTGGCATCGGAAAGAATATTGGGCTTGAGCAGGATGCACTTGCCCCCTACAGCAGGCATGCCGCCCAATAGGCATGCTTCCTTAACGGCAGCATCGACCAATGTTGGGTCATAGCTTTCACAGCGGACAATGGCGACAGAGCTCATGCCGTCCTCCTGATCAAACAACTATAGAGAGGGCCCTTTCCTTGCGCAGCATCCGGCAGGATGATGGAGCCATGACGACAGCTTTCAGCAGAGGGTGCAGCAGCAGGTTCGACGGTAAAGCGTCCATCCCGCTTTTCGAACAGCTTGTCGACCACCATCTCGTTTTCCATGGGATTAATCGAACAGGTGCTGTACAGAATATAACCACCCACTTTCACCGCCTCCAAGGCGGCAGCAAGCATCGCAAACTGCTGGACGGTCAAGTGTTTCGGCCTCGAAGCCGACCATATCGCCAAGGCCTTGGGATCGGCAAGGACATGCCTTTCGCTTGAGCAGGGAGCATCGAGCAGGATGCGGTCATACCTGTTCTGCTCATAGAGCGACCACCGGGATGCATCGTGGCCCGTAACGGTGATGCGGCTGTGCACCTCATCCGGCAGGTGCTCTCTCAATACGATTTTCAAGCGTCCCCTTCGCGTAGCCGAACGGTCATTGGCAACCAAGGTGCCGCTTTTCTTCAAAGAAGAGGCAAGGACCAGCGACTTGCCCCCGGGAGCGGCGCACATATCCAGCACTGCGTCGCCTTCCTGTACATCCAGAAGCCTTGCCGCAATGATGGAAGCCTCATCCAGATAATAATTTTGCAGCAATCCGTCATTGAAGGCAACGGGCTTCCGCTCTACAAGCAATGCCTGCTTGAGGGTGTTCCACCGCCCTGGATAGAGCTGTGCATAGTAGGACTCGAATGCATCGCCGCCTTGCGGTTTGCCCTTTGGTTTGGCCATGGACTGACTGTACCAAGTTTTAGGCCTCTTGTGAACCTTTTTGACCTATGCTATGCTCAGCCATGGCATATTTCACCGCGTTTTTGGAAGGAATCATCAGTTTTATCAGCCCGTGCATTCTTCCCATCCTGCCGCTCTACTTCTCGTATCTGGCAGGCGGGGTCGCCCAAAAGGATGAAAGCCAGGGTATGCTGCTGAAAAACAGCATTGCGTTTGTCATTGGATTCAGCCTGCTGTTTGTGTCTCTCGGAGCCGCATCCACCACCGTAGGCAGGTACCTGAGTACGCACTTGGACACGCTGAATCGCATAGGAGGGGTGCTTGTCATCCTCTTCGCCCTCAACAATCTGGGATTTGTTCTCATACCGGCTCTCAACAACAACCACAAGTTTCAGTTGAAGAGCCTGAAAAATATGAACATCCCGAAATCCATGCTGTTTGGGTTGGTGTTCGCAATCGGGTGGACTCCGTGTGTGGGCCCGCTGTTGGGCTCCGCCCTCATGATGGCGGCCAACGCCGAGTTGGTGCACAAGGGCATGATCACCCTCTTCTGCTATGCGATGGGCCTGGCCATTCCCTTCCTGTTCTCGGCCTTGTTGCTCGACCAGCTGGAAGGTGTATTTAATGCGATCAAGAAGCATTCAAAGATTATCACCATCATAAGCGGCCTGTTCCTCTTGGTCTTCGGCGTTGCCCTGACCCTTGGATTCAACCCGGCTGCACTGTTTCTCTAGGAGCATTACATGAATAAAAAAACCAGGAATCTCATTCTATTGGTTCTCTCGTTTATAGTTCTCATTATTGTAGCCTCAGTGGCGTACAACGCACTTCGTGACAGCACCCCGGCCGTTTCCTTCGTTCCTCAGGTCGCCGACCTTCCTGAAACGACGGAGAAGAAACAGGTGCAAACCAATATTTCACCTGCAGCAGTTCCGGCCCCTTCAGAGCCTGAAATCGTAGGTGAAGAGGAAACTCCCGCTGTTGAGGACGGCTCTGATGCAAGTGCACCCACGATGCCCAATATCCCGCTCTTCACCCTGGACGGTGTCGAAACGACGTTTGAGGATGTCAGGCAGGGCAAACCGGTGGTTATCAATTACTTCGCCTCATGGTGTCCTCCCTGCAAACAGGAGCTTCCGCATTTCCAGAAAGCGTATGAAAGCTACAAGGACCAAATCAGCTTCATCTTCCTGGACGCCCTGGACGGCCAGCGGGAAACCTTGGAGACCGTCAAAGCCTTCATCCGCGATTTTCCGTTCACCGGTCCGGTCTACTACGACGAAGGTATTTTCGCCTATATTTTCCAGACAAACAGCCTGCCTACCACCGTGTTCATCAACGCTGATGGAACCTTGGCAAACGGCTATTTGGGCTTTGTAAGCGAGAGCGTGCTGCAGGAAAACCTGGATAAGCTGCTTACACAAGAGTGAGCATGTAGCCGGTAAAGAAGAGAGCGCTTCCCCCGATGCAGAAGAGATGCCAAATGGCGTGGTGGTGGGGGATGCGCTTGCCTGCATAGAAGATGACCCCTATGCTGTAGGTGAGCCCTGCCGCGATGACCCAGCCAAGTAGTCCTTCAGGCAGGAAGGGTACGATATCCTTCCAGAAGAAGACGATCAGCCAACCCATCGCCAAGTAGAACAATACATGCAGGGCCTTCAGTTTTCCCCAAAAGATCAGGCTGAAGATGATGCCCAGCAGGGCGATAGCCCAGACCAGGATGACTATCATATGGGCCGTAGTGGTGCCGATAAAGAGCATCAAGGGGGTATAGGTTCCGGCGATCAGGAAATAGATGTTGCTGTGGTCGAGGATCCTGCAGATGCGTTTGGCATTGCCATAGGGCAGGGCATGGTAGAGTGCTGAAGCACCATAGAGCAAGATCATGGTGAGCGCCCAGACAACCAAGCCCACCTTCAAGGGTCCTGATGCAACCGAAGGCAACTGAAAAAGGATTACAACAAAGGCAAGAAAGGCCAAGGCGACACCAACCACATGGGTGATGGCGTTTTCCCGTTCAGCTTTCGGATCATCGTAGGTATGCAAGGTGATATGACTTTCAAGCCAATGCGTGAATTTCATCTGAAAATACTCCTCTTGGATGCAAACAATAGTGGTCGGAAGCTGTTGATGCAATGGTAGAATTGAACCCTTTCTCCACTAGTAGAAATCTATCAGGCATGAAAAAAGGGCCTTTCGGCCCTCTATTCAGAGAATGTGTTCCAAAAAGAGTTTGGTTCGTTCACTCTTTGGATTGCTGAACATCTGATCGGGCGTCCCGATTTCCACGATGTTTCCCTCATCCATGAACACAACCTTGTCTGCTGCAGCTTTGGCGAAGCCCATCTCGTGGGTCACCAAGAGCATGGTCATGCCGCTTTTGGCCAGCTTGAGCATGACATCCAGTACTTCCTTGATCATTTCAGGATCAAGGGCGCTGGTCGGCTCATCGAAAAGCATCACTTTCGGCTGCATGGCCAGTGCCCTTGCAATGGCTACGCGCTGTTGCTGACCTCCGGAGAGTTGGGGAGGGTACACCAAAGCCTTCTCCTCAAGCCCCACCATCTTCAACAACTCCATGGCCTTCTTGTCAGCCTCTTTCTTCGAGAGCTTCTTGACCTTCAGCGGGGCGAGGGTGATGTTTTCCATCACCGAAAGATGCGGGAAGAGATTGAATGATTGGAACACCATGCCGACTTCCTCGCGTATCTTTCTGAGGTCTACTTTCGGATCGGTCACTTCCTCGTCATCGATGAAAATGTGTCCCCCGTTGGGGTGCTCAAGCTTGTTGACACTGCGAAGCAATGTGGACTTGCCGCTGCCCGAGGGGCCGATGATCACCACGACCTGTCCATGTTCGACCGTCAAATTGGCATGTTTGACGGCCTGTACCGTTGTATGGTTGGTGGTTATATAGTCTTTTGAAAGATCTTCTA
>JAAZAT010000050.1 GCA_012514185.1 Spirochaetales bacterium | reverse complement strand
CGGTGCTTTCCAGCAATGCCCTCATGGGCTTGGTACTGCTGGTCATCATTCTTGGAATGTTCATCGGAATCCGCAACTCCTTGATCACCGCATTGGGAATTCCGGTGACCTTTGCTTTGACATTCCTGGTTCTAGACCTGCTTGGAGAGACGATCAACACCAACACGCTTTTTGGCTTGGTCCTTGTGCTGGGTCTTATCGTAGACCATGGCA
The DNA here is from genome assembly GCA_012514185.1 of Spirochaetales bacterium. Lineage (GTDB taxonomy): Bacteria > Spirochaetota > Spirochaetia > Sphaerochaetales > Sphaerochaetaceae > Sphaerochaeta. The sequence goes on along the minus strand of JAAZAT010000050.1, from coordinate 5,364 downwards.
TCGTCATCATTGAAAATTCCTTTCGGTTGCAGACCCTTGGCATGAAGCGCCACGATGCAGCGATTCTCGGGGTCAATCAGGTTATTTGGCCGATTATTGCGGCAACCGGCACAACCGTTGCAGCATTCCTGCCTTTGATGATCATTCCCGGCACCATCGGCAAGTTTCTCAGGGTCATACCCTTGACTGTCACCATCGCGTTGATAGTCAGCACATTCGAAGCCCTGTTTTTCCTTCCTTCCCACTATGCCGAATGGGGCCCGAGAGAGAAGCAGATACGCAAACTCAATGAAAGCAACCGTTTCAATCGGTTTGCTCAACGGTATATACGAGTACTTCAGCACATGTACGAAAAGAAATTTCGGTACTTGCTGGGTGCCTTGCTCATTACCTTGGGTGTCTTCTCACTGGTGGGGACGCTCAAGCAGGATTTGTTCAGCGCCGAGGACTACAGCTATTTCACCATTGAAATCACCACTCCGCTGGGCTCGACGTTGGAGCAGACCAACCGCATTGTCAAAAGCTACGAGGATGTCCTGTTGGACAAAGTAGGTAATGGGGAGATTCTCTCCATCAGCAGCAATATCGGAGGGTCCGGCAACTCCCAGACAACAACCCAGGCCCGGATTACCGTCGATTTGGCAGAGAAGGACCAGGGCAGGGAACGAAGCATTGAGGCCATCATCGAGGAGTTGAAGAAGGAGACCTACTATATCAGCGGCTCGGAACAGGTGCTTTTCACCAAGGCCCAGACAGGTCCTCCCACCTCGGCGGATTTCAGTTTCAGGCTTTCCGGTGACTCCTACCAGCCAATCATCAACGCCGCAACCGCCCTTTCCAATACGCTTGCATCCCTTGAGAATGTCACAAACGTACAGAGTGATTTTGTTCCGGGCAATCCGGTGCTTCGCATCGAAATCAATCAGGATCAAGCAAGCCGGCTGGGCATAAGCGTCTCCATGATTGCCGGCCATCTGCGCTCCCGCTTTGATGGGATTACGGTAGGCACCTTCTTTTTAGAGAACGAGGAGATCGACATCATCGTACAGTTTGCTTCCAAATCCGCCGATAAGTTCGAGGACCTTGAGCAGATTCTCATTCCCACCGACGACCTCAGGTTGGTACCGCTCTCCAGTGTGGCGGTCATCAGGCTTGACAATTCAATAGGTTCCATCCGCCGTGTGGAGGGCAAGCGTGAGATCACCATCACCGCTGATGCCACAGGTGATGTAGATCAGAAGGCGGTCAATGATACAATACGGCAAGTATGGGATTCCGAGCTTAAGAATCGATTCAACGGGGTTGATTTGACCGTCGGCGGCGAGTTTGCTGATTTCTCCAACCTGCTTATCGATATTCTGCGAGTCTTTATCCTGGGAATCTTTTTGATGTACCTCATTTTGGGAGCCCAGTTCAACAGCTACAGCCAGCCCTTTTTGATTCTCCTCTCCGTCCCCTTTGCCTTCATCGGGGTGGTTCTCTACTTGCTTGTGTCGGGCACTCCTCTGTCTACTACGGTAATCTACAGTGCCGTTGCGCTTGCCGGTGTAGCAGTCAACGATGCTATTGTTCTGATCTGCTTCATCAATGAGCTCAGGGCGGAAGGGAAAACGGTGAAAGAAGCGGTTCTCCAGTCGGCGGTCACCAGAATCCGGCCGATTCTGCTTACCAGTCTGACCACCATCGCAGGGCTTCTTCCTACCGCCATCGGTATCGGGGGCTACTCGGTGGTCTGGTCGCCCATGGCCAGCACCATCATGGTAGGGCTGGTATTCTCAACCCTCAGCGCCCTCTTGATCATCCCCTTGCTCTATGGAGCCCTGTATGACCGAAAACCCAGGAGTGCAGCATGAAAACCAAACTCATCATCTTACTGATACTGATGCAAATCTGTGTTCCTCTCTTTGCAAGCTATCCCGATTTGACGACGCAATCGATGCCCGAACTGCACTTGCCCGACTTTGAACAAAAGCAGCTCGAAGCTTTTCTTTCGGTATGGTTCCCCCCACAGGGGCCCTCGCTTCAAGCTTTGGTTCCCACTCTGTAAGACTTGGTGGAAAAGGGGAGCCTCGATGCCAAGCAGCTTGCCGCAGTAGTAGCAATTCAGCAGGCGCAGCTGGACTATGCCCATGAGAACAGAAAGCCGAAGATCGGCTTCTCGGCAACACCGTATTCATATAGCGACACAACCATACCCAGTGGACCTGGCACCACCAGAACCCAGAAGCATACCATATCGGTAGGCTCAACATTCACCCAAAACCTTCCAAACGGAGGATCGGTGAACCTGAGTGTGAAGCAAAGCTCAACCTATGAAGGCTTTACTTCCTCAGCTTGGACTCAGACTCCTTCTGTTTCTGTCTCCGTTTCGCAACCGCTGTGGGTGGGGGAGACGATGTTGGACACAGGCTACCAAGCCAAGCAGCTTGAAAAGCAGCAGCTTGCCCTTGAGACAGCACAAGGTTCTTATCAAGCACTTTCCAAGACCATGGTCCTGCAGAATTTGAGACTGCTTGTGTTGCGGCAAAACCTGTTGGAAAACCGCTATCTTGTCTCGGAGCGTGCAAGCCTGGCCTATGACATGGTGGTGAGGGCCCAAGAGGACCTCAAACAAGGCTTAATCAGCGCCCAAGCTTATGAGAGCAGGTTGCTTTCCTATTACCAGAGTGTTTCAGCCCATCAAAATCTCAGCTATGAAATAACCGAGCTGGAAAAGACGCTCGCCTTGACGTGGGGGGACGAGCTGCCTCAGGGATTGATACTCTCTCAATTCAGCCTCGAATCCATGCTCGAACAGGCAGGGGCGGAAGATGTGATGCTCAGCCGGTACCTGCTTACGGATACCGACTACCAGAAAGCGGTCAACGAGCTACGTTCCGCAACCTTGGACAGTGGATTCTACTCCCCCTCAGATGCTCCCCAGGTTCAGCTCTCCTTCCAGCTGTCGCCGTTTTATACCCCGGCCAATGCTACGTCCTTCTTTCAATCCTTCAGTGCAATGTTCTCTGATTCCAAACCTATCCTTTCATTCTCCATCGGCTTCAGCGCAACCGATCTTTTCAGGCGCTCTTCCGACCTGCAGCAGCAAAGCGCTAGAAGCGCACTGTACGCCGCCAAGGCGAAGGTGGAACAGGCTTACAACAATGCCGAGGCCGAAGTGAGAGCCCTGCAGCAGGATATGCAAGTCTTTCGGATGAACCTCAACCTGCAGTTGCGTGAATATGATTATAAGCAGGTTGCATTGGAGACCGAGCGAATTCGTTTTGGTGCAGGCCTTTCCGATGCATCGATGCTTCGACAAAAAGAGCTCGATGCCATGCAGGCTTCATTCACAGCCTTGGGCACGTTGCGCGAGCTGGAGTACCTGTACATACAGATGCAACTCTCAGGTCTGCTGTCGTAGCATCCTGCGTTGTTCGCTCTTGTTCCGATACATCGCCTCATCGGCAAGGTTGAAAGCCTTTCTCAAGCTGATGCCTACTTCCTTGTTGCTGATGGCAAATCCATAGGCAATGGAAATGGGGTGGACCCTGCTTTCGTTTGCTGAGGCAACCGATTGCAAAAGTTGTTCCTGACGGGCTGCAGGGTCTGCTTTTTTTGAGAGCGGAAGAAGAACCGCGAACTCATCGCCTCCGATGCGAAACACCTTGCCATCAGGTTCAAAGACCGATGTCAGGATTTGGGCAACGGAGGCCAAAAGGCTGTCTCCCTCCTGATGACCCCATACGTCGTTGGTTTGTTTCAGGTTGTTTACATCAAACATGAAGATTGCGCTGTCTTGTTCGTGGTACTGTCGTGCAAGCAGTTCCTGCTCGAAGGCTTCACGATTGTATACTTTTGTCTGCCCGTCGTAGTCAAACTGGGCTTCCTGGACGATGAGATAGTAGAGAAGCAAGGCTATTGCCACCGTGCTGAAGACAAATATCTCATCACGGGTAGCCATCTGGAAAGCAGTGGAAAGGATCGGGAGGGTGTATACAGATCCCATCAAGATTTTCGATGGTACCACCCGGCTCTTGTTGATGTGCAGGAGCCTGATAAGTATCCAGAGATAGTAGTACGCCGAGAAGGCGGTGACTAACCAAAAATAACGCCCACGCTGATACACATTGGTTGCAAGAATGGTGAAATACAAACCGCTTTGTATGGAGAGGATGGAGTTCACGACATTGCATGCCAGGGGAATGAATAAGAAGAGCTTCTTGGTGAACGGCCACTCTGAGCAGCCGAGGTAGAAGAGAATGATCATCGGGACCAAGGGCGTGATTGCGTAGCCCAATGCGTAACTGAGATAGTGTACAGCCAACGCTGCATTGCCCGGTTTCCCACTGATGAGCGCTCCTACGATTTCCACTGCCAGCAGGATGATGGTTATGATTGAAGCGAAGATGTAGTACCAATTCTGACGGGATCCCGAGAGATGCCGTTTCGCCAAATAGATGGTGAAGAGCAGGGGAAAGATGCTGAAGAGGTTCACGATCACTACGGTTTGCATGCAGGTGTCCGCCTGGTTTCATCGTACACAAAAACCTTGCGGATTCCTATAATAAAGTGAAGGAAGACAGAAAAAAAGGCACAAGAGAACCATCTTTTGTGCCTTTTTCCAGGTATTTTGATTACTTCTGCCAGTGAAGTCCGGCTGAGAAGGTAAGGGATGCAATATTGTTCTTGGTGTAGGGCAGGACATTGTCGGTCCAACTGTCTCCAACATTTTCGCTCGTTCCGTTTGCCGTTCCCCCAAAGAAACGGGCGTTTGCAAACAGGGAGTAATTTTTGCTTACGAGATAGCTCATTCTCAACGAGGCATCGAGAATGGAACCCTCGAACTCGAAATCAGCTCCGTTGATGATGGCCGAGCTTGCATACGAGCCTGCAATATCTGCACTGAGGGTCAAGCCGAAGGGGAACTTGTATTAACTGTAGATGGCAAGGGCGGGAACCAGGCCGACGTTCTGGCTGACATAGAGTTGATCCTTAGCTCCATCGATTTGCTTGAACTGTATAGAGGCATTCCTGATTTGCAGAGTGAGTCCAATACCCAAATACGCATTCTCATACTTGCCCAGCAGATCGTAGGTATAGGTCATGCGGTAGAAGGGGAAGCTGTAGGTGAGTTCCATGGGAGTTCCATCAACAAATGTTGCTGCTCCAATTGTTACATCATCATCGAATCGAACAGCTGTCTTGAGCTCCAATGGCTGGTAGGTGAACCAGAGCCGATGGTTCTCTTCAATGGTTGCACCAACGGTGTACCTGCTGAAGGGGTAGAGGTTGTTCTGGCCTCCTTGGTTGATGAAGTCAAAATTGGTTCCTGCTGTGCCGTTCTGGTAGGTATGGTGCACCAGGGCGATTGTTCCCTGTTCG
>JAAZAT010000281.1 GCA_012514185.1 Spirochaetales bacterium | reverse complement strand
TGGCAAAGGGCTGGTACGTAGTACATACTTATTCGGGATACGAACAAAAGATTGAGCGAATCATCAACAAGATGCGCGAGACCGATACGGACTTCGCGCTCGTTTGCACTGATGTGAAGGTCCCTTTTGAGACCGTCGTTGAGGTGAAGGACGGGGTGAGACGCGATGTGAAGCGCAAGATTCTTCCTGGATACATCCTCGTAGAGCTCGATTTGCCTGATCATAGCTGGAAAACCTGGTGTTCCCAGATTAAGCGCATTCAGGGTGTTACCGGGTTTGTCACTCCCAATGATAATGCGAAACCACAGCCGTTGAATGCTGCAGAAGTGAAGAGCCTCTTTCAGAAGACCGGCGACCTGCCTGCAGAAAAAGTGTTCAAACCCAAGCAGTCGTTCTCCGTCGGGGAGCAGGTTCGTATTATTGAAGGTCCCTTCGACTCCTTTACCGGGGTTATTGAAGAGGTCAATCTTGAAAAGGCCCGCATGCGGGTCAGCGTCGGAATTTTCGGTCGCTCCACTCCGGTTGAGGTGGATTTCCTGCAAGTAGAAAAGATTCTGTAGTCGTCTTCAGGACTGGACGGCTATACGAGAGTTTTCTGATTTTTTACAACCGAGTCCTTTTGTGTGTGATTACTCCCTCATGTTGCATGAGGTGGGAGCCTGATCGTATGACAGGCGTTAAGACCAGCGCGAAATCGTTAAACCACCTGTTGGGTGGGATTGTCGCGTAAGGAGAGAAACATGGCAAAGAAAAAGGTAACTGCAGTCATCAAATTGCAGTGCCCTGCCCAGAAGGCTACGCCGGCGCCCCCGATCTGGCCCGCACTCGGCCCTCATGGTGTCAGTGCCCCCAAGTTTGTCCAGGAGTTCAACGATAAGACGAAGAACTATGAAGCTGGACTCATTCTTCCCGTCATCATTACTGTGTATGCCGACAAGAGCTTCACGTTCATCCTGAAGACTCCGCCGGCCGCTGTGCTTATCAAGAAGGCGCTCGGCATTACCAGCGGAAGCGGAAGCCCCAACAAGGTGAAGGTCGGCAAGCTGTCACAGGCGCAGCTGACCGAGATTGCAAAGACAAAGCTTGAAGACCTCAATGCAAATGACCTTGAGGCCGCCAAGAAGATCGTTGCAGGAACCGCCCGCAGCATGGGCGTAGAGGTGGAGCAGTAAGATGAAACACGGAAAGAAATATCGCGATACTATCAAGAAAATCGACCGCACCAAGCTCTACACGTTCGAAGAGGCTGCAGCCCTGGTAAAGGATGTTGCATTCGCCAAGTTTGATGAGACTGTTGAAATCAGCGTCAAGCTTACCCTCAAGAAGAGCCAGAGCGTCCGTGATACGGTTGTCCTTCCCAACCAGTTCTCCGCCCAGAAGCGTGTACTTGTATTCGCCAAGGGAGAGAAGGCTGAGGAAGCTCGCCAGGCCGGAGCCGCATTTGTCGGTGATGACGACCTGATCGAGAAAATCCGTGGCGGTTGGATGGATTTCGATGTGGCTGTCGCCACCCCTGACATGATGAAGGACGTAGGTCGTCTCGGTCCCATCCTTGGTCGCAGAGGCTTGATGCCGAACCCCAAGACCCAGACCGTTACCTTCGACCTGAAGGCAGCTCTTGCAGAGCTTACCAAGGGCCGTGTTGAGTTCCGTTCCGACAAGACCAACGTCATTCACCTTGCGATAGGAAAGGTTTCCATGGATCCCGACAAAGTAAGTGAAAACGGACGGGCCGTGGTCAAGGAAATCATCCGCAAGAAGCCTTCCGATGCCAAGGCTGACTATGTAGTCAGCATCGCCCTTTCCTCCACGATGGGTCCCGGTATCAGGGTCAACGTGAAGGATCTGACGGCTTCGGTATAAGAGGAGATGCACACTATGGATTACAAGACTCGTATTACCCCCGCCAAGGAAGAGGCCGTCAAGGCACTGAAGGATGAGTTCAGCCAGTATACCGGGTACATCTTCACCGATTACCGCGGCATGACTGTCGAGCAGATCACCACCCTGCGCAGAACGCTCATGAAGAAGGATGCTGCCTACCGTGTCGTGAAGAACCGGTTTGCAAAGATTGCCTTGACCGAGCTGAACAACCAGGCTGACGACCAGTTGGTCGGACCCACCGCCATTGCACTCGTCCGCGGTGATGAAGCCAACGTGGTGGCCAAGGAGTTGTTTGCCGCCGGCAAGGAAGGCTCTCCCATCCAGGTCAAGGGTGCAATGCTCGATGGAAAGTTTTTCTCTCCTGAAGAGGTCGAGGCTTTCAGCAAGCTGCCGACCAAGCTGGAGTTGATTGCTTCCTTGATGGGCACCATGAAGGCACCGGTACAGAAGCTGGCAGCAACCTTGCTTGCCTATGTCGAGAAACATGGCGGTTCTGTTTCCGCCACCGAAGAGAACTGAACACAGTCTTAGTCTTCACAGGTAACCTGCTATGACTGTGCAGACAAAACTTTTACAAGGAGAAGATAATATGGCTACTAAACAAGAGATTTTGGATTCGATCGCAAGTATGTCCGTCATGGAAGTCGCCGACCTCATCAAGATGATGGAAGAGAAGTTTGGTGTTGTGGCTGCCGCCTCCGCCGTCGCCGCCGGCCCTGTTGCCGAGGCTGCTGCTGTTGTGGAAGAACCCACTGAATTCAACGTAATCCTCAAGGCTTGCGATCCCACCAAGAAGATTGCAGCAATCAAGGAAGTCCGCGCTATCACCGGCCTCGGCCTCAAGGAAGCAAAGGACCTCGTTGAAGCAGGTGACAAGGTTGTCAAGGAAAGCGTCAGCAAGGCCGATGCAGCATCCCTCAAGGAAAAGCTTGAAGCTGCTGGTTGTACTGTTGAAGTTAAGCCCGTTGACTAATCTCGGATTAGGGAGCCGGTTGCGAGGCCGGCCCCCTGCTCTTGATTTTTGTAAGTGGGCCGACGCCCGGTTCATTGAGCCACCGGATAGACACCGGTGGCCTGTTGTGTCTTTCGTTTCCCTCTCCGCATGAGGGATGCTGTCTGTTTTCTCAATTGACTTTGGAGGGTACATGATGGTTGCCAAAGGCAAATCCATAACACGCACGTACATCGGTTCTGAATTACATGAAGTCTGTGAACTGCCCAATCTTATCGGGATCCAGCTTGATTCCTATGAGAGATTTTTACAGCTGGACCGCTGTAGGCAGGGCTTGAGTCCAGATTCGTCGTACGGGCTTGAGGAAGTGTTCCAGTCGACATTCCCCATTGACAGCCCCAATGGTGAGATGCGTCTCGCATACAAGGGGTATACGATTGATCTTGACAATATCAAGTTCTCCGAAACGGAGTGCAAGAAGAAAGGTCGTTCTTATAGTGTTCCCATCAAAGTCACGATCAGCCTCGAGTTCTCCAATGGGGAAATGAGGGAGAAAGAGATTTTCTTCGGTGACATTCCGCTGATGACCGACCGCGGCACCTTTATCATCAATGGTGCAGAGCGCGTTGTGGTCAGCCAGATCCACCGTTCCCCTGGTGTTATCTTTTCCAATGAGAAGGATGTCTATTCCTCCAGGATCATCCCCTACCGGGGATCGTGGCTGGAGTTTGAGATTGATGATAAAAAGCATTTGATCTTCACCAAGATCGACCGCAAGAAGCGTATTCTCGGTACTCTTTTCCTGCGGGCAATCGGGTTCGACACCCGTGAGAAAATCCTTGAGCAGTTTTATTCTGCCGAGACGGTTGAGCTTGCCGATGATGCAGATTTGAAGGCAAACCTGGAAAACCGGTATCTCTTCAAGGATGTGTATGCAAAGGTTGACGGGACTGAGAAAAAAGTCATTCGTGCCGGTGACATGCTCCATGCCCACGAGATCGATGAGCTTCTCAAGCTGAACGTACGGGAAGTACAGTTGGTCAATCTCCGCGGTGAAGGAACCCTGCATAGCGATATGATTCTCAATTGTTTCGAGATCGAGGATGCGAAGTACACCCGTGAAGGATATGATGAGCCCACCAAGGAAGATGTGCTCTCCCCGATATTCTCCGTCCTGATGCCCGGTGAGATGATTGCCATCGAGCGGGCGGAGAGGGATCTTCCCGATATGTTCTTCTCCAACCGCCGCTACGACCTCGGCTCGGTCGGCCGCTACAAGTTCAACAAGAAATTTGGATCCGGTACCGAAGAGGAAGAGGAGAACGCTTCCACCGACCTGACTGTTCTTACCCCCCAGGACATCGTCAATACGATGGATTTCCTGATCAAGGTATTCATCCGTGAACAGAACGTCGACGATATCGACCATCTGGGCAACAGGCGCGTACGTTCGGTCGGCGAGCTCTTGCAGAATGCACTGAAGAGTGCGTTCGCCCGCATGGAGCGCATCGCCAAGGAGCGCATGAACCTTGAGACCGGTTCGGTCAAACCGCAAGACCTCATTTCGATCAAGCCGATTGTGGCGGCGATCAAGGAGTTCTTCGGCAGCAGCCAGCTCTCCCAGTTCATGGACCAGGTCAACCCGCTTGCAGAGCTTACCCACAAGAGAAGGCTCAACGCACTCGGTCCCGGTGGTCTTTCCCGCGACCGAGCCGGCTTTGAGGTTCGTGACGTTCACTACACCCATTATGGTCGTATTTGTCCCATCGAGACTCCTGAAGGACCGAACATCGGTCTCATCGTCTCGCTGGCAAACTATACCCGCATCAACCAGCATGGATTCTTGGAGACCCCGTACCGCAAGGTAGTCAATGGGGTGGTCACCAAGCAGTACCGCTATCTGGATGCGAACGATGAGGAAAAATTCTTCATCGCCCAGGCTTCAGCCAAGTTGGACAGTGACGGCAATTTCCATGACAATGAGGTTCCTGTGCGCAGAAGTGGAGACTACTCCACCAAGCCGCCGGCCGAAATCAAGTACATGGACGTTGATCCGAAGCAGGTCATCAGCGTTGCAGCCTCCCTGATTCCCTTCCTTGAGCACGACGACGCCAACCGAGCCCTGATGGGTTCGAACATGCAGCGTCAGGCGGTTCCCCTTGTATTCCCCGAAACCCCGCGTGTGGGTACCGGCATGGAAGGCAAGACCGCGTATGACAGTGGTGTATTGGTAAAGGCCAAGCGAAGTGGTACGGTTGCGTATGTAAGCTCCGACCGTGTGGTCATTCAGCCCGATTCTGCAGAGATTCAAGGCCAGCTGGATACCTACGAGGTGCAGAAATACCAGAGAACCAACCAGGATACCTGTTTCAACCAGAAGCCGATCGTATCGTTCGGCCAGCATGTTGAGGCCGGTGAGGTGTTGGCTGACGGTCCTGCAACTCAGAGTGGTGAGTTGGCGCTCGGACGCAACATCCTGGTAGGCTTCGTTCCTTGGAACGGCTACAACTATGAGGACGCCGTTCTCATCAGCGAGCGCGTTGTCAAGGACGATATTTTCACTTCGGTCCACATCAAGGAGTTCACTACCGATATCCGTGAGACCAAGCTCGGTCCTGAGAAGCTTACCCGTGATATCCCCAACACCAGCGAGAAAATGCTTGAGCAGCTGGATGAGGATGGCATTGTACGCATTGGAACCGCTGTCCGTCCGGGCTCGATCCTGGTCGGCAAGGTGACTCCCAAGAGTGAGAGCGATACGACTCCCGAGTTCAAGTTGCTCAACTCGATTTTCGGTGAGAAGGCCAAGGAGGTTCGCGACACCTCCCTGAAGGTTCCCCATGGAACCGAGGGTACGGTCATCGACATCCAGCGCCTCAAGCGGAGCAACAATGACGAGCTTCCTCCCGGTGTCGAGGAGACGGTGAAGGTTCTCATCGCCACCAAGCGCAAGCTCAGGCAAGGTGACAAGATGGCCGGAAGGCACGGAAACAAGGGTGTTGTAAGCCGGATTCTTGCCGAGGAAGACATGCCGTACATGGCTGATGGTACTCCGCTCGATGTCTGTCTGAACCCGTTGGGCGTTCCGTCCCGAATGAACATCGGTCAGTTGATGGAGACCCAGCTGGGTTGGGCTGCCGTGAAGCTGGACAAGTGGTATTCCACTCCGGTCTTCCAGAGTGCATCCATGGCTCAGATCGAGGAGAAAATGCGCGAGGCGGGGCTGCCTGAGAACTCCAAGACCGTTCTTTACAACGGTCTGACCGGCGTTCCTTTCGTCAACCCTGTATTCTGCGGATATATCTACTATTTGAAGCTGCACCACCTGGTCGATGACAAGATGCATGCCCGTTCAACCGGTCCCTACTCACTGGTGACCCAGCAGCCGCTCGGCGGCAAGGCCCAGTTTGGTGGTCAGAGACTCGGAGAGATGGAAGTGTGGGCCCTTGAGGCGTACGGCGCTGCCAATACGCTGCAGGAGCTCTTGACCATCAAGAGTGACGACATGAACGGACGTGTCAAGATTTATGAGAGTATCGTCAAGGGTGAGCCGGCCACTACAGCAGGAATGCCCGAGGCATTCAACGTTTTGGTTCAGGAGATCCGCGGCTTGGCTCTGGATATGTCTGTGTATGACTCCAAGGGTCGGCAGGTGCCCCTTACCGAACGTGATGAAGAGTTGATCGCCAAGCAGTCGAAAGGCTCCCTCAACTAACCAGGAGAAGTACGGATGA
>JAAZAT010000126.1 GCA_012514185.1 Spirochaetales bacterium | reverse complement strand
CTTCTTTGATCGTAGATGTTCTACGAGGATGCCTGCTACTATGAAAAAGGATACAAACTCAGCTACAATTAACTCCATGGGGACCTCAATGTTTTGTACTTCAATAGTACCAATAAATGAGACTGGCTTGCAAATAAATTCAGCCCGACTTCAATTATTGGTCAGGCTGTGGGAGTTCCTTACAACTGTGCTTGACCTGAATCAGTTCTCGAAGAACCTGTCTCCGATGTCCTTGCGGTACCACGCACCCTCAAAATGTACATGTTTGACGCCTTTATAGGCGTTCTTGTTTGCATTCATGATGTTGTACCCGACACCGACGACGGTTACACACCGCCCGCCGGTGGTCACCAACGCACCTTCCTTCTCTTGTACGCCGCCAAAGTAATAGCGGGGGGCTCCCTCGAAGGTATTGAGCAACAAAGCCGCAGGCATGGGGTCGAGGACCTTGCCGATGATAGGCTTCTCAGGATACCCCTCGGAGGCGACAACCAAGGCAACGGTTGACTTGGTGGAAGCTTCAAGGGTGATGGAAGAGAGGGTGTCATGCTTCATTGCATTCAGGATATCGACGATATCGGTCTTGATCAAAGGCACAAAGGCCTGGGCTGCCGGATCATTGAAGCGAACGTGGTAATCGACAAGAATCGGACCTCGCTTGGTGATGATGACGCTGATCGTCAGCACTCCCTTGTAGGACATGCGCTCGGCCTTCAAGCCAAACAGGGTGGGCTCTATGATGGTATCGACCAAGGCCTGGCTAACCTCTTCCTGGAGTGGAACAGGGCAGATGGAACCCATACCGCCGGTAGGAAGGCCGCCTTCTTCAGATTTCATGTAGTCGCTGCAGGTAGGCAGGGCAAGGTACCCTTTGTTGTCCAAAAAGAGGGTGACGGTGATGGGAAGCCCGTTGAGGTGTTCCTCTAAAATAATCGGGCTGGTGGCCAGGATGCTTTTTGAGAACTCCATCAAGGAGTTGTAGTCCGAGGAATCGATCATGACACGGCTGGGGGCGATGGCATTGCTCTTGACAACAAAACGCTCGCCTTCATGACGCTTGAGGTATTCGGAGAGCTTGTGCTCATCGTCGAACAGAACGTGGGTGGGAGTGGGAATGTTGTGCCTGTCGGTGAACATGCGGCTGAAGTTTCGATCGCCTTCAAGCTTCAGCGCCCTGTTAGGGGCCCCGAATGTATCGATTCCTCTCTCATTGAGATAGTCGATGACTCCGGTGAACAAAGGCGCCTCGGTACCGACGAACACAAAGTCAATATCGTTGGCGGTGCAGGCCTCATGAACCTGCTCGGGGTCTGAAGGATCGATGGCAAGATTGGTGGCGATGGACTCTGTCCCCACATTGCCCGGAGCAACGAATAATCCGTTGATCAGACGGCTTTGGGAGAACCACCATGCAATGGCATGGTCCTTGGCTCCTGAACCTAACACTAATACTCTCATTGCACTTCCTCAATCTCAGATTACTTCAATAAACGTACCATTTTACGGCTTCATAGGTCAACAAGTGGGCTGAGAGCCTCTGTGTAATGTTCACGCTTGACAGCCTGTACAACGGCCTGTTTTACAGCCGACGTATTGGGCACTCCCTTGAGATAGGAACAGGTATGCTTGCGCATCAAGGTGCACGCCGTCTTCTCGCCGTACGTCTCGATCATGATGTCCAAATGCCGAAGTATCGCCTGTACGCGCATCTCCTTGGTAATTTCTTTCATCGGCCTGCCTTCAAGGTGTGCTTTTGCCTGGGAAAAAATAAAAGGATTGCCGATGGCTCCGCGGGCAAACATGACCCCATCCACTCCTGTCTGCAGCAACATCCGTTTTGCATCCTCGGCAGAAAAGAGGTCGCCTGAACCGAACACGGGAACCTGGTATGCATGGCTGGTGCAGTAGTGCTTGAGCTCGGTCAGCTTGGTCCAGTCGGCAAAGGGTGCGTACCCTTGGCTGCGGGTACGGGCGTGCAGGGTGAGTGCGGATGCCCCCCCGTCCAGTGCGGCTTGGGCGAATGCAAGGAAGTTCTCGCTCTGGGCATCCCAGCCGGTACGGAACTTGACCGAAACTGGGATATCGACCTCATTGGTAATGGTTCGGACCACCTCGGTGATCAGGGAAGGAGTTTTCATCATGGACGATCCTGCGCCGGTCTTGGTAACCTTGGGAACCGGACAGCCGCAGTTGATGTCGATGACCTCGGGTTTGAAAGGCATCAGCTGCTCGAGTGCCTGTTTCAGGGAATCGGTATTGCTCATGAAGAGCTGGATGGCATACTGTTTTTCATTCGGGGCGCGGTGCATCAATTCCAAGGTTTTCTCTCCTTCACGGGAGAGCCCTTCAGCACTAACCATCTCGGTAAAGGTGAAATTGGCCCCTTCTTCAATGCAGAGGGTCCTGAATGGAATATCGGTGTAACCGGCCAACGGTGCAAGAAAGAGATTTCCCTCAATCTTGACATCTCCTATGTGGACCGGGTGGAATAATTGCTGTTCGTTCATACGTCCTTTGGAAGGGAAAATGCCTTCAGGCTGTTAGCATAAAGGCTTTCAGAAAGCTCTTCAAGGGAGGTCTGCCGCAGTGCCGCAAGGACTTTGGCTGTTTCTACCAGGTAGTGGATCTTGTTGCGTTCTCCCTTGTAGGGGTATGGCGTCATGAACGGCGCCTCGCTCTCGATGAGAATCCTGTCATCAGGAAGCTTCGTTGCAACCTCCTGCAGGCTCCTGCTGTTCTTGAACGTCAGATTTCCTGCGAAGGAGAACATCAAGTTGAGCGAGAGAGCTTGTCTGGCAAACGTCCAATCCTCGCCGAAACAATGGAGGATTCCACCCTTGGGAGGGAGCTTTTCAGCAAGGATCGGCAACAGGTCCTCGGCCGCATTGCGGTTGTGGATGATGACTGGAAGATCGAGGTGACGGGCAATTTCCAGATGCTTGAGCAGCAGCTCGATCTGCACTGTCTTGTCGCCTCCGAACATATGATAGTAGTCCAGACCGGTCTCACCGATGGCTACGATGCGTTTCTTTTGCTGGGCATGGGCGATTACCCGCTCCTCCCAGTCCTTGCCTGGATTGGTTACCTCGGTGGGGGAGACTCCTACCGCATGATAGACAGAATCGGCGCTCTCAAGGTTTGCATAGGTGCGTTCGAAGTCAGCCAGACTATTGCAGATGCTCACAACGTGCTTGACCGACTTGACTTTCGCAAGTTGGACTGCAAGCAGTTGCTCCATCTTGTCATCCTGCAACAATCCTATATGGGCGTGCGTATCAAACAGTTGCATACCGACTCCTTGAGATGCATTCTCAACATAAGGGGAGATGTGACTAGACTATACCATGCCCAAATCCAGCCGTCAATGTTGTAACTCGAATACAGTAAATCACTTAGACCCCTTGATATACAGTTTGACAATTTCTTGTCCACGTGGTAGCTTTACAACGTTAGAGCCCTTTTGGCAAAGGATTTGCATGAAAAAAGAACGAATGCGTGCCCCCGAAGGTCAAAGTCAGCGCACCAGACCTTCAAGAGGCTATATATATTTGGTAAAGAACCCTTCATCCAATGAGACCAGCATCTGTGCCTGGGACTCAGTATTGTACCCCGGCACCTCGGTAGTGGCGCCTACCCGGTATGGGTTGGATTTGGGCTTGATCATGACGAGTGCGGACAGGCTGGGCAAGGAGTATACTCCCGGGTGCGACCAGTGCCGGGGAGCCTGCCTGCATGGTGAGTGCATGCCCAAGGATGAAAGAGAAGCTGATAGTGCAGAACCTGCAGAGGAAGTGGAGATTTTGTTTAGTTCCGAGCCTGACGAAGATCCCTGTGACTCTTGCCCAGGCTGCAATCCTCAGCCGGACCCTCAGGAAGTGGACCTGACAGGAGAAATCCTGTGGATCGACCGACTGGCGACGCCTTCCGACCTGAACCGCTATCAGGAGCTGATGGAAAAAGAGGATGAGGCAATGCGGATCTGCCGTGAGAAGATTGCCTATCACAAACTGGACATGAAGTTGGTGACCGCCCACTTCTTGCTCGGGGAGCCGAAAATCATTTTCTTTTTTACTGCAGATGTCCGGGTGGACTTCAGGGAGTTGGTAAAAGATTTGGTTTCTGTGTTCCGTATTCGTATCGAATTGCGCCAAATCGGGGTGCGCGATGAAAGTCGGGTGCTTGGCGGTCTGGCTGTGTGCGGAAGGGATTTCTGCTGCCATAGCGTGACGGACAAACTCAATCCGGTTTCGATAAAAATGGCCAAGGAACAGAATTTGTCACTCAATTCAATGAAAATTTCCGGTCCTTGCGGCAGGCTCCTGTGCTGCCTTTCCTACGAATTCGACTTCTATGTGGAGGAAAAACGCAAGTATCCTCCAGAAGGAAGCAAATTGAAAGTTGGATTCGAGTTGATGAAGGTGTCTGAAGTCAACATACTTTCAAAACGGATTCTGCTCAGCGGCAGTGAGGGTCGGATGCTGACAATCCCTCATTCAGCAGTATTTTTCAACGAGGAATCCAGCCGTTGGGAGATAACCAAGGAGTATACAGATGAATTTTTGTCAAACTGAAGTAAAGCATTGTATTGACCGATTTTATAGACTGTGATATGTTTTTACACCGTCGGCCCTGTGTTGCCGACTTCATATTTCATACAAATAACTACGTATTCAAGGT
>JAAZAT010000082.1 GCA_012514185.1 Spirochaetales bacterium | reverse complement strand
GGACGGAAGGAGTTGGCGAGACAGGTTTGGGTGTGCTTCAGAGCAATCGTTCGATACTTCTCATCACCTGTCTGTTCGCCGGCCCAGTACAGTAAAGGCAGGTTCATCAGGCAGTCGATGATGAAGCGGTAATGTTCCTTTGCCCCCATCGCCCCCCAAGCCTGAAGAAAGGATCCTTTTTCTTGAAAGCGCGTGAGAAGCTGATCGGCGGCAAGCAGGGCCGCCCTCCTGGCTCTGGGGCTTTTGTCCAACTTGGAGAGGGAGACGCAAGAGGGTGTGTACAGAAAGCCCATATCGTGATGATCCACCTCGATCTTCTGCTCGATCCGCGAAAGAAAGCTCTCGCACAGAATATGCGCTGCATGCAAAAACACAGGATCGGAGGTATGCTCATAGGCAAGGCAGACCTCACCCGGCCAGAACCCGCAGGTCCATTGATTGTTCTCGACAGCGGGATAGAAATTGTTGACTGATGAATGGTTCTGGCACTGGTAGGTGAAGAGAGGAAGATTCCTTCTGACTTGGCTTGCAGCCTCATCGAGAGCTTTCAAAACGGTTTGGTTTGTAATTTCTTTCATCCCTACCCCTTCAGGCCTGCCGTAGCGACACCCTGCACGAAGAACTTTTGCAAAGCAAGAAAGACTATGACAACAGGAATAAGAGCTACGACACTTGCTGCCATGATCAAGCCGTATTCGCTGGAGTACTGGCTGATGAACATCCTCAGGCCGATCTGGATGGTCTTGAGCTCCATCCTGGTCAAGTAGAGCAACGGCCCGAGGAAGTCGTTCCACGTATTGACGAAGGTAAAAATCGTCAGGGTTGAGAGAGCCGGCTTGGAAAGCGGAAGCATGATCAGAGCCCAGATCCGATACTCGCTCATGCCGTCGATTCTTGCAGCTTCACACAGCTCGTCGGGCACGCTCATATAAAACTGCTTCATCAAAAATACTCCGAAAGCGCTGAACGCCTGCAGGAATATGATCGCCGAATGGGTGTTGTTCAGGCCGAAGGAGCGCATCAACATGAACTGCGGAACCATATACACCTGCCAAGGCATGGCGATGGTGGCCACATATCCCAAGAAAAGTAGGTCGCGACCCTTGAACTGCAACTTTGCAAAAGCATAGGCGGCAAAGGAGGAAGTGAGCAACTGCAAAAACGTTACGATGAGGGTGAGCTTGGCGGTGTTCTTGAGAAACTGAGCCAGGGGGATGGTGGTCCAGATCTCTGCATAGTTCTCCCACCGGGGGTTGGAAGGAAACCACTCTATGGGGAAGGTGAAAACATCCTTGTCGAGCTTGAGCGACGAGCTGAGCATCCATACAAAGGGCATCAGCATCGCAAGCGAGCACAACACGAGCAGTAAATAGAGAAGCGTCTTGGCAACGGTTTGTTTATTGGAATGTGCTTGCATGCGTTACCTCTCTAGTGCATCCGCTTCTCGGACCTAAATTGAATCAAGGTGACAGCGAGAACCAGGGCGAAGAGTACCATGGCTACCGCACTGGCAGAGCCAAGATTCCAACTGATGAAGGCCTTGTTGTAGATGTCATAGACCAGGACCAACGTAGCGGTCCCCGGACCAGCCTGGGTTATCATATAGACAATATCATAGACCTTGAAGCACTGGATGGTG
>JAAZAT010000282.1 GCA_012514185.1 Spirochaetales bacterium | reverse complement strand
TATTGCAGTAGTAGAGGATGCGTTCGGAGAGAGTCGTCTTTCCCGAGTCAATGTGGGCACTGATTCCGATGTTCCTCAAGTTTTGCAAACTAGCCATTCTGTATAACCTCTATAAAATAGAATAAAACGAATCCACAGGTATCCCTGCAGTTCCAAACAACACCCGATGGAAAAGGTCTTTCTTCCTAGTACGCATCAGGTTAGCCTCTGAAGGGATTGAAAGGGACCAAGAAGTAAATCCACCGTCCCACCGTACCTCGTGGATAATAGTATATCTGCTTATTTTGTGCAATCCCTTTTCCCAATACAATCCTTTTCCGACTCGACACTTGTGTGATACAATGGCTTTGAGGTGTGCCATGGAAACGATTTTCACAAAGATTTTAAAAGGGGAAATCCCCAGCGTTAAACTTCATGAGGACGAACTTTGCTTCGCCATCCTCGACATAAAACCTGTCAACAAGGGTCACCTGCTGCTGATCACCAAGGAGCCCTATCCAGATCTCCAGTCGTGCCCCGCTGAGGTGCTCGCCCGACTGATGAACCTTGCAAAACTTGCTGATGCAGCGCTGAGGAAACAGCTGGGCTGCGATGCCACCAACCTGATCATCAACAACGGAAAGGAGAGCGGGCAGGAAGTACCACACCTGCATCTGCATGTCATCCCCCGCTGGAAGAACGACCATAAGAACATCCAGCTTTCGAAAGAGACCTATACCGATGGCGAAATGGCCGAGTATGGGAAACAATTGGAGTTTTAACTATGCGTGCCTGCCATCACTGTCATACAAGCATCGACCCCATGACCAGTATCGGCTACTCGACGCTCTGCCCAACCTGTTCGAAAAGTCTGCACAGCTGCGTAAACTGCCGCTTCTACAGCCCGGGAATCTATCATGACTGCCTTGAGGGAGTGGAAGAGTACATCGAGGACAAGGTGGAGGCAAACTATTGCGACTCGTTCATGCTTGGAGAGGACTCCAAGGAGGAAGCGGAGCGCAAAGCACAAGCCAAGGCTCGAGCCGAGGCATTCTTCAACTTCTAAGGACACCACAGCACTATGAACAAACGTTGGTTACTGCCCATTCTTCTTGCCCTGCTTCTTCTTGCCGCCGGATGCCAGAGCTATACTGCAAGCCAGGGCAAGGATGCCATACAACTGAGCGCATCCGAAGGCTCTCTACCGGTCACCAAATACTCCACCATCGAAGCCGAGAGGCAGGCAATCCTCGATGCCGAGCTTGCCAGGCAGCAGCTTGAGGAAGAACAAAAGAAGGCTCAACAAGAAGAACAGGAGCGGGAACTGGCTGCCCGGCAAGCGATGGAAGCAGAGCAAAAGCGGCTGCTTGAAGAGCAGCAACTGCAGCAAAGCCGACAACAAGCATGGGATGAAGCCCAAGCCACTATTGCCTCCCTTGGAGAGAAAACTACCCTGCTGGAACGTTCCAACAAGGACCTGAAGACCCGCCTTGATGCAACACTGCAGGCTTTGTCAGCAATCGAAGGGGAACAAGGCTCCACCAGCGGGCAGCTGGCCGCCGCCTTGCAGCAGCTTGAGGAACTAACCCAGGCAAAAGCCGACCTGCAAGCCCGCCTCGATGCTGCACTCGAGGCATTGGCTGCAACCAAGGAAGAAGCAACGTCCACCGGTGAGCAGCTGATTATCGCCTTGCAGGAGCTGGATGACCTGACCCAGGCATACGAAAATCTGACCTACCATGCAAACGAGCTGGAAGGATTGCTTACCGAACAGCAGATCATCAAGGGCGAGTTGGAAGATTTGCTTGCCCAGACCGAGGCCGACTTTCTTGCAAAGGAATCGGCATTGCAAAGCCAGCATGCAACTCTCGTGGAATCCCTTGAATCCACCATCCAGAGTCTGGGTGAGGAGATGGGCATCCTGAAGGTCCAGCTGGAAGAGAAAACCTCGACGCTTGAAGAGAAAATCAGGCTCGAACAAGAACGGGACGCGGAAGCAAAGCGCCTGGCCCAGCTGAAGCAGCAGGAGCTTGCACAGAAGGAAGCGTTGGAGCGCCAATTGGAAGAAGAGGAGCGGCTTCGCCAAGCTGCCTTGGAACAGTTGTATCGGCAGATCCCCCCGTTGGACAAACTCACCTTCCCAAGAATCTACACCACCGACAAGCCGACGGCCCTGCTTACCGACCAAAGCCAGCTGCATGCAATGTTGCTGCCCCTCGACGACAAGCCTTGGAGCGACAAGGGCATGGCTGTCCAGGTCAAGAACAGTATCAGCGACCTCTCCCATCCGGTCATATTTTTGACCGGCCACATGCAGAATGTCATTGATGTGGTGCGGGAGGTGGGCATGCACGCAGTACTGGTGGAGGGCGGGGCCATCATCACATCCCTGCCGATCATCAGCTCCAGCGCCCATGGGGCCAGTGTTCAGTTCAGCGAGAAGAAGACGCTGCGTCTTGCTCTCGCCTACCTGCCGGAGTACAAGGTGCTCTCGACCTTCGCCTCCGGTGGTGATTGGCAGGCTGTCCAAAAAAGCGTCACCCAAGCACGGCAGGAGAGCCTGAAAGCCATCATCGCCGAAGGCTCGGTCACCGAGCCGACCCTGCTTGCTGCAAGTCTCTTTGAACCATCACACCAGGATTGGAACACCTTCAGCCCGATAGCCTATCGGCAAGTCGATTATCTGTGGCCGCTCTCCACCCTTCTCGAGGATGAGCAGTTCTATGACGTCTATCGGGCGACTCACTTCTCCAGTGCAACCGATGCAGGCAACACGCTGCTGAAGAAGGACTTCAAGGAGCGCATCGACTATATGTTCAGCCGAAAGATGCTGCCGCTTGCCTCCTCCATGCTGACCATCGGAGGAGAGTCGGTTGCAGATGCCGACGGCATCGCCCGCTACGGCCTCGTCACTTCCTTCCTCGTACCCTAGTCTTCCGCGCTTTCGTCCACCACGACAGCTTCAACCTCGATGGCTTTCGTGGTGAACTGTCGGTTGATCTTGCGGATCCGATAGGCCCAAAGCACCATGCCCAAGCCGCAGGCGATCAGCACAACCCCTACCAGCTTGAGCAGCATGCTGCCTATCTGCTCGGGGAAGACGAACAACAGGATGGCAACAACCAAGGAAAACACACCTTCAGAGAGCATGCCGGTAACGATGATCTCACTCTTTCGCAGCAGGAGCGCGTCCAAGAATGAGATGACCGCCGAAAAAACCAATTCGATGGCGATTACAAACAAGAGCACCTTCCAGCTCACATCGGCGGCCGTCAAAGGTACGATGATGGCAACGATGCCCAAACCCAGGCTTATGAGGGCCTTGATAAGCGTCGCAATCTTTGTACGCTTTCCCAGACTATAGCTCTTCAGGGAGAACAGGGCGAACAGCCCCGAACCGGCAAGGAACAAGCCGAGAATCGAGATGAATATTCTGACGAACGACTCCTGCTGGAACATCAGGTAGATGCCAAGAATCATGAGCAACGACCCAAAGAGAATCGAAAGGGTCAGGTGGCGCTTGAGAAAACTATCCTGCATTATCAGCTCCTTGAACCGGTCTTGCATCACCGGACTGTTTTTCTTTATCGTACAGACAAGAAGAACCCAAGTAAAGGATGACAGAGCATGTACCGCTATCTTTTCTTCGATGCAGACGGAACCCTGTTCGATTTTGAACAAGCTGAGCACCACGCATTCCATTCGATGGCCCGTGAGTTGGGACTTACAGTGCAAAGCGATCACTTTTTCCTGTACAAAGCTTGCAATGCTTCTTGCTGGAAAGAGTTCGAGCAAGGTGCGTTGACCCTTGAACAGCTGAAAACCAAGAGATTTGAGCGCTTCTCTGAAACATCCCGCTTCGCATTGGATGCCGTTCGGGCATCCGAAAGCTATCAGAACCATCTGGCGGGGCAAGGGATACTGTTTGGTCACAGCCTTGGCATCCTTACGGCGCTAACAAAGCGGGGATACACGCTGTTTCTCGCCACCAACGGCATCGCTGATGTGCAGCGGGGTCGATTGAAGGTGAGCGGAGTCTCTCACTTCTTCAAGGACATTTTCATAAGCGAGGAGCTTGGATGGCAGAAACCCGACACCCGATACTTCAGCGCCATGCTTGAACGCTCGAATTTGTCGGGCGAGAAGAGCCGCTGCCTGATGATCGGAGACAGCCCCGAAAGCGACATCCGCGGTGCGATGGACAGCGGCATCGACTCAATCTGGTACAATCCTCACACCCGGGAAATCCCCCCCGGCATTGGGGCGACTTACACGGTGACTCAGCTGGAAACGATACTGGACCTGCTTACAGCGCCTGTTTGATGGCTTTCAGCTCGACTTCCACGATCAAGAGCGTGTTCGGTTCAATGGTTTGCGTCCCTTCCTTGCCGTACGCCAGGTTCGGGTGAATCCAGAACCGGTATTTGGAACCGACGCTCATGAGTTTCACCCCTTCAATGAATCCGGGAACCATGATGGCTTTCAGCTGGAATGTTGAGCTCTGTGCCCGCTCATAGCTGCTGTCGACGACCCGGCCGTTGGGAAGCAGGATCTGGTAGTCAACCTCGACAATGCTCTCCTCGGTGGGATTCTGCCCTTCACCGACGGACAAGACCTCGTACTGCAGGCCCGAATCAGTACTTTTTACCTGTTCACGAGAACCATTGGTTGCAAGGAACTCCTCGGCTGTCTTCAGGTTTTGTGCAGCAAGGGCTTCAAGCTCCTGCTGGGCGATCTGAAGCATATTTGTTTGGACCTCATAGAGGATCTTGCTCATCTCCTCCTGGGTGAAAAAACCTTTCTGCCTCTGGGCGTCCAAGGCCCCCTTGGCGAAATAGGAAGCATCCAGGCTTCCGAAGCCCTGTTGTTGCAGTGTTGTGTACAGCATATAGCCGTAGGTATAGCTGAATCGGTCATCTAATTCGACTGGTTTGACCAGGTCGTTGATGACATCAGTCTCCTTTATTATCTGTTTCTCGGTAACAACAGGAATGCTCGGCACTGCCATCTGGGGAACAGCCTCTTTGGCGCAGCCGATGAGCAGGAACAGGAGAAGATAGGGTGCGAGGCGCACAGTCATATAATTCTTCACGGTATATCCTTCCGTCTTACATGATTTTCCTTCCCTCTTTCCGCATGGAAAGAAAAGGCTCTTCAGTCACCCCAAGATGAAGAGGCTTGCAAGGGAGGCTTGCATACAGGAAACTGTACTCCACCTCAAACAAAACGTCCAGTAAAAAGAAGAGAAACAGCACTAATAAGCGAAAACACTTCCCTGTCGGCTATCAATGGCGACAATTGCCGGGAATTTTACTACCTCAAGAAGGAGGAGGGCTTCCGGTCCGAGGTGTTCAAATGCAATGATGCGTGAAGACTTCACTGTGGAGGCATAGAGAGCCCCGCATCCACCGAAAGCCTGAAGATAGACCGCCTTGTTTCGCTTGATCGCATCAACAACATCCTGGCTTCGAGGGCCTTTTCCGATCATGACCTTCAGCCCGTGGTCCAGCAACAGGGGTGAAAACCGATCCATCCTTGCACTGGTCGTCGGACCGCAGGCGCCGATCACCTTCCCTTCCGGTGCCGGAGACGGGCCCATGTAATACATTGCCTGCCCGACCAGGTCAACGGGAAGGCTCTCGTTGTGAAGCAATCGTTCGTACAACAGGCTGTGCACCTGGTCGCGGCCGACGTACAGCGTTCCGGTCAAGAGGACTTGGTCGTAGGCACTCAGACCGGCAATATCCTCTGCTGTGAGAGGAAGGTTGAGTTCATGCATCTTCGCCCTCCTTCCACATGATGGTCGCCTTTCGGTCGGCCCAGCAATTGATCGATACGGCAAGAGGAAGTCCCGCAATGTGGGTACTCTCCTGTTCAATGGCCACATGCAAGGCGGTAATGGAGCCTCCCAGCCCGCCGCTGCCGATTCCCAACGTCTGGATGGCGGCAAGTATCTCCTGCTCCAAGGCGGCATATCGCTCATCACTATTTGCCTCGCGTACATCGCGAAGCAGGGCACGCTTGCTCAAATACGCCGCCCGGTCCATGGTGCCGCCCAAGCCCACTCCTACAAAAATCGGAGGACAAGGCTTGCCCCCGGCTTTTTGGACGATCTGCCTGACCGCCTCCACCACGGCTTCCTTTCCCCCGGTGGGATTGAGCATCCTCACCGAGCTGCAGTTCTCACTGCCGAACCCCTTGAGGAGAATCTGGATTTT
This sequence comes from Spirochaetales bacterium, assembly GCA_012514185.1. GTDB lineage: Bacteria > Spirochaetota > Spirochaetia > Sphaerochaetales > Sphaerochaetaceae > Sphaerochaeta. The sequence continues at coordinate 33,226 of JAAZAT010000282.1, read as the reverse complement.
TAGACCACTGCCTTCGACAAGGTTCCACCAGATGACCGGAGGCAGGTTGTTTTGGGTATTGGTTCGGTCGAAGACCGGTTCATCGACGATGGAACGACGAAAATACGCCTGCTGAACGGCCGTCTCACAGCCCTCCATGATGGATGCTTCAATGCTTGCAAGCGACAGGGGGCAGGTGCGCCCCACATCGGCGAAGACTAACAGCAATCCGGTGTCCTGACACATCGGCAGGCTTGTCTCTTTTGCAAGCTCAAGGTTCTTCAGGATTGCATCGAGTACGGCTTGTGCCGGCTTTCGTTCCTCTTGAGCATACGCTCTTTGGATCAAGTCAAGCACAGGCTCATCAAGCTCGACTACTGCATGCATCAGCGCATCTTGTATTCGTTCAGCGAGTTTCATCAAACCTCATCCTTCCAATTGGGGTCATACAGCCAAGGCCGCGTGGTAAAATACGAACCGACCAACTTGAGCAGCAACAGGACCACCGCCACCCCGACGACCAGCCCCATGAAGTCGGCTGCAAGGTCGAGCCACTCACGCGTTCTTCCAAACCTTGGCTGGAGGAACTCCACCAAGCCTCCGAGCAGCAACCCGGCCACCAAGGTGTAGATGATCGATCGGCCGGACCAGCTGGTGATGTGCAGGGTTGAACGAACCTTGGATCCGGCTCTTCGTTGTTTTCCGGAGCCGGGGATTTGCAGCGTCGCCAAGAAGAAGGAGAATCCGAAGGCTGCATAAGCTGCCATATGGTCGCCCTTGTCGGCAAAAGGTATCCATGAAATTTTGGGATAGGCCTCCTTCGGCATGAACGAAAACGCCAAAATGAGACCGACTACCACTAATGTGAGTACAATTCCGGTTATCCGGACTATCTTTTGCAATGGAATCCTTCCACTCATACCAAATCCCCTTGTACCCAGCCATGCGTTTCCATGCTCTGCGTCACCTGTGCAAGAAATTGGTGCTTGTCAGGAAACGAACGAGGAGAAACACGTCTATGACTAGGAGTTTCGCACATCATCCGTTCGATGACAACCGAGCCGCGAAGATGTCGGAGAAAGAAAATGCAATCACTGACATGCCGTTCCAGCGAAGCAGTACATACCTCTCCCATCCGATGCCAATCATCCAAGCGAGTTCCCGCACAGACATGCAGGTTATGGATTTTCACGGCATCACTGTGCACCTCGTTGACCAGTCTTGCAGTTGCAAGATAGTCATCACGCCCTTCATACGGCAATCCCAGCATCACATGAGTACAAACACCGATGCCGCGCAAATGTAACGCTTTTACCGCACGAATATAACATTCCGTGTCATGATTTCGGCCCATGAGGTCCAAACTGCGCTGATTTGCACTCTCCAGCCCGATCTCAACCCAGACTTTCTCGACCTTGCCGACATACGATGCCAACAACTCCACCACCTGCTGAGGCAGGCAGTCGGGACGGGTCGAGACGATGAACTCAACAAACGGACCACAGGCCAACGCTGCATCAAACAACGCCTTCAGGTTCTCCATGGTGTCAAATGTATTGGTGTAGGACTGGAAGTAGAGGCTGTACCGCTCGGCTTTATAGCGGCGCTTCACAAATGCCTTGCCCCGTTCAATCTGAATGCGGATGCGATCGATCCGTTCAGGAAGGGAACCGGCATCCTCATAAAAATCTTCGGCAAGGCCGTCCCTGCACAGGCCCAGCCGACTCAGCTCATGCTCTTGGGTGCGATGATAGACAGCAGAGGCTCCCCTTCCGTCGCAAAAAGCGCAACCCCCTGTTCCATCCTTCCGACGATTCGGACAAGAAAAAAGGGCGTCGACACCGACTCGATACACCCGGCCTCCATAAAGGCCCTCCAAATGCGGGGCGTAACTGCGGTACGGGGTCTGCATCAATAGACTCCGACGGCGATGGTGACAAAACCAGCGAGGTTTGCCCCGAAGCTGATCAGGATCTCACCAAGGGGTGCGACCAGCCCCAGGACCACCCCCAAGCCCATGTCCCACTTGATGTCGGAGAAATAGTCATTGCTTGCAGGAGCCTGGGCGGTATAGGGGTCATACCCATCCAGCACGCCTGTACGCAGGATGACCTTGCTGTAGGTGGGATACCCCAGCACTTCACTGAGCCGGTGCTGCCAGGTTACTCCTGCATACAGGGCATCACGCCTGAGCGAGAAGGGACTGTAGCCGGGTATTCCTTCGACGATGCCTAAATCGGCATAGCTGTCCAACAAGGGATACGGCCTGCGGATCAAGGAGAGATGCAAATCATACCCGATACTGTCCAGATACGTGAGGGCGAATCTCTGATTCCAGGCAAGGCGCATGCTACCTAAAAGTTGATCGAGGTATCCGATCGATGCAAGCACGTCCAGCCGGTATCCGCTGGGGGTGAAACGGCTTCGCAGGTTGTTGTACAACAAGCTGGCTTTCAGTTCGGGGAAAGGAAGAAAGGTATCGGCGAACCGGTTGTCGTGCAGCGAGACCAGATGGTAGGAACCCGTCAGGGAAGCCAAGCCGATTTCGTTGAACCGAAGATCCAGGGCCAGATCGGCATGAAAGGCTCGATCAAGGGGAGCGGTGCGGGCGGCATTCACCACCGTGCTCAGCGTGCTGAAACTGCCGCTGCCATAGAACAGGCCGAGTTTCACATCCACCTGTCCCCAACTGGTGAAAGCAAACGGGTAGCTGAGGGCAAGCTGCATGCTGGTCTTCTGTCCCAAGGTCGCATTGACCAACAAGGAGAGGTCGGTGTTCCAAAAGTCATTGACGTATGCATCCAGAAACACATCCGCCCGGTACCAAGCCAATGATGAGGGCAGTGCGTTGGAAAACCCTGCATCGCTTTGCAGGCCGAGGCTGATATTCCGATTCTGCTTTTCAAAACCACGACCCGATATCAGCAAGGTGCCATCACGAGCCATCTCATAGGAGAGGCTTGCCAGGGCGTTGGCCTTTCGGATCTCCCTCAGCTTCAAGTTGAGCTCCTCAGCTGTCTGCTTGGTGAGTTTCCGTCCCAGGAACGAGGAAAACTGTTTGGACTGGGGCATCTGATGGCCTTTGTTGAGAGAAATGTCCTGGATGGCAATCTGTAATATGGTCGGTGTTGGTTGCAGGCTGTATGCTCCGTTGCGGTTGCTGTCCAGAGCAACAAGGCCGCGTGACGACTCGATCTTTTCGGCCAAGGCAGCAAGCTCATCACGTTTTGCCTCCACAGCCTGCCTGCCGCGTTCGATGATCTGTTCCGATTTGGTGAAATCCAGCGAATAGATGTCCCTCAAGTCAGGGAGAAACAGCAGGTCTGCAAGCGGATGTTGCATGGCTGCCTTCTCCTGGGTGACCAGGATGACTGTCTGCATCGCCATCACCGACAGGCTTTCCAGTTCTTCATAGGATTGCAATTGCAGGGCATTCACATCGCTGGCGATGACGATATCGGCCCCCAAAGACCGGGCGAGGGCGATGGGCAGGTTGTCCACCACGCCTCCATCCACCACCAAGCGATTCTCCTCATAGGGGTATGGCGAAAACACCAAGGGGATGGATATGCTGCTTCTGATGGCGCCGACCAGGGATCCCGATTCATGTACGATACGCTCTCCTGTTACAGCATCCGCAGAAACACAACGGAACGGAATGGGCAGATCGTCGAAATCGATCGTGTTGGGGTACTTGGAAAAAAGATACCCCAACAGCTCAAGAATTTTCTGGTCGCCGATGAGCGAAGGGCCATCACCCAAGGCTTTCTCGCCGAAGCCGAGCGAGAACACATGGTCGTGCATATAGGAGAAAGCTGTATCTTGCGTGCGGATGGTATCGAGAGCAGGCTCCGAGAACAAGCCGACCATGTCGGTCTCTTTCAAGAGCCTCCTGATTTCCTTGGGAGTATAGCCGCTGCTGTACAAGCCACCGACCAGCGACCCCATGCTGGTTCCCAGAACCATGTCAATGGGAATTCCCTCTGCCTCAAGGGCTTCCAGCACAGCGATATGGGCAAGCCCGCGGGCGCCGCCGCCGCTGAGTACAAGAGCCACTGTCGGCTTGGAGGCGGCAAGCGGTACACACAAGAGAGCCAAAACCACGATAACCAGAGCTCGTTTCATAGCCTTACCCGAGCCTTGCACCAAGAAAGCCTTGGTTGCCGTTTAAAAAGGAGGCCCAGTCCATCTCCTTGCGTTTTTCCAGCTGCAGTGTAGTGACCCAGAGCAGCCCATCACCGGTTGCAATCGCGATGCCTTTGCCCTTTTGCTTTCCAACCACCGTACCTACCGGTACATCTGCGTCCGCCTTCTGATCCCCTGCATCCTGTACACAGCCATGCACCCCGGTAATCAAAAGAGTCTGTCCGTTGTACAGCGTACGGGCTTTCGGCCACGGGTAGAGGGCGCGGATGCGGGCGTGAAGTTCCTTTGCGCTTTGATGGAAATCGAGATGCGCCATCTCGCCGGTGATCAGCGTCGTGTAGGTCGCCTCTCCTTCCTGCTTGATAAACGTTGCAGTGCCTGCCTGCACCAAGCCAAGGGCCCGTACCGCCAAATCAGCAGCCTTGAGGCTGACGAAGGAGGAGAGGCTTTCCGATGTCTCGTCACCCTGCAGCACAAAAGGTTCACAGGCCAACAGGTCTCCCGAATCCATCTCCCGGGCGATGCGCTGGATGCTGATCCCGCTCTCTTTCATCTGGTTGAGAATCGCCCCTTGTATGGGGCTTGGTCCACGCAGGGAGGGAAGCAGCGAGGGATGGATATTCAGCTTCTCATTGGGAAAAAGCGAGAGAAACTTCGGCCCGAACATTCTCCCGTAGGCAAAGCAGACAAGCGTATCGCAGCCGGTCGCCGCCACCTCGGTGCGGGCCTGTGCAAGCAAGCTGTCATGCTGCAGTACCGGAAGCCCCAACCTGAGGGCTTCGCTCTTGACTGCAGACGGAACAAGGGCCCTGCCCCTTGCACCGGGTTTGTCGGTATTGGTTAAAACCGCACCGACATCAAAGTGCTCTGACAAGGCCCTCAAGGTGGGGACTGCAATCTCTGGAGTTCCTGCAAAGAGGATTCTCACCGCTCGCGTCTCCTTTTGGCCGGCTTGGTCCGTTTCTCATAGGCCTTCACCATTTTCTCCCGCTCCTCATCATCAAGGCGGTCGATGAACAATACCCCGTTGAGGTGATCATTCTCGTGCTGGATCGCCCGGGCGAGCAATCCTTCGGCCTTGACGGTGAATACCTTTCCCTCGGTGTCCTGTGCCTGGATGGTGACCCTGGCAGGGCGCTGCACATCATGCCAGACGCCGGGTATGGAAAGACATCCCTCTTCGGCGGTATCTGTCTCTATCGAAGTCTCAATTATCTGGGGATTGATATATGCACGCTTCTCCTGGCCTTGGATGTGGATGACGAACAGGCGGCTGTTCACCCCGACCTGGGGAGCAGCAAGGCCGACTCCATCGGCCTCAGCCATGGTTTCAAACATCGCATCCACCAAGATTTTCAGCGCATTATCAAATTTGGTTACCGGTTGGCACTTCTCGGTAAGCACCTCTTCTCCAAGTGTATAAATATCTAACATAGTAGCTCAACTATACCAACACAAAACGCTATGGTCAACGCAAGAGAGGACAGTACACCCAGAGGACAAAGAGGGTTGTTCTCTAGGCAATATATTTATACAGATTTATAATTGTGTATGAGTAAAGCCCTATTCTATCCCTCGATTTTTTCCAGTTGAGCCAACCCGTAGGACCAGAAGGAGGCACCTATGCGCACCATGCCCATTGCTCTTCTTTGCCTTGTTCTCCTTATCTTTGTTTCCTGCGACCCTGATGGAGGATCGGACCTCAATCCGACCCAAGAGAAAATCAAACTGCTGCTGGATGAATTCAGGCTCGCCGATGAGGAGGTGATGCAGTTCAAATTTGCCAATGGTGGTGCATTTCCTGCGGAGTATACGGAAGAGGCCGGCACGAGAACGTATTCAAATTATACCAATGCCAATGGTACACTCATCGATGGAACCGACAAGCTCTCAGCACCACCCTTTCCGCAAGACGGAGAGATGGACATGGATTTCAGCGGCGGAAAAGTGGGAACGCTCACCCGACTACGTCTGAACATGACCATCCATTCAATAGAATCAAAAACGGTCATCTCTTGTCTTTTGAACGATACCGATGTAACGGAAGATGCCCAGGCAATGTATGACAATCCGTAGCTGCTACAAGAGCTGTAGCGGATCGAAGTCAACTTCCAGATACACCGTCGAGGGAGGGGTATAGGAAGCGAGCACAGTTGAGACCAGATGGTGCGCCGAAGAGCCGTCCTTGCCTGAGACAAGGATGTGGAACCGATGGTTGGAGGCGATCATCTCCAGCGGGCACTCACCGGCTGTGAGTACTTCCGCCTTGATGTGAGCCGATCCGGCATCCAGGAGGGCCTCCAGCTTGGCGGTTTCCTCCTCAACCTTCTTTTGGTTGCGCCCCCTGAGCACCAGGTTGATGAGCCTGCTGTACGGGGGGAAGCCTGTCTCCTTGCGAACCACCAGCTCCTCGTTATAGAACCCTTCGACATCCCCGTCCAAGGCGTATTGGATGGCAGGATTGTCAGGATGGAAGGTTTGGATGATCACCTTGCCCTGGTCGTTGTATCGACCGGCCCTGCCCGAGACCTGGACAAGCAGGCTGAAGGTCCGTTCCTGGCTGCGGAAGTCCGGGATATTCATCCCGCTGTCTGCAAGCACGATGCCGACCAGCTCCACCTTGGGGAAATTCAGCCCCTTTGCCACCATCTGCGTTCCCAAAAGGATGTCGATCGAGCCCTGACGGAATTCGGAGAGCGTCTTCTGCACATGGCCTTTCTCCTTGGCGCTGTCGGTATCGAGGCGCTCTACTCGGGCCTTGGGAAAGAGGGTGCGGATCTCCTGCTCGACCATCTCGGTGCCGAAGCCGCTGTACGTTACATCAACGCTTCGGCACTCGGGGCAGACCCGCATCGGGGCGGTGCGATAGCCGCAGTAGTGGCAAACCATCTGCTCGCTCTTCTTGTGATAGGTCAAAGCCACCGAGCAATGGGGACAGTGAAGCTCATAGCCGCAGCTGTTGCAGTGGAAAAAGTAGGAAAAGCCCCGACGATTGAGAAAGAGGATGACCTGCCTCTGCTTGTCCAGTGTCTGCTTGATTCCCTGCTTCAACGCAGAGCTGACCAGGGATTTCTCAAACGCAAGGTTCACCACCTCAACACGCGGCATGCTTCCGCCGGCCACCCGCTTGGACAGGCGCAGCGCTCCCACCTGACTGCCGTCCAGCATGAGGCTGTACGCCTCAAGGGAAGGAGTCGCACTGCCCATGACCAAGGTCGCGCCTTCCTGCTGACAACGGCGCTGGGCAACCTGCCTCGCATGGTAACGGGGGGTGTTGCCGCTCTTGTAGCTGTTCTCGTGCTCCTCATCGAGTATGATCAAACCAAGATTTTCAAACGGAGCGAACACGGCACTCCTGGCACCTATTGCAAGGTCCACTTCCCCTCTGACGATGCGCTTCCACTCCTTCAGCCGTTGGCTGGGAGTGAGGGCTGAATGAAGGATCGCCACCTTGTTGGCAAACCGTGAAGAGACCTGCTGGGCAAGCTGGTGGGTCAGCGTGATCTCGGGCACCAGGTAGATGACCGATTTCCCTTCTGCTATCACCGCCTCGGCGCAGCGCAGGAAAACTTCGCTCTTGCCGCTTCCGGTTACTCCGTAGAGGTAGTACATCGGTTTCTCGCGCCTCAGGATCTCCTTGATCGCGGCATCCTGCTCATCGCTGAGATGCTGGATGCGCTCAAAGCTCAGGTCTTCCTCGATCTCGAGGGGGGGGATGCCGAGCTCTCTTCTACCACCGGGGATCATCATGCTCAAGGCCTCTCCGAGCGAGCACAGATAGTAGCGGCTCATCCAATCAGCAAGGTCGATGAGCTGCCTGCCGTAGAGCGGCGATGCATCGATGACACGCTTGATCGGCTTGAGCTCGTACGGAGCATTGAAGGCATCCAGAAGTTCAATGACATAGCCGGTCATCTCCCGTTTGCCGAAAGGGACGACCACTCGATGACCCACAGCCACTGTGTCGGCGATCTCAGGATCGATGGTATAGGTAAAGGCTTGCTTGAGCGGCAAGTCCAAGGCCACCAGGGCGAACAAGGCCATCACGACCTCCCGGACAGCTGGATATCCAAATACGCGGCAACCTTTTTCAAATCATCCCAAACCGGGCGTTTCAGCTCCAAATTGCGCAATACTGCAGCCGGGTGGTAGGTAACCACGACCGGAATTCCTTCATACCGCAAAAATCGACCCCGCAGCTTGCCCACCCCGTCGGCAACGCCAAGCAGGGAACGGGCCGCTACACTGCCGACCAACAGGATGATTTGCGGCTTGACCAGCTGGATCTGCCGCTTGAGGTACGGAATGCAAGCCTCTACCTCGTCGACTTCGGGATCACGATTCTGCGGCGGCCTGCACTTGACGATGTTGGCTATGTATACCGAGCTGCTGCGGTTGAGATGGATGGCGTTCAGCCAGCTGTCCAGATACTGGCCGGCCTTTCCAACGAATGGCTTGCCGCTGGCATCTTCCTCAAAGCCGGGGCCCTCGCCGATGACCATGAGTCGAGCCGGGATGGTGCCCTCGCCGAACACCACATGGTTTCTTCCTTCACAAAGACGGCACTTGGTACAAGAGAGCGCAAGGGATTCCAACTGTCGGATATTGGTGCCCTGGATGGAATCCTTATCGATCGGAAGAGGCAGCAAGGCATCGAGCAGGACGGAGAAATCCCGTTCTCCACTGCCCTGCACTTCTGTATTTCCGATGACCGCCTCAGCCTCGTCACACAGGTCCACAAAGCTTTGCAACGCCGAGGCAAGGGCATCACGCTTGTACTGGATGTCACTCATCGCCGCCCTCCTCAAACCATGCATACTCTGCCGGATCGTAGCTGATCCGGTAGAGATAGAGACCACAGGCGCTGGCCGTCCGGCCGGCACGGCTTCGGTCCAGCGAAGCAAGTATGTCGGCAAACTCCTCTTTCGTCAGGCCTTTCTGGGCAAACTCCATCATCGACCCGACCAGGGAGCGTACCATCTTGTACAAGAAAGCATTGCCGCAGATGGTATAGGTCAAGAGCTGTTTGCCGTACCGATCGGTCTCCACCTTCCAATACGACTCATAGATGTCCCGCCAGCGGGACGGACAGAGATCCCCGCTTGCAGTGAAGGTGGTGAAGTCATGCGTCCCCAGCAGGACTTGGGCATAAGAATCCAACAATTCAAGTGGAGGAAACTGCTTCACCTTTGCCACCAGCTGGTCGTCGAAGGCGGTCATATCACATTCACGCTTGTAGTAGTAGCGGTACATCCGCGCCATGGTTGTATAGCGGGCATGAAAGGTCCCATCGACTTCGCTTGCGTCGAGAATCCTGATATCGGCGGGAAGCAGCCGGTTGAGGGCAAGGGCGAACTTCGGTGCCTTCACCCGGGTATTGGCAATATCCATATGGCAGACCTGTGCCAAGGCATGCACCCCGCTGTCAGTTCTCCCGCTGCCGACCACCTGGACATCCTCATCAATCATCTGCTTGACCGCTTGTTCGATGACTTGGGCCACAGCTTTTGCATTGGCCTGTTTTTGCCAACCGCTGTAGTGGCTGCCGTGGTAGGAGACAGTCATCCGAATTCTTCTGAGCCCCGGCCCCAGAGGCTCCAGATCAGGCCGTTTCCAATCAGAGCGAGCCATCACCGCCTCCTTGAAGCAAGACTACAGCTACTGCAACCGGCTGGTCATGACTGATGGACAACATCGTCGTCCGGGTGCCTACCAATGCCCGGGCTCTTCCTGCAACGCAGAGCTTGGGACTGCCGTCGGATTGCTTCTCGACCCAGATTTCATGCAAGCTTATCCCTCTCAATCCGGTGCCCAAGGCTTTGCCCAGGGCTTCCTTGGCTGCAAATCGGCCGGCAAGGAACTCGCTTTGCACCTCCAAGGCAAGGGCGGACGCATCCTCCAGCTCTTGCGGATGGAACAACCGTTGCTTCACTGCCAGAGAGAGTCTGCCGATCCGGTCAATATTCACTACGTCGATGCCGATGCCCTCAATCATCAGGTCCGCTCCCCGCTGTGAAGAGAATCCTGAATTGGGTGGGATTGGCCGACAGGGCGATATCGGCACTATCGAAAAGCTGCTCATCGTAGATGAGAATCACCGGAGCTGTGGCAATGCCCTCCTGCTTGACGGCGGAGAAGTCTGCACTTGCCTGGATGGAATTCGGATTGATGAGGTAGATGATATCCTCATTCCCCCTGATGCTGACCTCAACCGAAGCAGGCACAAGGCTCTCGGCTTCGTAACCGGCAGGCAGCAAGACTTCCAGAGGCAGGGTCACCACCCGGGCTCCCAAGGTGGTGTATTGGATGAAGGCGTACACCAGCAAGGCAAAGACCAAGGACAAGACCTTGGCCGGCCAGTTGTAGATGAATGCTTGCAGGTGTTTATTCAGTTTCATCACTGCTTGCCTCCTGCAAAAGTTCTTCAGGCGTGATGTCGTTGTAACTGAACAAGGCAAGCAGCATTCGCTTGATCGTTCCAGTTTCCAAGTCATAGTAGAGGTTGGCGTTGTAGGTCATGCTGATCGCCCCGGTCTCCTCGCTGACAATGAGCACAACAGCATCCGACTCCTCAGCCAATCCCAACGCCGCCCGGTGGCGGGTTCCGAAACTCTTCTTGATATCGGTCTGCTCACTGAGGGGGAGGTAGCATCCGGCGGCCACGATGCGCCCGCCTTGGACAACCATCGCCCCATCATGCAGCGGAGTATCATGGTCGAACACCGTAAGAATCAGGCTGGTGGAGAGGTCGGCGTTGAGCCGGGTCCCGCTGTCGATGATGTTCTTGATCCCCAGGCGGCGCGGGAATACGATCAAGGCACCCCTGCGCTTGTTCACCAACACGTTGCAGGCATTGAGGATGGAGTCGATCTGATCCGAGCTCGTCGTCTGCGTCCCGATCCTGAAGAGCCTGGAACGGCCGCTCCACAGCTGGGTGAACGACCTCCTCAGTTCCGGCTGATAGACAATGCAGATGAAAATGGTTGCAGGAACCGAAATGTAGCGGAAGAACCAGAGCAGGACATCCAGTTTCAGGATGTAACTGATGGCAAAGGCTGCAAACAGGATCACCACCACCTTGACCAACTGTTGTGCCTTGGTCTGGGCTATGGTGACGTAGAACCGGTAGAACAACCATGCAAGAACCCCCACCTGTAAGGCGGGGCGTATGAATGACAACACTCCTTGCATTGCGTCAAGAACCATCAGGAACTCCTACTGTTCATCCTCTTGTGTACCCACCCAATCCAGGGTGCGGTTCACCGCTTTCTTCCAGAACCGAATTTTCTCACATCGCACTTCATCGCTCATCGTGGGCTCCCAGCGCCGCTCTTCCTTCCAATAGGAAGCCAGTTCGTCGAGGTCCTTCCATACCCCCACCGACAGGCCGGCTGCATAGGCAGCACCCAAAGCAGTAGTTTCCACAACCAACGGACGGATGACGGGAATTCCCAACAAGTCAGCTTGGAACTCCATGAGCGGTTTGCTGTTGGTAAGTCCTCCATCGACCTTCAACGTGGTCATCTCGATGCCGCTGTCCTTCTCCATTCCCTTGAAGATATCATGGGCTTGGAAGGCGGTCGCCTCAAGGATGGCCCTGGCGAGGTGTGCACGGGTGACATATCCGGTAAGGCCGGCGATGACCCCGCGGGCATCCGATCTCCAGTACGGGGCAAACAGCCCGCTGAAAGCAGGAACAATGTACACTCCGCCGCAGTCTGGCACAGAGGAGGCCAGTTTGTCCAGTTCCTGCGGAGTCTCTACGATCTTGAGATTGTCGCGGGCCCATTGGACCAGCGAACCTGCTACCGCAATGGAACCTTCCAAGGCATACATGGGAGGCTCGTTTCCCAGCTGGTAGGCGACGGTGGTCAAGAGTCCCTGTGCGCTGGTAACCAACTTGCGCCCGGTGTTCACCAAGAGGAAACAGCCGGTGCCATAGGTACTTTTTCCCAGTCCTTCGGTGAAGCATGCCTGGCCGAACAAGGCGGCTTGTTGGTCGCCGAGAATGCCGCAGACAGGAACCTCGCTGCGCAAGGGCCCGCTGGGGGTGGTATGAGCGTACACCATGCCCGAGGATGGCACGATGGTCGGCAGTGCCTTCTTGGGGATGTTGAAAAGAGCGAGCAGCTCATCATCCCACTGGCAGCTTTCAATGTTCATCAACAGGTAGCGGGAGGCGTTGGAGACATCGGTGACCAGAGCCTTTCCTCCGGTCAGATTCCACGTAAGCCAGGTGTCGATGGTGCCGAAGACCACATCCCCCCTCTCTGCCTCATCACGAAGGCCCTCCACATGGTCCAAAAGCCAGGCGATCTTGGATGCAGCAAAATACGGGCTGAAAAGTAATCCGCTTTTTTTCTGAAGGAAGGAGGCATCCACCTGCTCTTTCAACCGCTCAATGAGATCGGATCCCCGCAAATCCTGCCAAACGATTGCATTGTGCCATACTTTTCCGGTTTTCGGATTCCAGGCAACAATCGTCTCCCTCTGATTGGTGATGCCGATGCCGGCGATGTCACTCCCTTTGAGGTTGGCAGCCTTCAGCGCCTTGCTGATGCACTCCGAGCTGTTGTCCCAGATTTCCCAAGGGTCGTGTTCAACCCAACCGGGCTGGGGGTAAATCTGCTGGTGTTCCAGCTGATGGGATGAAACGAGACTTCCTTTCTGGTCAAACACAATAAAACGGGTACTGGTCGTTCCCTGGTCCAAAGCTCCAACGTATTTCACGCAAATCCTCCTCTTTCAGCCAGTATAGCTTCTCACCTTTCTTTTTGAAAGGCAAAAAGAGTAAAAGGAGTCTGAGTTTTACCTACCGTCGGAGCCTTTGTCCATGGTATACTCTCACCTATGAAACTCAAAGATATTTTAGCATGTGTGGATGGAAAACTCGTCTGCGGAGAGTCCCATCTGGAAGATGAAGTGACGAGAGGCTTCGCCAGCGACCTCATGAGCGATGTCCTGACCATTTTGGAGGATGACATCATCCTCATTACCGGCTTGTCCAACAACCAAGCCATTAGAACTGCGGAGATGAGCGATATCAGCAACATCCTTTTGGTTCGCAACAAGAAACCGAGCCAGAGCATGATCGATATGGCAAATGAGCTGAACATCTCCCTCTCCTACACTGCCTATTCCCTCTTCAAGGCCAGTGCACTGCTCTATCAACAAGGGTTGAAGCCGGTATATTAGGATGCACCAAGAGTACCTCGTCCCAGCTCAGGACTTCTCGGTGGCAGGGGTTGCCTCAAGCAACCTCAAACGGCTGCTCAAGCAGCTGAACATCCCACCCCAGACGATCAAGCGCATCATAGTCGCGGTCTTCGAGGCTGAAGTCAACGTCATTGCACACTCATACGGGGGCAGGATTCTCTGCGACTTCGAGGAGGATGCAATCCAGGTCCAAGTCATTGATACCGGCCCCGGCATCCCCGACCTGGACCTAGCGATGACCGAGGGGTGGTCCACCGCAACCGAGGAAGTGCGCGAACTGGGATACGGGGCGGGCATGGGCCTGCCGAACATCCAAAAAAGCTGTGACAAGCTCTCCATCTATACAAAAGAAGGCGACCATACCCATCTGACCATGCTCTTCAATCTTAAGGAGGAGGTATGAGCACCCAGGTTTTTCATCATGCCCTCTACATCGTAGAACATGCCTGCAAGGGGTGCACCCATTGCATGAAGCGCTGCCCGACCCAGGCCATCCGCATCGCCAAGGGGAAAGCCCGGATCGACAATGACTTGTGCATCGAATGCGGCCAGTGCATGGCTGTCTGTCCGAACGATGCCATCGCCATCGAGCAGGACAGCCTTTCCCAGCTTGAAGCCTTCACCACCCGCGTCGCCATTGTACCGGCTGTCTTTTTTGCACAGTTCGACGATTCGGTGAAGCTCGGCCAGATCATCACAGCTTTGTATGCGCTGGGCTTCACCCACCTCTACCTTGCCGAAACCGGTGTGGACATTCTTACTGTTCTTGAAGCAAAGGACCAGAGTTCCTCTCTTCCCCTGATCAGCAATTTCTGTCCCTCGGTCCAGCGCCTGATCCAAGTCAGGTTCCCCCTCTTGGTGGGCAACCTGAGCACCCTGCGCTCCCCTGCCCAAGTGACGGCCATGTTCGTCCGCAGTGAACTGAAGGCGATCGCCGACGGCCTGGGTGTCTTCTACTTCAGTCCCTGTGCTGCAAAAATCGCCCAGTTCAAGACCGAGGGATCGGAGGAGCATCGCCTCTTCGACGGGATCATCAATTTCGATACCGCCTACAACCTTGTTTGTGCATACCTTGCAAAGCACAAGGGAGAAGTACAGGAAGGAAATCGTGCGTTCAGCTTCCCCGTCTGCACCCGTAAAGCCTTGCGGTGGAGCCTGGTCAAGGGACAGAGCTCGAGTCACAGCGGACGTTGCCTGGCAGTCGACGAGATGCACAATGTCATTGAATTCTTGGAAATCCTGGAAGACGAACAGGACACGAACCTGCAATTTCTGGAGCTTGACGCCTGTGCAGAGGGGTGTGTCGGGGGAATCCTGACGGTCCGCAACCGATTTCTGGCAACCGAGCGGCTCAGGCACTGGTCCAGCACCGTCCCCAAGCAGTTGGACCAGAATTTGTGCGAACGCATCCTGAGGCATGCGAGTGCGTTCTATAAAAATCTCAATCTGGAACCGGTCGCCCCCCTGGCGGTGCTTGGCCTGGACACCGACCATGCAAAGGCCCTGCAGAAACTCCGCAAGGCAGAACGTATCCTCAAAGCCCTGCCCGGCATCGATTGCGGACTCTGCGGCAGTCCATCCTGCAAAGTCTTGGCTGAGGATATTGCAAAAAGCCAGGCAAGCATCCGTCAATGCGTCGTGCTCAAGCTCAAGTCGGAAAAAGACCTCAACAGTCTGGCCCGCATCTGGGGCGAACGATCTACAGCGGCAGACGGATTGAAGGACGATCAAGCATAGGATGCTTCACCTTCTCAGCTTCCAGCAACTGGGAACCAGCCAACACCACATAGGAATCCTCCAGCTCGGCCGATCTCAGCAACGCCTGGGCGCCTTTGTTGAGCTGGTCGCTGTCCATGCCCAAGAGCTGCTCCCTGCGCATGAGCCTGAACTCATCGCTGATCTTGTAGAGCAGCCGTCGGAAAGAAAGGATGGAGTCCTGGCTGGGTGAGAGCGGCTTGAGCTCGGAACCGACGGTGGAAATCAAGGCATTCTCAATATGCTTGGCATCGACGGCCTCGGTTGCATATTTGGAGAGCACCCGCTTGAAGTCACTGAGCGAGCCGATGATCCGTGGATCGCGATAGGTGGAGAACACGAAGACCTGCTCCATCACATCGGCATTGGCCGACACCCCGTAGGCTCCTCCCTGACCGCGGATCACCTCCCACAGGTCGTTTCCGCTCAGAATCTGGCCGAGCAAGACTTGGGCCGCCTGTTCGATGCTGCCCCGTGCGCTGGTTCTCAGGGCATAGGCTGCATAGCTGACCGTAGAGGGAAGCCGGTAGAGCTGCACTTCGTGCACTTCACCCTTGCTGACTGCATCGTAGCTGCGCTTCTGGGCGACAACGGGTCCCCTGTCCTCGAACCCCAGAACAAAACGATCGACGATTGGAATCAGGGGCTGAACAGCCTGTTCATCACAGCTGAGGTGACAGGTCAGGCGATTGCGATTGTTCAGCTTCTGCTGCAGCGCGAGCATCTCCACCGCCAATTGCGGCAGGTCGTCTTCGGTCAGGGCATCGAGGAAGAACCACTGGTGCAGACCGGAAAGCTGCTCGCCTTCGTACTGGATCGGGCTGAAGACACTGGCTGCACACAGCGAGGCGAAACTGTGGGCGCTGTAGGTTATGCTGTCTGCGAAATCGGTCTTATAGTTGTTCAGCACCTGCTTGATCTGCTTCAGGTCATCGACCTTGGCTTCAAACAGCAACCGCTGGATGAATTGCATCGCCTCCTCAAAATCCTCAACCAGCATTTTGGCCCTGCAGAGCAGCACCAGAACATCCTCATCACTACACGACGAACCCATCTCGACAAAGAGATTGAAATCGCCGGTCAGGTGCTTGAGCTTGGTGGCCACCTGTACATAGGAGAGCTCGCCCATGCCGGTCATCTGCACCAGCCTTGTATAGAAGGGAAGCAACAACAGCTCACGCTCGGAGAGGTCGGCGATATCCAAGCTGATATCTGCATAGACAATCTGGTTGCAAAATTGCGGCCTGATAAAGAGGTCGCGCCCACCCGCAAGCACATGATCGTGGGTATTCGGCTTGATCGTACTGGGCAGGTCGCTCAAGCGCAGGTACGGTACCGTGGCCAGAGCCTCGGCTTTATCACCCTCACTCTCAAATGTGGCAAACCGCTCATTCTGCAGGACGACCTGCTTCATCCCCTTCTTTCCCAGCTCGTCCTTGATTTGTTGGGCGTATCGCGCAATCGAATCACTTTGGCGTTTTTGGTGCTCGGCATCACCTTTTACCGTCACCAGGCATCGGTGCGGGTTGTCGATGAGGTTGACCTGCATCCAATCCTCGAAATATCGGGGATTTTCCTCCAGCTTCCGTTCAAGCTCTTCGAGCAAGGGAGCCGACTGGATGGTGGCGCTTGGGCCAAGATCGAAAATCCAACCACGCAAGCTCCGGTTCAACGCCCTCAGCCCATTGGGCATGCCTCCGGGAATCTCCAACTGCTTGAAGCGTGCACGCTTGAGGCTGGAGGCGACCAATTCGCTGTCCAAGCCTTGCTTGATGATGTCTGCCAGGGAATTGAGTATGCAGGCTCTTGCTTGTTCCGCCTTCTGAGCATCGATTCCTTTGAAACCGACCAGAAACGGCATCTGCCTGAAGTCGGCGCTCATCCCGCTCTCAGGTGAGATGTCCAATCCAAGCCCGCTGTCGAGCAGCGCCTTGTACAGCGGGGCAGCCGGATTGCCCAGAAGAATGTCAACCAGGGTTGAAAGGGTGATCAAAGCCAAGGAGTCGGTCACCTCACTGGTCGCCCAAGAGAGGACGACCGAGGAACTCTCCTTGGTCTGCCCCTCCTCCATCGGGCTGGTGAAGGTGACGCTGCGTTCCTGCTTCCATCTTGCGGCCGGCTTGCAGGTGCTGTTCACACGAAGCGAACCGCGGGTCTTCAAATACTCCTGATCGAGGTACGCCAGCTTCTCTCCCACCGGCAGGTTTCCAAACAGGAACAGCTTGCAGTTGGAGGGATGGTAGAACTGGCTGTAGAAGGAGAGGAACTGTTGATAGTCGAGGCGGACGATCTGCTCGGGATTCCCCCCCGATTCAAAGGCATAGGGGGTATCGGGATACAGGGAGCGGACGCTGCTCTTGCCGACAATCGAATCATGGTCGGAGCCGTCCCCGAGCATTTCGTTGTAGACAACCCCTTCAAAGTGAAGGTTCTCACCGTCACTGACCAAGCGCACCCCCTCCTGCCAAAAAGTCTCTTCTCTCAGAAGCGGGGCGAATACTGCATCGGTGTACACACAAAAGAGATTGTCAAAGTCCTTCTTCAGCGGGCTGGCCGCTGGATACAGGGTCTTGTCCGGGTAGGTCATGGCATTCATGAAGGTGTTGGTGCTGCCCTTGAGCAACGTCATGAACGGATCGCGCACCGGGTAACGCTCAGAGCCGGCAAGCACGCAATGCTCAAGAATGTGGGCGATCCCGCAGTCGTTGCCGGGCAGCGTCTTGAACACGTAGCTGAAAAAGAGCTCGCTATCCTCATTGACCACCTGGAACACTTCCATACCGGTTTCAATATGCCGAAACAAGTACCCGACACCCTTGTACTCCGGCAGGGTGGAAATCTCTACCAACTGAAACCCGGATACCTCATCGCCAAGGGCCCATTGCCGTTCACTCATCCTGTATCGCTCCTCTCTCTGTAAGGAGGACACTACCATGAGTTCAGCTGATTGACAACCCTGCCCGAAAGCTCTAGCTTTCTTCCATGCATACGATTGGACCCCATACCAGCATCGCAGGAGGGCTTCAGAACGCCCTCATCGCGGCTCACGAGCTCGGTGCCAATGCACTGGGCATGTTCACCAAGAATCAGAGGCAGTGGAAGGCCAAGCCGTTGGATCCTGAGGACATTGCTCTCTTTGTCAGAACATGCGAGTCCTTGGATTTCTCCTCCAACCAGATCCTGGTGCACGACAGCTACCTGATCAACCTCGCAAATCCTGATGCAGTGAAACGGCAACAGAGCCTGGATGCCTTCATCGATGAACTGAAGCGTGTGGAGCAGCTGGGACTGAAGCTGTTGAACTTCCATCCGGGCTCGCATCTCAACCAGATAGATGCAAAGGAAGGGCTGCGCTTGGTTGCCGAGAGCCTGGACATCGCACTTTCCGAGACCGGCGATGCCATTGCTGTCATCGAGAATACTGCAGGCCAAGGTTCCAATCTGGGCTCCAATTTCGAAGAGCTGGCGTACCTGTATGAGCAGTGCCGGTTTCAAAATCGAGTGGGGTTCTGCATCGACACCTGCCATGCACATGCCGCAGGATACAAAATGGGCAGCATCGAGGAGTTTGAGAAGGCCATTGCACGGTTTGACAGCCTAATCGGGCTGGACAAGCTGTTGGGCATGCATCTCAACGACGCAAAAGGGCCTGCAGGCAGCAGGCTCGACCGTCATGAGAGCCTGGGCAAGGGCAGCATCGGTTGGCCGACTTTCGATCACATCGCCTCCGATTCCCGATTCGAACATATCCCCTTGGTTCTTGAGACCATCGACAGTGAACTGTGGAAGGCTGAGGTCTCCCGTCTCCGTTGGGGGGTGCAATAATGCAGAAAGTCTTTGACAGGCCGATTCTCTTCGGCCATCGCGGCTGCTCGTACGATCATCCGGAGAATACCCTTGCAAGCTTCAAAGCCTGCCTGGATATGAAGATCGACGGGATTGAACTCGATGTGCAGAAGTGCAAGAGCGGTGAGCTGGTGGTGTTCCATGATTTCGACCTGAAGCGCATAGCCGGCATTGACAGGCGCATCGACGAACTGGATTACCAAGAACTGAAGCGGATCGATGTCGGCGACGGTCAGCACATCCCATTGCTGGAAGAGGTGCTCGACCTTTGTCGGGACACGGTGTTGTATGATATCGAGATGAAGGCCGAGGGAACAGCAAACCTCGGTCTGGAAGCTGCCGTGCTTGCACTGCTTGAAACGAAAAGCCTCAAGAGCCGGGCCTTGCTCAGCTCCTTCAATCCCATCAGCCTGCTTCGGTTCAAGCGCATCAGCAAAAACAGCATCCCCACAGCCCTCATCTACAGCGACTCGCCCTCCGTACCGAAGATCCTGCGACACGGCCAAGGCAGGCATTTGGTACGGCCCACCTACCTGAAACCGCCGAAGGAGCAGTTCGACCAGGCAAGAGCGTGGAACTATCAACTCTGTACCTGGACAGTCGATGATCGTGACGAAGCGGCGTCCTTGCTTGAACGGGGTGCCAAGGGAATCATCAGCAACAATCCGAAAGCCCTGCTTGCGCTGTTCAACGCTTGAACAGGAAAGCCCTCACCAGATAGCTTGCTATGGAGCCGAACCGCCTGAAGGCCTCTTCGCGTGCTTCAAGCAAGGTGGCCCCCGAAGCCACAGCCTCCACTTCATCGGTGTCATACAGCACGCTTTGGGTTTCCAGGTCATGGATCCGTACCCGGCCAGAGGCCACCACCACCTGCTTATCCCGTATCTGCTGATTCGTTACCACACCCACCGTCCCCAGGAAAGCCAATGCACCTTGAGGGTACAGGTTTTTCAGTTGGGCAAGCTGTTCTTCCAATTCCACCGAACCCAGAAAGACCTGCTGGACGGCGATGCCGTCAAGGGCCAGTTCCTCATTGAAGGCCTCTTGGGCACCACCCTGGGAAAGAAGGGCCCCTTGCTGGTTGAAGGCCTGTATCTGTGCAACCACCGTCCGCCCATCCACCGGCGAAGCTATCGAATAGGGGAATTCGATGTGGCACTCATCCATGGCAGAGAGGATGGGCGCAATGTCCTGTGCATCCAGGAGAGAAGTGATCCGATTACGCAAATCGGTGAAATCGAGGGAGAAAACCACTTCCCCGCTCTTGTGCAATCCTTGGTTGTAGGGAACAAAGGAGAAGAACCCGTCTCCTGCGGTGTTGAACTGCAAGAAATCGGTATACGACCTGCCCAGGCTGTTTCGAGCCTGGAACGTCGCATATACCGATGCCTTGAGAACCTTCGGGGAGAGCAGGCGGCTCTTGCGTCGGACATACACGCTCACACTTGCCATGGTTGGGTTGGCATCACGAAGAGAGAGGCGCAGCGATGAGATGAAGGTTTGGGCTTTCGCCAGGAGATTCGACAACTCGTGCTTCTTGACATTGACCGGTCCTTGGGATGCAAGGATCGCCGCCTCCAGGTAGAGACGGATGGTTGTTGTGTCATCATTGGCCCGATAGGAGCGGTCGGCCTGTTTCAGCAGTTCTTCAATATCAGCATCGCGTTTCAAGATTTCGTTGTAGACGCTTGTCCGCTTACCGGCCAGCAGCCCTGCATCCAAGCGGGCCAAAAGATACACCTGGTTCTGGGAGCGGCCTTCTGTCCGTTCATATTCGCTGGAAATGGTGAGCTTGAGATCCGCAATGGCGTTGGTGGTGGTCAGCTCGCGATAGTAGGCATTGTGCACATCCTCCCCGACATACTCCGATATCTGCTTGAGGATGGCCTCGTATGCAAGCAGCCTTGCATTGTATGCCACCGCTGCACTTCCCTGCCCTACGAATGCCACCTCGTCGCTTCGGGTCTGGGGGCTGTACACCCAGGAGGGAAGACCTTCCACCTGGGAACGCACCAAGTCGGACAGCGACGAGCAGGAGGTGAGCATCAGGCTGATGAGAAGGCCGATCAAGAGGGTGCGCAATGCGTGTTTCATGGTGTATAAGTGTACGATGTTCCGAGACTGAGGAAAAGCCCTTGACGCACCAACGATTGGCTGGAGGCAGCAAGATGGTTCCCTGCTCCCACTCTGAAAGTCCAGGCTCCCTGGTGATACACCACAGATAGGCTCCCCTCGCCCATATAGGAGAGGCCGCCTGATGCAAAGGAGGTACCTATACCGACAAGGGCCTTTGCTTCAAGGCTGAGGGAACGCACCAAATGGCTCTTGGATGAGAAAAGATGGGAGAGCGGGAGGGCCGATCCCAATCCGGCAACCAGATACCCCTGCGTAAAATCGGGGGTGCTGAAACCCACGTGCAGGCGAAACGGATAGGAAGGCAGAGGGTAGGAAGCACCGACGCCCACTCCTATCGAGCCATCCGAGTGGATGCTGGATTCGATGCTGAGTGGGAACAACCCCATGGGCTCAAGGGCCATGCCGGCCAAAAGCTCCCTGCCTGCCGTCTGCTGGAGGAAGGCCAGCTTGGGCTCGCTGGATCTCACATGCGAGGCCACCACCACGCCGCGTTTGTGGCCTTGGCCGTCCAATACCCAGTAGGGCCGACCCTCACTGATGGGCGTCGTTGAGTTGTTTTCAACGGCAAAGCCCCGATCAAGGACAAACTCCAGGCCGATGGGAGGAAGCTCTTGAACCAGGACAAGCCCGTCATAGGCGAGGTTGGAGACCAGAAACGCTTCCAGGTCCTGTGCATAATCAGGGATATCAAGTGCAAGGTGTCGCTCTCCTACGGAAAGAGTGAGGGCCGCTGTATCGATATAGGCGACCAGCGTTTCGTCCTCCTGCAAGAGCGGCAGCATCGCGCGCTCCAAGGCCCGCCTGACAGATAGGCGGACCTGCTCGGAAACAGTGCTTGCACTGTCGATCGCAAGGGATGCGGCGGGAAGCGAAAAGAGAAGCAGGCAAAGAAGGAGAGAGCAGAGCCGCTTCATTTCAAGGCACCCACCTCGACAATCTTGATTATCAGGCGGCAGGCATCCACCATGGCAGGAAGGGCCGCCCACTCAAAGCGTGAATGCAGGTTGTGACCGCCGGTGAAAATGTTCGGACAGGGGATGTCGCGTTCATTTGCCATGCGCGCCCCATCCGTGCCGCCGCGAATCAGCTCACTCTTCAGCTCCATGCCGAGCTGCCGGCCTGCCTCATACAGGTTCTCCATGGCAAAGGGTTTCTTTGCTGCAACCAAGGCCATGTTGTAGTAGATGTGTTTTGCATCGACGCTGACCTTTCCGTTCGGATAGAGAGCCTCGGTGGCAAGAGCAAGACTCTTGATCGCATCAATCCTGCGATTCAGGATGTCCAGGTCGAAATCCCTGAGATAGATGACAAGGTCCACCTCGGTGCTGGTCCCGCTGATGTTCTGGGCGCAGTAGTAACCGTAACGGCCATCGGTAGCTTCCGGGCTTTCGGCTTGGGGAAGTGCATTGATGAAGAACGAGGCCATCGTCAGTGCGTTGACAAGCCTGCCGCGGGCCATGCCCAGGTGATAGCTGACCCCGCTGAAATGGACCTTCACCGTTGCTGCATTGAAGCACTCGCTCTCGATCTCAAAGCGTTTCCCCCCATCGATGGTATAGCAGTAGTCGCAGCTGATCTTGTCGTAAGGGAAGGTATTCATGCCAGAGCCGGTCTCCTCGTCGCTGGTGAAGATGAACTCCACCACCCCGTGCTTGATCTCGGGATGGGCTTTCAGGTAGGCTGCGGCGCTCATGATCTCAGCCACCCCGGCCTTGTCGTCGCTGCCCAGCAAGGTGTTACCGTCGGTGACGATGATCGTCTCCCCCACATACTTGGCCAGCTCGGGATTTTCTTCGGCCACGAGAGTGTACTGCTCGTTCAGCACGATGTCCTTGCCGTCGTAGGAGTCGATCACTCTTGGCTTTACGTTGTTTCCCATCACATCATCTGCGGTATCGACATGGGCCATGAAGGCAACGGTGGGCACCGGATGATCGATATTGGAAGCCAGCCTTGCAATGACCACCCCGTTGGGATCGACTTGGATGTCGCTGATGCCGAGCTCCTTCAATTCATCGACGAGCAGGTTCAACAGGTCCCACTGACCGTCGGTGGAGGGGTGCTTGACGGCCACTGCCTGGTCGTCGCTCATGGTATCGATGACTGCATAACGGAGGAACCGTGAGAGGATTTCATTTTTCAGGGAAGTAGACATGGTGAGGAGCTCCTTGCTGATGTTCGTGATGCACACAGTATTTCACAAAGCATTGGCTGGAGCAACCTCAGAAACACAGAGCTTGCTCAAACACCGAAATTGTATTTGGCAAGCATCGGTTTAACCATGTCCACGACGTTGTAGAGGGCAAACACGCAGATGATGATTCCTGTCACCACCGCTCCCCGCTTGAGGGTATTGCCCACTGCAATCACGCTAGCCGCCAGGGCATACGACAGTTCAGGCTCGGTTGTGACGCTGGTCAGCCATTCACCGAACGATTCGTCGATGCTGCCGCCGAACTGATAGTACCGCCAGATGGACATGACTGTGCTGGCGACCACTCCGGTTGCTACAGCGATGGCGGTTGCTGCAGAGATTTTCCCCCAGAACACCACCGTAGGGATGCATGCATAGACTACGCCTGCGGTAAAAAGCACCAGCGTCCTGGTGACCAGTTTCTGCATATCCTTCCAGAATGCAGCACGCTGGCTGGGAGCCAAGCCGCGGCTGAGCACTTCCGCCTTGTCCAGCATGAGTGTTCGTGCTGCTTCAAGCTTCTCATCCAACTCCTGCTGCTCCTGTTCATTCAGCAGACCATGGGCGAAGGCGACGACCTCCTCAATATCCGCATCCCTGCCTACGGTGTAGCAGAACTCCAGATATTGCCGGCCTTGTTCCTCCTCCAAGGTATTGGTCACAATCTCACCGGCATTGACCTGTCTTGAGGCAAGGCTGCGCTGCAGGTCCTCCTGCAGATACGGCCATACCACATCCTTCTGCTGCTCGATCATCTCCGATACAGCAGGAAACAGCTGGTCATCGCTGATTTTCGCCTTGCTCTGCACTTCCCAGCCCATCGAACATCCGCTGAGCGGCAGGACAAGCAGGATGACCACCACCCAATTACCCAGTGTGCGCATCATACAAACTTCCTCCTTCCTGTTCATGCAAACTCTTCACCGCCCTGCACCCTTGGAGGAGGGAACAGGAAACGTCCATCCGACAAGCAGGGCGAAGCGAACCATGGGAAACCGTGTAAACAACGACTGCAAGGAGCCATACTCCTCGGTGAGGATGCGATTGGGATCCTTGATGATCACACTCGGTTTGACGACAATGGACGGGGGGAAGGAGCATTGCCACCCTACCGCCATTTCGTTCAGGAACAACAGCTGCGTCCCATCCTCATAGGGATGGTTGGCAACACAAGCAACCTGCATCAGGGACAGCGAGAGGAACAGGTCCCAACCAAGCGGGTGGTACTGGAGAAAGATGCCTGTCTCCCACAGTTGCACTCCTCCGCGGTACCGCTCTGCCATCAAAGTCAGGGGCATGCTCAGGCTGAACTCCGGGGTAACATCCAAGGCGGCTTCCATGCGGACAATCGCGGTATCAGAGGCAAGGCTGTCCAGCGAGCAGAGGTCGAGGGAGACTGCCAATCCGGCATGCCGTGCAGAAAGGCTGAAAGGAATCAGCAAAACCAGGGCGACAAGGTGAATCCGCATACGATACCCTCCGTTTGCAGACCCTATCACGCATGCCCTGGTGCTGGAATTCTCCGAAAAGGGTACCCTCGGGAGGGAACAAATGCACAAATCTTCACCGAAAAGAAAGGAATTGATGGTACTCAGTTCATCAACCCGTGTTAGACTTGTACAAGAAAGGCCTCTTGTGGTGTTATAGTTACTGTAAGGAGTATGTTGTGAATAAGACTTGGTCGGTAGTGTTGATAGTATTAGCCTGCCTCGTTGTACTGGGCGGTACCTACTGGTACATTGCGATGAGGCCCCAGACAGGTGAGCCTGAGCAAGCTGAACAGGTATCCACTCAGCCGGCAGAAGCTGTGGTGCAACCTCCTATCCAACCTGTCTTCGAAGAAGAACCAAAACCGGATTTCATTGCCGAACCTGTGCAACAGGAGGTGCAAGCCAAGGCGAGTCCGGTGGTGCAGGAAATCCCCGTCACAGAGGAAGAGCCCATCGCAGTGATCCCCATTGAACAGCCGGACCTGACAAATACGGCTCCACTCCCCCCTCCCATCGACCCGCTGCTGATGTCGGGCTTGCTCAAGCTTCCCGTTTCCAGCGCCCCCAAAGTACCGATTCCGTTCGCCCCTGAACAGCCTTTGGTGAAGGCATCCGTCAAGGAGGAGGAGCCTGTAGTCGAACAGCAGGAGCCGGGCCTTGAAGAGATTCCCGTCAGTGAAGAATCAGCAGAACCGATTGCAATGCAAGGCGGAGATGAAGGCCCTCCAGAAGTTCCACGCGAAAGCGAAAAAGTAGTGCTTACCCCAATGGCGCCCCAGACCCCGCCAATTCCCACAACCCGTGTAGAGATCGATCCCGAGCCGTTGAGCTGGACGATCGGAACGGCGGTATCGTTTGCAAACTTCGACCTGCCCGCCCTGACCAATAACGGCTTCTCCGTGCAGTTGGATGTGTTGAAACACACCGATACACTCTTTAGTTTCGGAGGCGCCTTGGAGTATGCGAGGGACGGCAGCGAGAACCAACTCAGTGTGCTGGCCAAGGGGCAATGGACGCTCAGGAAAGATGAGGCTTTCACTATTCCGCTCTCCATCTCCCTCGGCCCGACTTTCTTCTTCGGGACAAGCACCGATTTTGGGCTGACAGCGAAAGTGCTGGGCGGTTTCTCCTATGAAATCGTGGAGAACCTGCGGTTCTTCTACCAGGCAGGCATCCAGGCTCAGTGGGTGATCACGAGCCCTGATTTCAGGTTCTCCTTCGAGCCGATGCGTATAGGGTTCAGTTACAGTTTCTAAGCTTGTTTCCAGCCGAGGGCGATGGTGATCGCTTCTTTGTCCTGTGCAATCCGACGGCCTACAAACCGGGCCTCCCGCTCTTCGGCAAGGAAGGTGACGCCTTTGCGCACCGAAAGCAGCTGTCCGACGGTAAAGTGCCTGACCTCGGCAATGTCCATGCTCCAGACTTCCTTGACACCGCCCTTCTTTGCATCCTTCTGAAACAGGGCAAGCCGCTTGTCGGTGATGATGAGCCGTCCGCGGATGAGGTCCCCGTCATCCACGGGAGGAATCAGGGCGCAAAAACAGGAGTAGGAGAAAGGCTCTGTGGTTGCTTTGCGCACCGCCTTCTCGCTAACGACGTAGGAGGTCAGGTAGAACAGCCACACCAGGACAAACAACAGGGGAAAGAGTGAATAGTAGACCACCCGTCCGATAGAGAGGGGGTTGATGAATACCAGAACCAGGGTCAGGGCCAACAGGGCGATCTTGATCAATGCTTGCATGCACTGAATGTACCTGTTGAAGAGAAAAAAGAAAAGATGTGAAGCGATTCCCTACTCTTCCTTCCTTTGTGGTCGGAGGAAAGAATGAATAGAACATCGATTACTTCTCGTTGGTTTCTCATCCCCCTCATAGGCCTTCTGTGCCTGATGATGGGAGGATGCAAGGAGGAGAGTGCACCTCGTTCCACCTTGCAGTTGAGAATGGTGAGCAAGGAAGCGGTCGAACGCTCCTTGGTTCCCCAAGACACTCCCCTGAAAGTGTCGCGCTATGCGGTGGAAGGTGAAGGTCCCCAGGGAACCACCTTCAGCGTCATGAGCACCACGGAAAATCTGGAAGTGGAAGGGCTCCTGATCGGCAATTGGACCATCACTGCTGTAGGCCAGAACAGCAGCGGCGTCGACCTGGTGACAGGCCAGGCGACAGTCACCCTGACACCAGATCCGGCACCGGTCATCATTGAACTGGACAGCCTGGCAGGCAAAGGGCTGCTCTCCATCCAGCTTGCATGGAACGCCCTGAATGTCAGCGACCCGTCGTTGCAGGCAAGCCTCACCGATGAACAGGGCAACACCCAGGTTCTCAGCCCGACCACCAACAACATGGCCTCAGGCTCGGTGACCTATTCAGGACACTATGCTGCAGGCTCCTACCTGTTGAACGCCCAGCTCTTCAGCGGCGGCACCGCCGTGGCGGGGTGTGCGGAGGTGGTGAGAATCGTGGGCAACAGGACCACCGAGGGGGTTATTACACTGCAATTGGACAAGTATGCCAACGTCCCTTCCGGCTTGACCCTGGTCAACCAGCTCGGAATTCCGGTGGAGTGCACGATCCTGGGGATCAGTGCTATGGTCAACGCCCTGCAGCCGGTCACCGTCAGCCTGAGTGCCGCCGACACATCGAATCTGGCGGTCGATTGGTACCTCGACGGGGTCCTGATAGGGTCTGGCTTGGACTGCTCTTTCACCCCGGCCAGCGGCACCCATCGCTTGGACGTCATTGCAAAGGGGGCCCTGAAGGCTAGTTCCGGGTCGGCCAGCATCTCTTTCACCGCCACTGTAAACGGGGAGACCGGAGTCCCGATCCTCGTCAGCACGGTACAGGACAATACCGGCGGCATGCATATCGGAATCGATGCCCATGCGGCTTTCCTTCCCGATGGAAAGATTTTGCTGGCCAGCAACCAAGCACAGACCATCCAAGTCTGCAGAATTGTCCGTGATTCGTTGGAAGTCGTACACACCTACACCGCAGCCGATGGATTTACCACCAGCGGCATCACCGAACTGATGGTCGACCACTCTTCGAACAGGGTGGTCATCGCCGATTCGGTTGCACCGGGTCTGACCATCTATGAGTACGACATCGCCACCTCGTCGCTTACCAAGCGCCTTAGGCGCAACAACACATACGGATACAGTGTACCGGGAGATCTCACGTTCCCGTATCTGACCGACCTTACCCTTGTTCGCAGTTCTGGAATCCTGTACGGCCTGCATCCTCTCAAGGACCATGTCGTTGAGACGAATTTCTATGTGAATGCAGAAAACGACCTGTATTCGGATTACTACTACATGCGATATCCACAGTACAACATTCCGTATGCAGGTATGGCCATCAGCACTACAGGAAAATCCTCGGCGCTCACGCTGAAAGAAAATTCGAT
Source organism: Spirochaetales bacterium (assembly GCA_012514185.1). Classification (GTDB taxonomy): domain Bacteria; phylum Spirochaetota; class Spirochaetia; order Sphaerochaetales; family Sphaerochaetaceae; genus Sphaerochaeta. Next base: position 5,059 of record JAAZAT010000282.1, on the reverse strand, counting down.
GTTGAAAATCTTTCGGCAGGGAACCATCGCCGTCCCATTCACCAATCCGGTTGAATTCAACTCAGGCAACACCCCGTATCTGAGCAATGTAGCCGAGGTGAAGTTCCTCAACGATGACAACCTGATGTATGCCACGGACAACGATGTAGGAAGATTCACCTATGCAAATGGGACATGGGAGCAGATGGAGGTATTCACTTCGGGAGAAAACGGGATAGGGAGCATGGACGGCATCGTGCAGCTGCTACCCAACTCGTCGGGAACCAAGCTGTATGTCCTCACGCCCGCCAGCTTACTGACCTTCCAGTGCCCGTCACCGAGCTTTGCAGCAACCCACCTGGATACCAAGGGCTTGGAGTCCTACCAAGCATCGAGAATGGATATGTCCTTGAAGCAGGATATGCTGGTCATCACATCCAAAAGTACTTCTTCACTGCTTCTGTTCAGAATTCCTTGATCCATCGAGGGGGCGGGATCTGCAAGGATTCCGCCTCCCTTCTCTCTCTAGAAAAAAACCATTCAATGCCGCAGTGTCCTGTACAGGATATAGAGGGTGCCGGGCAGCAATACTGCAACCAGCCGGTACATGCCCGCCTGTGAAAGATGCAACGTTTCCGTCCATACTCCTGCGATGATCAGTACATCGATTGCGACGAGCGCACAAGCAAGAACCTTCGCCCGCTTGGTGGCATAGAATCCTGGGCGCCTCGTAATGGGTGGGACAACAGCTGCCTTCGCAGCAGCATCGGGTGCTGCCTCACTTGCGCTGATGCTTCGTACGAAACCGTCCACAAACCCTTCAAAGGCTGCATCTTGCATTGAAGTCCCGGCAATCTTCCACTGCACGCGCGGTCGGGTTCCCAGAATGAGCAGATACGGGTAGGTCTGCCAGCTCCGGTTTCGGTCGTAGTCAAGCGTATACGATGCGATGCGGGACCACGGTACAAAGTCCCGTCGAGCAAGGGATGTATAGTGCAAGACCTTCGGCTCGATGGCTCGGGTTATACCGTCGGCATCCACAATGTAGCTGATCTCAGCCGAACAGACAAACAAGACCGCCGCGATGGTTCCCACCAGCAGCATTACAGTTGCCCAGGGGGGCATCCCAAGCAGCAATGAGACCAGCATCACGGCAAAGCCGAGTTGGGTGCCGACCAACAATTCCAGCAGCACTCCCCCCGATACCAAACCTTTGCGCCGGTACTCTACAGCTTGCTGCATCCTTTCACCTCATATCGCCCGTTGATTCATGCTACCATGGTTTTGTTTCATCACCTAGGCTGGATCTGATGATTTCTCAATCGATTTTCTCTCTTCAATGATCAAGACCCGAACATTGCTGTCCGAGTCTTGTCATTGAAGAGAAAGGCCCGGCCTGTCGGGGGCCGGGCACATTGGATACTGGCCAACCATCAGGCCTTGTAAACAGGAAGTTCCTGATAGGTGGTATGCAAGAGGTGATGGGCCTTGTGGCTCATCGGCTTTTCAAGGAAGGTCTCGTAGAGCTTCTGGATCGACTCATTCTGGTGCGAGCATCTCACTGCACTGTTCTTGTCGTCGGCATAGAGGCCTTTCGAGCGTTCCTCGCGCAGAATGTCGGTTGCACCATAGGGCTGTCCGCCGCCGGCGATACAACCGCCGCGACAGGCCATGACCTCGATGAACTCATAGGGAGCCTGCTTGCCCTCTGCCTTGGCAGCGCGGATCTCATCCATCACTTCCTTGACATGGGAAAGACCATGCACGACTGCAACACGGACCGGAGTCCCATCAAAGTCGACGGTTCCCTTCTTGACCTCGGCAAGGCCGCGGACCACACCGACTTCGACGTTCTGCAGCTCCTTGCCGGTCACGACATGGTAGGCGGTACGGACCGCAGCTTCCATGACTCCACCGGTGGCACCGAAAATCGTGCCGGCGCCGCTGTACTCTCCGATCGGGCTATCAGCCTCTTCTTCTGCAAGCGAGAGGAAATCGATTCCCTGGCTCTTGATCAGACGGGCGAACTCCCGGGTGGTCAACACCAGGTCCACGTCCTTGTGGCCGCTGGCATACATATGCTCGTCACGTTCGGACTCATACTTCTTGGCTGTGCAGGGCATGATGGCAACGGTGTACATCTTCGCCGGGTCAATACCCATCTTCTCGGCGTAGAACGTCTTCTCGATGGCTCCCACCATCTGCATCGGGCTCTTGGCACTCGATACATGGTCGAGCAGGTCGGGATAGTACTTCTGCACGTAGTCGACCCAAGCCGGGCAGCAGCTGGTCAGCTGGGGAAGGGCGCCGCCCTTGGTCAGCCTGGTGACCAGCTCAGTCCCCTCTTCCATGATGGTGAGGTCGGCACCGAAGTTGGTATCATGTACAGCCTTTGCACCAAGCCTGCGGAGGGCCGCATAGATTTTCTTGGTGGTCACGGTTCCTGCAGGCAGACCGAAGGATTCGGACAAGCCTACACGAATAGAGGGAGCGATCTGGACGACGACCTGCTTCTCGGGATCGGCGGCTGCTGAGAGGAAAGTTGCGATCTCATCCTTCTCATAGATGGCACCAACCGGGCAGTGTGCAGCACACTGGCCGCAACGTACGCAGGGGCTGTCGTCAAGCTTGAGCATGGCAGCGGGAGCCATGCAGGTCTCATCACCGCGTCCGATGAACTCAAGGGCGAAGACACCCTGCAGGTCCTGACAGACCTGTACACAGCGTCCGCACTTGATGCACTTCTCGGGATCCAGCACGATCGATGCAGACGAGGTGTCTTTCTCCCGATTGCTGAGGCGGACCTCGAAGGGCTGTTCGCGGATGCCGAATTCTGCAGCAATGTCCTGCAGCTCGCATTCACCGTTGCGGATGCAGGTGAGGCAGCTGGAGGGGTGGGTGGACAGAATCAGTTCCAAAATGGTCTTGCGGGCTTCGAACAACTCGTGGTCGTGGGTGATGACACTCAGACCTTCATTGACCGGTGCTGCACAAGCACGAATGATCTTCGCGCTGCCTTCCTGCTTCACGATGCACAGACCGCAGGAGCCGAAGGGCTTGAGGTCATCGTGGTAGCAGAGGGTCGGGATCTTGACCCCGGCCTTCCTGGCCGCATTCAGTACGCTGGTCCCCTCTTCAACTTCAACGGGGATGCCATTTATCTTCACATGTACGATACTCAATTGTTTCCTCCTCTCCTGATCCTAGTGGATTTCGACGGCGCCGAACTTACAGGTCTCCATACAGACACCGCACTTGATGCAGAGGGCCTGATCGATGACATGAACCTGTTTTCGTTCGCCAGAGATTGCAGCGACGGGGCACTTGCGTGCGCAGGCCGTACAACCGATACACTTCTCGGCATTGATCGTGTAGGAAATGAGTTTCTTACAGGTGCCGCTGGGACAAGTCTTGTCCACGATGTGGGCGAGATACTCTTCCTTGAAGTGCTTCATCGAAGAGAGGACCGGGTTGGGAGTGGTCTGTCCCAGAGCACACAGACTGCCCTTCTTCATTGCTTCACCGATGGACGAGAGCGTGTCCAAATCCTTGAGCGTGCCATTGCCTGAAGTAATCTTCTCCAGGATGTTGCACAGGGACTTTCCACCGATTCTGCAGGGTGCACATTTGCCGCAGGATTCATCGACCGAGAAGTTCAGGTAGAACTTCGCAACGTCGACGATGCAGTCGTCTTCGTCCATGACGATCATACCACCGCTTCCCATCATCGAGCCGATTCGCACCAGCGAGCCGAAATCGATCGGGGTGTCGAGGTTCTCTTCGGTGATGACGCCGCCGGACGGACCGCCGGTCTGCACAGCCTTGAACTTCTTGTCATGAGCGATGCCGCCGCCGATGTCGTAGATGATCTCACGCAGGGTGGTTCCCATCGGGACTTCGACCAAGCCGGAGTTGCGGATCTTGCCGGTGAGGGCGAAAACCTTGGTTCCCTTGCTGTCGGAAGTACCGATCTTGTTGAACCAGTTGCCGCCCTTGGTCAGGATGACCGGGACGTTCGCCCAGGTCTCAACGTTGTTGATGACCGTCGGTTTGCCCCACAAGCCCTTGACAGCGGGGAATGGAGGACGAGGCTGGGGCATGCCGCGCTTGCCTTCGATGGACTGCAGCAGGGCAGTCTCCTCACCGCAGACGAACGCACCGGCCCCAAGACGGATCTCAATGTCGAAGTCAAAGCCGCTTCCGAGGATGTTCTTGCCCAAGAGACCGTATTCACGGGCCTGCTTCATGGCAATTTCGAGACGGTGAATGGCCAAGGGATACTCGGCGCGGATGTAGATGAAGCCCTGGTGTGCTCCGATGGTCTTGCCGCAGATGGTCATGGCTTCGAGCACCGAGTGCGGGTCGCCTTCACAAGTGGAACGGTCCATATAGGCACCCGGGTCGCCTTCGTCGGCGTTGCAGACGACATACTTGGTGTCATTCTGTACCTGGCGGGAGAAATTCCATTTCATCCAGGTCGGGAAGCCTGCACCGCCGCGACCACGCAGGCCTGCAGTCTTCAGCTCCTCGATGATCTCATCACCGGTCAGCTCGAAGAGAGCTCTTTCAAGCCCCTGATACCCTTCACGGGCGATATATTCGTCGATGTTCTCGGGATCGATGAAACCGCAGTTGCGCAGTACGATGCGGAACTGCTTCTGGTAGAACTTGATGTCCTCAACCTTGGCATGCTTGCGGCTCGACTCCTTGTCGTAGAGCAGGCGGGTGACTTCGCGGCCCTTGATGACATGCTCGCTGATCAGCTCCTTGGCATCCTCTGGAGCGACTTTCACATAGAAAGAGTCCTCGGGAAGGATCTTGACGATCGGGCCTTGCTCGCAGAAACCAAAACAGCCGGTCTTGACGACCTGTACTTCGTCAGCGACTCCCTGTGCCTTGCACTCCTCTATCAGGTTCTGGTAAATCTGGTCCGAGCGGCTTGACTCACAAGCGGTACCTCCGCAGACCAAGATGTAGTTTCTGAACGCCATTATTTACCCCCGTTCTTCTTGATGATGTCAGCTGCCGGCCGATCGAACATATGGTCGGTCACCAATTGCTTGCCGATGATGTGCTGCTC